>JAAVAF010000080.1 GCA_014804225.1 Lachnospiraceae bacterium
TTTTTAAGGCTGCAGAGAAAAAAGAACAAAGCTGGTTAAGCATTCCATGCCGTACGGGGCGGTAAGCGTATGCGCGCCCCGTATGGCGTTTCCGTTAAAATCAATATGATCCAAATCCGAGAGCGTAAAGCGGATCGGATATCGTGCCCTTACTGCCGGAGGTTCTGCATAAATTCATTTGGGATTTTTTCCGGAGATTTATTTTTGATTTGGGCATCTTTGATCCTCGGAGATACGTCAAACGGTTGAATTTCCGCTTGTTTTTCTCTTATAAATATAAAAAAATGCCCGAACGGGCTGCCCTATAATCACTTAATAAGCTAGTGTCATCAGACACCAGCGCATTTAGTGATTTGGGCTGGGAGTCTGACGTTGATTCGCGAAGATAGTTTTTCGCAGCGTATTTGTGGTGTCGCGTATATGGATAAATTGTTTCTTTTATCCGTTCTGCTATGCGCGCATAAACTCCGCCCTAGTGGAGTTTTGCCTTTTGCGCGTCCCATACCATTCTAAAGTTTTTGTTGCTTAGATAACTTACACGGTAAGGGTGGGTCCCAGGTGGGCGACCTTTACCATATGGGTAATGGTCGCAGATGGTTTAATCTGTGATTCTGTTGTGGGTTGTCGTTGTTTTCCGTGGGGTGGCTCCCATGGGCACCCACTACGACTGTGCCCATGGTGTTCATTGTTCACGCACCACTTTTTTGTTTAATATACATAAAAATTCGGTTTGCCGGCTTTGCAATTTTTTGTTTAATTTGTACAAACAGGGGGTAATAATTAATGAGTTCCAATGAAACAAAGTCTCGTGGATCCGGACGCACAAGGAACTATGCAACTGTAGTTTATCCGGAAAGCGCGCCGATTGATTGGCTTCGAATTGCTGGAGAATTGAAAATACCGATGTTTATTTCGCCGCTGCATGATAATGATCTGAATCCTACTGGGGAACTAAAGAAACCGCACTATCATGTAATGATTATGTTTGAAGGCGTAAAAACAAAAGAACAGGTTGCAGAGGTTTTTGATCAGATCGGCGGCGTTGGCTGTGAGATAGTTCAGTCTGTTCGTGGTTATGCAAGATATCTTTGTCACCTTGACAATCCGGATAAAGCGCAGTATTCCGTTGATGATGTGCGCTGTTTTGGCGGTGCCGATTATACTGACATCATAGGTCTTGCAATTGATAAATATAAAGCTATTGGCGAGATGCTTGACTTTTTGGATTTGCATTCTGATATGACTTACTATGAGCTTCTGATGCATGCACGTGAGGAACGTTTCGACTGGTTCCGCGTTCTCTGTGATTCCGGTACGTATGTTATAAAGGAAGCTATCAAATCAAGAAAATATGATGTGCAGCACAAGTTTTTTAACCAATAGGAGGTATTATATGGCTACGGTAAAAGAACTTCTTACAATGATGCAGCTTTCTGATTTTACACACGTTGTTGTGCTGAGCTCAGACAGACATTACTA
The DNA here is from genome assembly GCA_014804225.1 of Lachnospiraceae bacterium. Classification (GTDB taxonomy): domain Bacteria; phylum Bacillota; class Clostridia; order Lachnospirales; family Lachnospiraceae; genus COE1. The sequence goes on from JAAVAF010000080.1 coordinate 1,480, forward strand.
TCTTGGTGGCGGTTTTCAGCCTGACGTGCTGCGTCGTTTTGGAAAAATGCGCGTTTGCTCTACGGACATACTTGAGGGAAAGTTCATGATATTTGTAAAACAATAACTGGCTACTGTTTCGCAAAACAAGATTTTACGCGAACAGTTCCTTGCGGAACTGCCGCTTTGCTTTCGCGAAAATACCATCTTTTGCGAATAAATATATCACTCTCAGCTCACAAAACAAATATCAATCATAAAGAAAAATCCCTCACCAAAGGCAAGGGATTTCCTTTTATTTCTTAGCTTCAAAATCTTCAATATATTGAATAATCAATCGAACGGTTCCTTCAATTCCTAATTTGCTGCTGTTAATGGAAAGATCATAACTGTCGGCGCGTCCCCATTTTTTCGTCGAATAATAGTTATAATAGCTTTGACGTTGTTTGTCCTTCTTTATCATCATTTCACGAGCTTTATCCGCGGTAATTTCGTATTTCTTCATAATACGTTCGATTTTCGCATCTTCATCCGCATGAATAAACAAATGAACAGAATTTTTATATTCCTGAAGCGCATAATCGGCACAACGCCCAACAATGATACACGGCTCCTCCTCCGCTATTTTTTTGATTGTATCAAACTGCGCCATAAATACTTTGTGACTAATCGGCATATCGACAAATGACGATGAATTGTATCCAAAGGTGTATGTATCCATAACTAAATTGTAAAGAAATGAGTTTGTCGGTCGTTCATCATGATTGATCAGCATTTCTTCACAGAAACCGCTTTCTTTTGCTGCACGGGAAAGTAATTCTTTATCAAAACATTTAATGCCATAGTGATTTGCAAGTAGTTCGCCAATCTCATGTCCTCCCGAGCCAAATTGACGACCTATTGTAATAATCGTGTTCATATACACTCCACCTTTCTTATGAAAAATCAACAAGTATTATATGAATATTATACTATTAATCGTCAAAAATAGCAATCATTTATGTGCAAAAGTATCATAAACAAACATTGGCATAAGGATTTTGAATTTCTTTATAGTAATAAATATCAGCACATAAAGTATAAAGTTTGCTGATGTTATCGAATCAAAAGACACCAACAAATTCATAAAATTTGTGATGTCTTTGTGAAAATAAATACTTATTCATTGAAAAGATTTAATATTTAAGCTTTTGCAATGTCTGTTTCATATTATTTTATTCTTAAAACTTCAAGAAGTTTTGTAAAATATTCCGGAAGCGGCGCCTCAAACTCCATATATTTGTTTAACGACGGGTGCACAAATCCGATTGTCATCGCATGAAGCACCTGTCCTTCCAGTTTAAAGGGCGCTTTTTGTCCGGTATAAACGGAATCTCCAAGCAACGGATGTCCGATACTTGCCATATGTACGCGTATCTGATGTGTTCTACCTGTTTCCAGTTGACATTCCACATAAGTATAACCATTGAAGCGTTCCAGCACTCTGTAGTGTGTGACAGCATGTTTCCCTTTTTCGGTTATTGCCATCTTTTTGCGGTCCGTAGCATGACGTCCAATTGGTGCGGATATCGTGCCCTCCTCTTCTTTCACATTTCCAAAGACAATTGCTCTGTATTTTCTTGTAATATCATGTGTCTTCAAAAGTGCTGCAATCGCATTATGTGTTTCGTCATTTTTACATATAATCAAAGAGCCTGTAGTATCTTTGTCAATCCGGTGAACGATTCCGGGGCGCATAACACCATTGATGCCAGAAAGTTCATTTTTACAATGATACATAACTGCATTGACAAGTGTGCCTTCATAATGTCCAGGCGCGGGATGCACAACCATGTTTTTCGGTTTGTTTATTATCAGAAGATCCTTGTCTTCATAAAGAATGTCAAGCGGAATGTCTTGCGCCGGAATATCAGGTTCAACGGACTCCGGTACAATAAACCGAATACAATCCTCCGATTTTACCTTATAATTTGCTTTTACAACAATACCATTAACCGATACATTTCCGTCTTTGATAATTTTTTGAATATAGCTCCTTGAAAGGGAATTGAGATAGCTGCTGATACATTTATCAATGCGCTCTCCTTCCATTTCAGGAGATACTTCAAATAAAATTTCACTCATAATTTAATCCATATCCTACAAGTTTGTGAATTCCAAATCTCATGAAATTATTTTATATCGCGAAACTTCTTGGCCCGAAAGCTTAGAAATTCTAAATCGGATTCCTTATAGACAAACAAAAGAAGAATAACCAGGAAAAACGCAGCGACTGTCACATAAATGTCAGCGACATTAAACACCGGAAAATTAATCAGGCTAAAGTAAAGGAAATCCACGACATAATCGTATCGGATTCTGTCAATCAGATTTCCAATTGCACCGCTTGCAATCAGTACCAACGTAATATGAAGTTTAATGTACTTTTTCTGGTAGGGCATTTTAAAAAGTACATAGAGAATCATACTCAATATAATTGCTGCAATAAATAAGAAGAAAAATTTCTGTCCCTGAAGGATTCCAAAAGCAGCGCCGTTATTTTCAAGATAATGTAGCTCAAAAACACCGTCTATAATAGAATACGGTGCCTGATCTTTAAGCATAAGGACTGCGTAGTATTTTGTCAGTTGATCTGCCGCAATAAACAATATTGCCAAGAAAAAGTCAACTGTCAGTAAAATAATTCTTCTCTTATTCATTCCAATCCTCGTCAGTAAAATAGATTTCGTTGATGCCCGCCATAATCTCTTCTTTTGTGACAGTGGTGTCAATCACAGCTTTTCCGACCTTTTTCAGAAGAATAAATTTAATATGTCCGCCCTCCATTTTCTTGTCAGAGGTTGTGAGCTCCAAAATCTTTTCCGGTTCAATTTTATCAATCGAAATCGGTAGATTAAACGGCACAAACATATCCCGAATCTCATAATATTCTTCTTTTGAGAGTAGATTGCGTTTCCATGAAATATACGCCGCCGCGACACATCCGAGTGCGACGCATTCACCGTGCATCAGCTCAAAATTCTTATATTTTTCAATTGCATGACCAATCGTATGACCAAAGTTTAAAGTCGCACGCTCACCTTTTTCCGTGGGATCCTTTTCCACAACAAGCTTTTTGCAGGTATTGCTCTTTTGTACCATTTCTTCAAGCGTATCAAGGTCCCGCTCGTGGATTTCATACATATTGTCAATCGTCCACTCATAGTACGCAGCATTTTTGATCAGACCGTGTTTTAAAACCTCAGCCATGCCCGAATAATACTGTTTATCATCAAGTGTTTTTAAGGTTGCAATATTCATATACACAAGCTTTGGCATATAAAACGCGCCAACCATGTTTTTGTATTGATCAAAGTCAACACCTGTTTTTCCGCCGATACTGCTGTCAACCTGAGCCAAAAGCGTAGTCGGTATCTGCACAAAATCAATTCCGCGAAGGTACGTTGCTGCTACAAATCCTGTAGTGTCACCGACAACGCCGCCACCAAGTGCAAGAAGCATATCCTTGCGGTCAAATTTATTTTGGATCAGAAATTCATAAATATTCTTAACCGTATCAAGGTTTTTATTCTGTTCCCCATTTGGAAACGCGTACACAACCACCTTTTTGCACTTGTCCTTTAAAAGGGCACACACTTCATCAGCATAGAGTCCGTTGACCTTTGAGTCCGTGACAATACAAAGCTTTTTCTGTTCAATATCAAAAGCGGCAAGCTCCTCGGCAAGTCTTGAAAAATCATGCTCATACACAATATCATAGATTGGTTTGTTGTTTTGATTGATTGTTAATCGCTGTGACATTTTATTAATCCTCCAATTCTTGCGTAACCTGCAAATTTGAGCGTAAGCACAAATTTGCCGTGTGAAAAATCTTTGATTTTTCACACTACCTCCATTTCAACACTAAAAACTTCCCACCCCTTAGAAAGTGGGAAGCTAAATTCTTTTGTATCAAATAAGATTTATAATGTACCGTGAGAAATAGGTACACTAAAAGTACTTGATAAAACGCCCTGAAAATCTCCTGAAATATCAACACTTGCGGGTGTGATAATGAAGATATAGTTTGAAATCATCTGTAAATTTCCGTTGATTGCGTATGTAGAACCCGATGCAAAATCAATAATGCGCTGCGCGATGTCTACATTCAGTCCCTCTAAATTCAGAACGACTGCACGGTTGTCCAAAAGTGTTTCTGTAATTTCTCTTGCGTCCTCTACACTCAACGGCTTAATAACGCAAACTTCCATACCGCTTCCCTGTGCTTTTTTAACAGGTCTGATCGGTGTTACTTTCTGCGAAGTTTTTCTCACAGGTTTTTCATCCGGCTCATCAAAGTCATCATGCATTGATGAAACAGGTCTAGGTTTTCTTACAGTATTCGCCACAATTTCTCCCTCATCGTAAAAATCGTCATCATCATAGTAATCATCTTCATTACCAAGATGCATAAAGTTTAATAACTTGTCCGTCATTCCCATAATTTAATACTCTCCCTTTCCCTTTTTGCATTGCTGCAGTTGCATTTTTGCAATAATTACCTTACACCAAAGATGCCCGTTCCGACACGTACACAAGTCGCTCCTTCCGACACTGCTACGCGATAATCCCCCGTCATCCCCATGGATAAAGTTTCCATAACTATATTATCACTGTTTTCGTCCATAATGTCAACTGAAATTTTCTTTAATTTCTGAAAATAGCATCTATTTTTTTCTTCATCGTCGACAAAAGGCGCGATTGTCATCAATCCCTGCACTGAAATGTTAGGCAATTTAGCGATATCGCGGACTAATTGTCTGACTTCTTCGCAAGTTGTTCCGAATTTAGAAGCTTCGTTTGCGACATTTACTTCGATTAATATTTTAACAGTTACATTTTTCTTGACGGCTTCCTTACTGATTTCCTCAGCAAGACGAAACGAATCAACGCTGTGTATCATATATACCTTATCGACAATATATTTGACCTTGTTGCGCTGTAAATGACCGATCATATGCCAGCGTATGTCTTTTGGCATCACTTCATACTTATCCATAAGCTCCTGCACTTTATTTTCGCCAAAATCCCGACAGCCGTAATCATATGCCTCCTGAAGCATCTCTACCGGTTTTGTCTTGCTAACTGCAATTAGTGTCACCTCCGACCGATCCCGTCCACATTTTTCGCATTCTGCAGTGATTATCTCCTCGACCGCTTTTATATTTTCTTTGATTCCGTATTCCGACATTTGTACGTCTCTCCTTTATTTATTATAGATAAAATCATCGGTGTTTACGCTCGCAGCGTCAAGCACAATTCTGTCATAAACGGTAAGACCGTATTTCGTGTTAGAGCTGACAATTGCGTATTCATCATTTTCAGCAAGAATTGTTATCTGTTTAAAGTCGGCATAGCCTTTATTCATATTGTAAACGCCAGTCAGTGTGCCGGATTTGCTGATTGCCATTTTCTCGTCCGAATCCGGTTTGCAAATGTAATCTCCGACATTCAAATCCGTGTTATCAACATAAAATTCTTCATCGTTGGAATTGTATACGGTTGTTTCTATAAAATGATAAACAAGTTCTCCGTTTTCATTGTAGGTTTCTTTGGAAACACCGTAATTTCCTTTATCTCCCCCCTTGCTCATATAGTCCGCAGGAATGATAAAAAATTCTTTTTGTGCGATTGCAGATTTCGGAATTTTTAACCCCTTTTCATCATTAATCACGAGTTCAATATCGACAAATCGGTCTGTGCAGAACGTTTTACAGGAATTAGTGAAGGAAAGCTGTGCATAATCTCCATCCGGTAAATGATGAATTGTGACTTCTCCCCAAGACGTTTCCTGTGTTTTGATAAATTTTACCTTAACATAAGACTCTTCCTCAAGTTCGGCAACCCGCTCGGCATCAATCGGAATAACAAGCGACCAGTTTTCATCGGTTACCAGTTTTCCGACCACATCATTTTTCTCGATTAAATCGTTATTATTAACTCTGTTTCGCTCATATAAGGACTGGTCAAACAACTCTGCATTAATATTTTCGATGGAAAGATCCTCATAGCCGTCCGTATTGTATACAACATAGCCTGATTTTCCTACCGTACAAAGCGATACCATTCCGCCAAGGCTTGATTTGTTCAACGTATCAATATTCTCATACATACTGATATTGACAAGCCGGACAACTGCGCCTTCGAGATCATATTTAAAATCGTATACAGAACCGAAATCTTTACAGTCAAAAACACTTGCATATTGTATGACATCAGACCGAATCTCCGCAAGCTCTTCGTCCGAGTATGTATTTTCGCCAAGCTCTCCGGAATTTAAAAGTGTGGCAAGCCTTCCGCTTTCATCAATGGAATATACGGTATCGCGAGAGGAAACGCGCTCCCCCTCCCGGATATAGTAATTGATATAACCTGTGTAAGGTGAATTGACAAGCTCTTCTTCTCTGAGTGCGATACCTGTGTAGGTCTTTGATATGGATAGGGACCCCATCTGTATGGAATATCCCATAATTGGTTCGGAGTTTAAATACATCACAATGAGCACAATAATATAAACAGTCATTGAGCCGAAGATCAACAACTCAATCCTGTTCATGGTTTTTCCTGATTTACTATGTCGTTTTTTTCTTACCTGTTGATTTTGTGCCACACGCAAATCTCCTTTTCCATACAACATTATGCGCCTTTGTACTCTGTCAATCGAGTAGGAGATTTTCGCCTACTCGTTGTGCGAGGCGTAAGTTGCGGAGCAACTAATTTCCATATACGCCTCTGCACATATAAAGCCCCGGATTTTCCGAGGCTTTTGTTTAAAAATATTTCTATAATGATACAGCGACTTTTGATTTTAAGCTTTCCGGAAGTTCTGCCTCATCAACAGAAATGCTGGCAATAATTTTAAAGCCATATGTATCACTGATGCGGTCAAGCTTCGTCAAAACCTCTTCCACTCTGTCTGTTTCAACGCATGAAATCTTTAAAAAGCCGTCAAGATACAAACACTCTAAATCATGATCCTGAGAAACAATGCCTCGAATAAAACCTATAAATTCGTCAGGATTTGAAACACCGTAATCCTTCACATTAATAAGCCTAACTTTGTTGTTAAGCTCGTACATATGATCATTACCCTTGTCAAGGTAAACGATATTTCCTTCTGCATTCGCAATCTCTTTGTTTACCATGTCTAAAATGATTTTTGTTTTACCCTTTCCTTTTTGTCCAACAATAAGCTGTACCATAAGAAATACCTCCTGTAAATTGCATATTTAATGAGATAAACACTTGTTACCGTTTACTCCGTTCCAGTAACAAACATATCATTTAATATAATTATAGTAGAATACGTCGAAAAACACAACAACTTATTATATTTCTCCTAATAAATCTGTCATCTGCGTATACATTGCCGTCCTGTCAGATGCTTGAAGAACCACAGAAATATAGGGATTTCCCGCATTATCTCTTGCGTAAATAATAAGACAGCTTCCCGCCGCACTTGTCGTACCTGTTTTTCCACCAATTACGGTCACCGAGTCGGGCGCAAACGCTTCGCCCTTTATGTATGCATTGCTGTTTGCAATATCCATCGTCTTTTGATTTCCGTTTTTACCAAGATATACGGAGTTGTAGGTGGCAGTATGGATAATCTCTACAAATTTATCATACTTTACGGCGGCGTTGCAGATCAAATACAGATCGTATGCCGTCGTATAGTGGTTCGGATCCGTCAGACCGTGCGGATTGACAAAATGACTGTTTGTTGCGCCAAGGCTGTTCGCCATTTCGTTCATCATCTCGGCAAAGCCCTCCACGCTTCCGCCGATATGCTCCGCGACCAAGACTGCCACATCGTTTGCCGATTTTAAGAGCAGTGCGTGAAGCGCTTGCTCCATTGTCATAGAATCTCCTGCCTCAAGCCCCAGCTTTACTGCGCCCGATTCCGTGATATAGACATTTTCACTCGCGGTCAGTACATCATCAAGATTTCCGTATTCCAAAGCGCACAGTGCTGTCAGAATTTTCGTCAGACTTGCGGGATTTAACTTTTCATGGGGATTTTTTGCATAAATCACTTTTTTCTGTGAAATATTAAAAAGCCCCGCTGCAGTTGCCTCTGACATATCAACGTCTGTTCCCGCCGTGACATCTTTTGCCGTGACGCACAGTTCTGATGCAAAGGCGTCCTCTGTATTCTCAACGAGATGAGAAGCAACCGAAAAACTGGAATTATTCCGACTTCTATCATACGCAAAAGTATATTCCTTACTGCCGCATCCGGTAAGTGTTGTCAAAAGAAATACTGTTATTAACAATAACGCTATTGTTTTTTGAATATTATTTGTACATTTCACGCCAATCTAAATCTCCTCTGTCAAGTGACTTGATTAATAACTCTGCTGAGGCAAGATTTGTTGCCAAAGGTATATTATGAATATCGCATAGCTTCACTGCATTATTAATATCAGGTTCGTGAGATTTCGAATTCGGATCTCGCAAAAAGATAACAAGGTCGATCTGATTATGTTCAATCTGCGCACAAATCTGTTGTTCACCGCCTAAATGTCCTGCCAAATATTTATGAATATTCAGATTAGTGACCTCCTCAATCAGGCGTCCTGTTGTTCCTGTAGCGTAGAGCGTGTTCTTACTTAAAATACCCCTATATGCAATGCAAAAGTTCTGCATTAGCTTTTTCTTCCCGTCGTGCGCTATTAACGCAATATTCATGATACTTACCCCTTCCTTTGTCCTATAAAAATTGTATACATTATTATTCTACATTGTTTTTGCACAAAAATCTATAGAATTTTTTTCGATTTTTTAGTATTTTTATAATATGTTCGATTTAATTATTGTATTTTCTGATACATTGTAATCGTATATTTAGGACAAAACCCATACCAATATACAAACTGACCAGTGAAGTCAATCCATAACTGACAAACGGAAGCGGAACACCTGTATTCGGAAAAAGGCCTGTGGCAACGGCGATATTGACAAAGCTTTGGAATCCGATCAGTGCCGCCATTCCCGATGCGATACAGGTACCGGCAAGATCTTTTGCCTTTCTTGCCACGCTAAGGCATTCGAGCACAATTGCAAACAGTAAAATAACGACAAGACAGCTTCCTACAAAGCCAAGCTCCTCTCCAATAACGGTAAAAATAAAGTCTGTCTGGGGTTCAGAGATAAAGTTTCCGTTTTTAACGGAACTAATCATATTGTTATTTAATCCTTTTCCCCAAAGCTGCCCCGAACCGATTGCCATCATCGCATTTGTCTGCTGATATGCGAGCGTCTGCTGATACTGTTTGGGATAAAGCCATGCCAGAATACGTCCCTGTTGGTAGCTGTTTATGATGGTCTGGTCAGGCTGTAATATTAAAATAAATAAAACCACTGCAACAGGAATCACAACTGCAAGCGTGCCGAGTATCAGCTTATAACTCAATCCACCCACATACCATACGATGCAAAAGATTACAAGAATAACGATAGTGGTCGACATATCCGGCTGATCATAGATCAGGTATGCCGGGATCGCTGTAAGGACAAGCATTGTGATCATATTTCTCAAGGAATTAATTTTTGTTCTGTGCTTCATAATGTACTGTGAAATCACCAAAATAAGCATGATTTTTGTAATTTCCGAAGGCTGAAACTGGATGCCGCCGATAACAAGCCAACGCCTTGCGTTGTTTACCACCTCTCCAAACCGCGCCACCATTACAAGCAGCACTAAATCGAAGATATAAATCACCCAGTAAAACCGTAGAAAAAACGAATAGTCAAAAAATGACAGAACAATCATAATAAAGAGTCCCATGATAAAGCCCAAAAGCTGTCTGCTTTGTAAATCAGGACGCGCACTTCCAACCGAAAGGATACCGATTGCTGTTATTGCGATAAGCATCAATATTAATTTAAAATCATAATCCCGTATTCGGTAATTTTTTAACATCGTTTTCCTCCGTTGGGGGTGCCCGCATCAATCTTATGTAGTCGATCCAAAAACGTTTGGTTTTAATTAATTTCGCAAATCAATAATCGGGATGTTGGCATACAAAACTGGCGCTTTCATGCCGTTTCTGCCGTTGTTTGCCGTTTTTGAAATCTGGATATCCATGTTTGATGTATCAATTTTCATGTACTTTGAGATGACATTCGCAATATCGTTTTTAATCAGCTCCATCATTTCGGGTGAACAATTCACTCTGTCGGAAATCAACAATATTTTGAGTCTGTCCTTTGCAATCTGTCGTGAGGTTTTTCTCCTAAAAATATTCAATATACTCATGCTTGCTCCTCCTGTAGATTTCTTCTGAATAGATTCGAAAATCTTGTCCATATGGTTACATTTTTACCGAAATCCATAAAAGGAACTTCTTTTCCCGCCAATCTGCGGCAGATATTGTAGAATGCCTGTCCCGCCATGGAGCCCTTGCCGACAAGAGGTTCGCCCTGATTCGTAGCAATAACCACATTCTCGTCATCGGGAACCACGCCAAGCAGTGGAAGTCCCAAAATATCAAGGACATCATCGACCGTCATCATTTCACCGCGCCGTATCAGGTCTTGACGCAGCCTGTTAATCACAAGGTCAATTTTCTTAATCTCATTTGCCTCCAAAAGACCAATAATACGGTCCGCATCGCGGATTGCCGATACTTCAGGTGTTGTCACCACAATTGCGTGGTCTGCGCCCGCAATTGCGTTTTGAAAGCCTTGTTCAATCCCCGCCGGACAGTCGAGAATGATGTAGTCAAACTGTTCTCTTAAACTGTCAATCAGCTTAATCATTTGTCCCGGGGTGATGCAGTTTTTATCTCTTGTCTGTGCCGCAGGCATCAGATAGAGTCCAGTGTGTCGTTTGTCCTTTATCAGTGCTTGTTTTAATCGACAGTTGCCTTCAATTACATCTACGAGATTGTATACAATCCTGTTTTCAAGTCCCATAACGACATCAAGATTTCTAAGACCGATATCGGCGTCAATCAAAACAACACTATGTCCCATCTCTGCCAGACCTGTTCCTACGTTTGCAGATGTGGTGGTCTTGCCCACACCGCCTTTTCCTGATGTAACAACGATTACTTCGCTCATAGGTTTTCGCCTCCCATTATTTGATATAATGGTCTCCGGACATTTGTTTAATCAAATCAAAGATAAAAATCGTCCAGCAATTCTTTTGTAATCGGTTCCATCAATACCTCTCCGTCACAAGTATATGCGATCTTGGGCGTTGATTTTGGCTTTCGTCCCCAAAAAGATGTTTTTTCCGGCTGTATTTCAAGGCTGAGCGGACCAATTTTTAAAGCACTTGGATTCATTTCCAACGCAACAATAAAATGGTTTAAACTGCCGCCCGCTCCCGCATGTACTTCCCCAGTAAGACTTCCGAGAATGACAATATCTCTTGCAGAATAGACACGGCTGCCTATGCCTACATCACCGAGAATAATAATGCTGCGCTCGGTTTCAATGCTCTGCCCGTCATATAAAGAACCTTTATAGAACTGTCCGTAGTTTTCGTCTTTCTGCAAGTTTAAGTTATTTTGTATTCCGAGGAATTTAATGTTTTTATCCTCTGCTCTGCCCATAAGGCATAGTACTTTAATCCGTGAATTTTGCGTGATGATATCTAAAATCTCGCGCTCCTGTTTTTCCGTCAGATTTCTGCCCTCCAGAGAAACCGCTACTGCTGCGTCCTTGAAGAATTTATCGGCATCTTTAAATTTTGCCGCAATTTCAACAAGAAGCTCTTCATATGGAATTTCAGGATCCATAATAACGGATATCCCGCTGGAAAAACTTTTTAAAATAACAGAATTCTTCACATGTTCTCCCTTCGTGATTTTAGTCGCCCTCACCGCTTACCGCATCGGGAACCTCAGCAGTTCCGGTAAGAAGCTCATCATCATCTGCCAAACCATAGTAATATTTATATACATCCCTTGCAGTCTGTGCCGCGTAATCTGAGCTGTAGCCGTACGCGATGCGCACTGCTACCGAAATCTCAGGATTTTCATAGGGTGCATAGCTAAGAAACAATGCGTGGTTGGTACGGTTCCTTCCCTCCTGTGCAGTACCTGTCTTTCCCGCAACGTGAACCGGAAGTTCCTCGTAATACTTCTTTTTTTCCACCACGCCCCGCATACCCGCATGAATGGTACGCCAGATACTGCTATCAATATCAATCACATTTCGGATTTCCGGTGTATAATCTTTGACAATATCACCATTTGAATCCGTTACCTTGTCAAGAATACTGAGGTTATATACAGTACCGCTGTTTGCAACCGCCGTAACATAGCGCGCAAGACCAACCGTGGTATAGTTGTTGGAGCCTTGTCCGATTGCCGTTGGTACAGAGAATTCCGTTGAAAATTTTGGCTCGGACTCCGTAATTTCAATGCCGGATTTTTCGGTTAGTCCAAACAAATCCGCATATTTTTCAAGCCTTGAAAGACCGTAATTACTGTCATAATTTCCATTGTTTAAGCTCAGGCGGTAACCAATCTCATAAAAGTACATATTGCATGAGTTTGCGATCGCATTCTGTAAATTCATCGCACCGTGCGCACCGGGATAAATATGACATCTGTGAATATCCGGCGGAATTTTATCAAACACACCTGTACAGGTAATCGTCTCTCCGACGGAGGATACTGCGTTCTCTTCCATCGCGGCAACTGCCACCATCATTTTAAAAGTAGAACCGGGAGCTGTTTCCTGTTGCGTTGCGGCGCTCCATTGCGGTACAGATAAATCTGCCTGTAGTTTTGCAAAATACTCCGCATCAACGCCGTTTGCAAGCATATTGATATCGTACCCCGGATAAGACACGAGCGCGAGTACTTCCCCACTGTTGACATCCGTAATCACACAAGATCCAGAATAGGGATCAAGCGCAAGCTGTGCCGGTGTAATCTGAAGGGTGGATATCATGTCAAGCATAAAATTATAAGGTCTTGTCTGCCCGTTTTTTAACGCAGTAATTTTACTCTCGTCAACACTGATTAAATCCTGTTCCCACAAAAGCATACAGATTTGCCGATCCGAAATCGTCTGGTCGCTGATCATATACTTGTACATCATTTTCGCGAATCGGGTATTATCTTCAAGGTTTTGAACGATATAGTCAATCACACTGTTTAAAACCTCATAGGAATCGGAATATTGCGCCTCCACAGAAAGCTTCGTAATGTCAATCCAGTTTTTGGAAATCGCGTAGGTTAAATATTCATTCAGGCTGATGACTTCATCATTAGTCCATGCAATATAAGTGGCATCATCTCTGTCAATCGCAGAGCTTACAAGAACGCCTTTGTCCATCAGCATGGAAACAATGTAGCTTTCATAATTTTTATACTCTTTGGTAAGCTTATCATAAGGTGTTTTTGTTTCCAAAAGCTCTGACTGTATGGAAGCAAGCACACGCGCCTTTTTATCATTAAAAATCTGTAAGACTTCTTTTTCCGTTTCGTACGCGTTATCGTCCGAAAAATGGCTGATATCAATGACATTATTATTAAACAGCGCATAGTACACATCATCAATCGGAATAATAATGTTTTGTCTGGAAGAGGACGTGAGCGGATCATAATTGTAGATATTTCTGATTTTTGAAACCAAAATACCGGCAAGCTTCTGCTCCAAAATATTGTAGACTGCAACCTGAAGATCCTTATCGATCGTCAAATATACATCATGTCCCGCTTGCGATTCTATAATATCTGTCGTATCGATGACCTTTCCCATATTATCTACATAGATGGTCTGCGAACCTTTTTGACCCTGTAAGTCAATCTCCATAACCTGTTCAATACCGCCCTTTCCGACGATATCATTCATGGTATAGGTATCATTTTGTTGAGAAAGCGTTTCCAATTCTTCGGAATCAATTTTGCCCGTATAGCCCAAAATATGTGAAAAATAATAGGGATAATTATATTTTCGGATCGTGTCCTCTTCTATTGCAACACCGTCAAGTGAGTCTGCATTTTCCATAATCACGGCAACCGTCTTTAAGGACACATCGGTAGCAACTGTCGTAGAAATATACTTCTGATAGCTGTAAAGGCTCATATCATACCGGATTGTGACAAGCTGTAAAATTTCTCTTTTTGTGAAACCTTTTCCCGGGATAAAATCGCTTTTTTTGTCGTCCGGTATTTCATAAGCCCCAATGCGGTATTTGTTGCAAAGATAGTCAATTATTTCTACTGCGGAGGCATTTTCTTGTCCGTATTTTAAGTCTGTAATCAAGGTGTGCCCGTAAACATCTGCCTTAAATCGTAAAAGCTTTGTTCCCTCCACTGCAAATTCATAATCATAATTTTCGTTTAATATAATGTTGAAATCGCTGATAACCGTGTCACCGTTTTCTTCGATCATATGAATCAGTCTGTAAATGGTGTCATTTAACTGCTCTTTTCCTGCAGTGCTTGACTCATAGACGTCCTCTATGGTAACAGAGTAGGCAAGTTCGTTGTATGCAAGCAGATTATTATTTCTGTCATAGATATTGCCTCTTGTTCCCTGTATTACTTTTTCCTTTTCGATCATCAGACGAAAGTTATCTAAATACTCTGAGCCTCTTACAATCTGCAGATC
>JAAVAF010000081.1 GCA_014804225.1 Lachnospiraceae bacterium
CTTCCTTATTTCATCTCATTTGCCATAGTGTACAACCCGTGATAAATACCGCCCTTTTCCATCAATTCATCGTGATTTCCCTCCTCAACAATTCCTGCATCTGTCAGCACCAGTATTCTGTCGGAATTTCGAATTGTTGAGAGCCTGTGCGCAATTGTAAGCGTTGTACGTCCTTTTGCAAGCGCATTTAAGGATTTTGCCACGGCGTATTCACTCTCATTATCCAATGCAGAGGTTGCCTCGTCAAGTATCAAAATCGGCGGATTCTTTAAAAATACCCGCGCGATACTGATTCGCTGTTTCTGACCGCCCGAAAGCTTGACGCCGCGCTCACCGACATACGTGTCATATTTGTCCTTCAAATTTTGGATAAACTCATCGGCTCCCGCGCGTTTTGCCGCTTCCATTACTTCCTCATAGGACGCGCCCGGTTTTCCGTAAGCGATATTTTCATAAACCGTACCCGAAAACAGATAAACCTCCTGTTGCACTACACCGATGCATTGTCTAAGACTTTTTAAGGTCAGTTTTTTGATATTTTTTCCGTCCAGTGTAATCTCACCCTTCGAAACATCATAAAAACGTGGGATCAAATTACAAAGTGTCGTTTTTCCGCCGCCCGAAGGTCCCACAATCGCAAGCTTTTCACCCGCATGGATTTGCAGATTTAAGTTTGTAAATACCTTGTTATGGTCATCGGGATACTCAAAGCTTACATCGCGAAAGACAATTTCGCCTTTCGGATTTTCGATGTCCTGTGCATCCGGATCGTCAAAAATTTCGATATCTGCATCCATAATCTGCAAAAACCGCTCAATTCCCGTAATTCCCCGCTGAAACTGCTCCGCAAACTCGATAATCTTGCGGATTGTAGCAATCAATGTCGTGACATACATTACATATGCCACCATATCTCCGGGAAGAATTCTACCGTCCATCAGGAAAAATCCGCCACCAATGATAATCGTCAGATACATCAATCCATCAAACACTCTCGTAGATGTACTGAATACACCCATAATTCGATAACCATACGTTTTGATTTCCAAAAATTCCTGATTACCGTCCTCAAATTTCTGCGTTTCAAGCTCCTCATTTGTGAAAGCTTTCACAACCTTCTGCCCTAAAAGGCTGTCCTCAATTTTCGCATTCAGCTCACCAATTTGATTGCGCTGTTTACTGAACGTCCTTCGCATTTTTTTATTAATCAGACGACATACGATGGTCATAATCGGGACAAAGATAAATACCATCAATGTCAGCGCAAGATTGATCCGTGCCAGTATGATAAACGATATGACAATCTTTAACCCCGCAATAAAAAATTCCTCCGGACAATGGTGCGCAAACTCCGTCACGTCAAACAAATCGTTCGTAATGCGCCCCATAATCTGACCGACTTTTGTGTTGTTAAAATAGGTATTGGAAAGCTGCTGCAAGTGCGCATAGGCATCGCGCCGCATATCCGTTTCAATTTTTGCTCCCATGACATGACCGATATCTGCCATATAAAAATTCGCAAGCGCATCAATCACGCGCAGCACGAAATACACCAAGGCAAGCCCGACAATCATGCGCGCCGTCAAAAGCGCCACGTCTTCAAGCGCCGTATTGGTTATCGTTCTGATAATCAACGGCAGCACAATTTCACAAACTGTTGTGAGTGCCGCACAGAACAAATCGGTATAAAGGGTTCTCCGATACGGTTTAAAATAAGGTAGAAAACGTTTTATGAGTGTGCCTGTCGAATATTCCCTGTTTTCCATTTTGACAACATTCCTTTCAATTATGACATTCATGTCACTTTTATCACATTGTAAATAATACTTATTATAACATTAAAAGCGCGAAAGCGCCACCCAAATAGGGTGACGCTGTAACTGCTATTTTTCCGCAACAACAAAACTTACTTTTGCCAGTGTTCCTTTATAGTTTCCGACACCCGTGATAATCATTGTCGCGATGCCTTTTTGCTTTTTATTCTGCGTATACGTAAGTCTTGTGCTGTTGAGAACACTGACCGTATAATCCTTTCCTTTTGTGAGCTTAACGCCGTCAACGGTGACAGTCACATTGGGCACAATGACGCTTCCCGTGTATTTTTGCTCTGAAATGCTGCTTACCGTAATTTTGGAACTGTCTTTTTTCTGCTTCGGAGTAATGGTAAAGGTTTTCGTTATTGTTCCGGAATATTTACCTTTTCCGGTTACAACAACTTTCGCCGTTCCCGCATTGATATTATCTTCATATTTTACTGTGTACTCCTTTCCGCTTTTAAGACGTGTGGTCCCATAATAAAGCTTCACGGAAGGCTTATGCTCGGAATGATTATAAACATAACTATCCTTCGAAAGCTCAATACGGTACGCTTCATCAAGCGGCTTTCCGATAATTTTAAACGTTACCGTTCTTGAACCGCTATAACCTCCCATACCGCTTATTTTTACCTTTGCATTTCCGGCATTTTTGTTGTTCGAAAATTTAACTGTATAATCCCTGTTTTCCACAAGGACAGTATCTGTTTCCACATCTTTTACAACAACTTCCGCACCATTTGACTGGTTGTATTCATTGCCGTCGTTATATACCAATTCAAGATCACACTTATTTTTCTCGGAAACTGCAAAACCGCCGACATTTACTTCCAGCTTTTTCACAGATTTCTTCACAATTTTAAAAGTAATGTCCTTTATACTACTATCGCTGAAATTCCGACATTGTTTGGTTGTTGACATCTGAAATCCGGCTTTTCCGACATTTACATTATCATGCCAGCCATCTATGGTCACGCCTTCTAACGCTTCTCGATCAAGCTTCGCACTTCCCAGTTTAATAACCATGTTTTCAATCTCGGGACAAATCTCAGCTCCTGTGTAAAGCTGATTACTGATCTTCACCTTCACCTTGCTAAAATCAGCAGGTGTTATCTCATAACCGATTGCTGCTTTTCCCGCATAATTTCCGATAAAGGAAATATTCATGGTATAAACATCGACATTTACACGGCTTTTTGCATGCTGCTCAACCGCCGTCGATTGATACGTCACTATAAAATCTTTATTTTCCTTTAATGTGTATTTGTCATCTTTTATTTTAATTTTTGGCTGCTGTTTCTTTCCGTTATAAACATAACTATATTTATTCAGACTGACTGCTGTTGTTCCATCTAAAATCGGTTGACCCGCAGCGCTTTGCTCTAAATTTCCGAGATTCTTGGGAAGAATTGTAAACGTCTTTGTAACCTCGCCTTTATAAACACCTTTACCCTTAATTACAACTCTTGCCGACCCTGCCGTTTTGTTGTCAACATAGGAAAGCTTATAATCTGTTCCTGCAATCAGTTCCGCACCGTTTATATTATCCGTAACTTTTATCTGCGGCGTTACTGCTTTTCCCGTGTAAACCAGGCTTTCCGGTTCTGACACGAATGTCACATTTGTAAGTGTATCATTTAATACGCGGTCCGATTCCGAAACAAGCACCAATTTTTTCGTCACTTTTCCCGTATATCCGCCAATACCGTTTACGACAATTTTATACTCGCCCGCATCTTTTATTTCCGAAATCTGCGCACCTTTTTTCGTTTGATAAATTACAGTATAATCGACGTCTTTTTCCAACAGTTTTGTTCCGCTCACAACATAAAGATTGGGTATTACAGACTCTCCTTTTGCGGTGTACATATGCGTATTTTCCAACGACACCATCTTGCTTGTGAGCTTTGTTGTTTTTGCTGCTTTCGGGATAATGGAAAAGTATTTCTTTACCTCACCCGTATAGTTTTTTACACCCTTTACAATCACATAAGCTTCTGTGCCAATGTTGATATTGTCACCATATTCCAGTGTGTAATCGTTTTTGGAAAGCTTTTGACCGTTTACGGTTACCGTCACACTCGGCTTTAACGCTTTTCCCGTATATGCCATTTCATATGTATCATAAGCTCCTCCGATACTTACAATCGCTGATTCTGAAAAATCCTTCGCTATTATCTGAAATGTGAGTGGTAATTCGCCTGCATAATTGCCCTTTCCGACGACGGTTACTTTCGCTGTTCCCACATTTTTGTTTGCGGAATATTTTAGTGTATAATCTTTCCCTTCTACTAATTGATACTCTATCTCTTTATTTGCACCGCTAATTATGACACCTGTGTCAGTTGTCAAATTGGCTCCGGTATAAATCACGTCGGGGATTTCTTCAAACATTTCTGCCTTTAATTTCATACCCGTAATCGAAAAGCCTTTTTTTACCTCGCCCGTGTAATTTCCCATACCTGTCACGATAACATATCCGGTACCCGCGTTAATATTGTCGGAATAGCTTACCGTATAATCCTTGCCTTCGATTAGTTTGGTATTGCCGTTGTTCATTTCAAGCTTTAAGCCTGTTTCCTGTGTGATTTCAAAACCTGTATACTCTTGCGGTGCAATATCTTCTATCATCGCTGCGGAAAGCGCAAGCTGTCCCATCGTGATGCCTTTTCGCTCCAGCTTTCCTGTGTATTGACCGATTCCGTTTATGAGAAGATTATACTTTACCTTTCCGTCAACCGTTTCGCTCGTCACCGTTACCGTATAATCTGTATCTTCCACAAGCTCATATTTGTTTGTGGTATCATAGATGCTCAACGCCTCTTTTACATCATCTACATAGTCCGTTTCAAAATCTGCTTCTGTGTAAATGCTCACGCGGCATTTCGTGATATTTCTTTTATCCTCGTACCAGAAATTACAGTCTACGTTTCCAGAAATACCGTCGACCTTTCCTTTAGACGAATACTGCCAAAAACGGTAATTATTGGAATAGTGCGTTGCCTCGTTGTATCTTGCAATCCAGTATTGTGTATTATTGTAAAGGGAAGAAGAGGTTGGCTGCATATCATTTGTAAGCATTTGATAATTAGCATAGATTCCCCCTTTGTAGCCTGCATCACGAACGTCCTGTACAAATCTGTCACAAATACTCTGATGGGTACTTTTTGAAAGATTGGCGTTTTCAAGCCTTCCTTTTGTACTGCCTGACGAATATTCATAATCAATAACAACCGGTAAGGATATGTAATCTGCCAAGCTATTATTTTTTAAGAAATTAATACAATAGTCCGCTTCCTCCGATGCCTCAGGTTTATTAATTGCCTGCGAGAAAAAGTAAATACCTACCTTTATTCCCGCATCATGTGCTTTTTGAATATTTTTCTTGGCATTATCATCGCTTGCAATTTTTCCCTCTTCACCATAACCTCTATATCCTACTCGGATAAACGCAAAATATACCCCCGCTTTTTTTGCCTTTTCCCAGTCAATATCACCCTGATATTTTGACACATCAATACCGTGTCTGACAATTTTATTGGATACATGACTTTCATGATTGTAAGTCTGATTCGTAAATGGACTGACAGTACTGCTATCAGAACTGTCTGCATTAAAATGATAAATAACCGAGTCGTACTCATTTGAAACAATTTCATTGTCTAAGAGATTTTTGCACAACTCCGGGTCGTACGGATCATATGTATGGACAACGCCGTTTTCGTCGGTATACTCAAAATATCCGTCGTTATTTAAGAACATATTTTCGTATCGTTGCTTTAATTGCTCCAGTAAATCTTCTATATAAGAAGAAGTATTGTTGCTTGCAGCTTTGTTTTCAAGCGTAGATTCCGTTTCCTCTACTTCAGAGACTGTTTGTACTTCTTCTGTTATTTTTGTTTCCGTCTCCTCCAATATTTCTGTCGATGCTATCGCTGTTTCGCTGTTTTCCGGTTCCGTCTGTTTTGCTGTTGTCGATTCGGCATTCTCGACTTCAGCAATGTTTGTCTGTGTTTCTTCATTTATTTCGTCTTTAATAACTTCTTCGTTTTCTTTTACTTCTTCTATTTGTATGATTTCTGTATCTTTTATTTCTGTAATTTCCGTGGTATTCGTTTCTATTTGTGATTCCTCTTCAACCTCTGCTGCATAAACATATTTCAAATCATTTCCTACCCAGGAAAAAGCTGCATTTGATAATAGGATGCAAAGAGATAAATGAACACATAAAAATTTAGAAAACCATTTCTTTTTCATGATGATACTCCCTTCTTTGTGTACGTATTTTCTTGTAAATGCACTTTTACAAACAACGAAAATTCGCACAACGATTTACACAGTTCCCCTTATCTATTTCTTTTGTCCTTTATAATTGTCTACGATCTTTTCAATACTCTCCCTTGATATCGGATAATGAAATTCCTTGATTATCCTGTCTACTGTATATCCATGATCTACAAGGTGCCTGATTGCGCCTCCGTAGGCAAAATCTTTTGTGAAATTAGACAATGCTTCCTCAAAATATCCATGATTTGGCTCATCCATATTATTAACCATACCTTTCTATGTTTGCTTCATGTATTGGTTGAACCTTATTATATTTGTTTCATATATATTTTTCAATGAAATTTTTATTAAAAAATTGCGTCGCTCGGCAGCGACGCATTCAGAGAATGCTGCGCATTCTCCCTAATTATCACTACTTCAGGCGCAACATCTTAATTTTTTTATGTGCATGGTACTTGTTGGCATTCATTTTTTCATTAATAATAGCATTACTTGGCAACGTCACAATATTATCACTACTTTACAACATACTAATTATTTTTAAATGCTTGGAACTTATTGGTAATCAATTTCATAAAAAGTTCATTTCCCGGAATCATCTTATTTTTTGCTATTACTAGGAGTCTGTGTTTTAAAAATGGGTTTAAAGATCCTTTCGCTTTTTCTACGTCGTATATGCGGAAGCTTTGTTCCTCGAATGCTTCATAAGTACAATCTAAAAATAAAAGAATACATCTGCATCGTGCATGATAAAGTTTTAGATATTCACACAAGTTTTCAAAATGAGAATGGTTATCCACATTTTCTTTTCGGATTTCCTCAATATCTTCAAAGGCTTTTCCCATTTGAATAAATGACATTGGTGTCACTTTTGTGGTAATTTTATCATTTCCCCAATATACGATATTGCTGCGCACATTTTGAAAAATTTTATCATGTGACTTTAATGCGGTCACGGCGTCTTTTATGGATTGGCAAGTATCCTCAAAATCACCTGACAAATCCGCCACAAATGCAATTTCTAGCTGTTGTCCTCCCGCCGGTGCATTCGACGGTGCATGGAGTATTTTATCCACTCTTTTATTTAATTCCAATTTTTGTAACGATGTAAGACTCATGTTTATCCCTACTTCTAACAAATGATTTATTTTCTTCAAGTGTAACACCAGTTCTCAAATCTGTCACTACTACTTTTATACCATTTTCTCCCTCTCTTTAAGATATTGATCTACCATTTTCTCTGTACTCTTTCTTGATTTTCATTACTGCAATTTCCTTTAGAACAAAAAACAGAGACAGTTATCACTAACTGCCTCCATGCAATAAATAAATTTTATGTAAGTCAAACTAAATGTTTCATATACTAAACATGAATACAAGTACAAATATACAGCAAATTACCACAAATATTCCCATTATTCTTACAAGCCTTAACTTAGATGGATCTTCAAGGATTGATTGCTTCGCTATTTTTTGCGGCGCAATAGCCAATATTAGTCCAATAATTCCTATGACAATCATAGATATAGCCATTATGATTTCACCTCCAAAAAAATATTTATTAAGTAGAGTATAACATCAAAAGCATAATTGTCAATAAATCATCCGTCATATTTCATTCATCGATGCCACGCCCTTCAATTCCCGAATGGAATGCTGATAGTCCTCTCTGTTTTTTCCTTTTGGCAGCTTAAAGGTCGTTACAATCTGAAAATGCTGTCCCTTCGCTTTTGGCTTATCTACTTGAAAGGTATCAATAAAACAATTTTCATTTTTCAGATGTCTTGATACAAGCGTGATTGCTTTTCCATCCTCAACCTCAATATAAAGCGTCATATACCTGGAATACTTATAGACTTTTTCCTCGATATACGGCGTCAGATGTACACCGATCAGCCAAAATGCCGTAAGCAGTATCGTACCGTCAATAAAACCGATCCCTATGGCAAGCCCCACACAGGCACACGTCCAGATGCTCGCCGCGGAGGTCAATCCCTTAATCTGGTGTCCCGATACAAGGATGGAACCGGCGCCCAAAAAACCCACTCCGCTTACTACCTGTGCTGCAATTCGCGAAATATCAAGCCGCTCCGGATAAAGCTGCTCTAGATATTGCTCGATTAACATCACCATCGTCGCGCCAAGACACACCGTAATCGTCGTGCGTGCACCGCCGCCGCGCCTCTTCGCGCCGCGGTCTATTCCGATAATCATGCCAATGACCAACGATATAATAATTCTGATCAAGACACTGCTCCAAGTCCATTCGGAAAGTTTCGTTGTGAACATACTTATAACCCCTATTCTTTTTTCTGTGTGAAATTTAATCTTTCTTAGGCAGTGTATTTTACTGCCTTAGAAGGATTTTTCACACTATTTCCTCAGAATCCAACACAATCGTAAACGGTCCATCATTTAAAAGCGATACTTTCATATCAGCTCCGAAGGCGCCATGCTCTGTTTGAAATCCTTTTTTACTGACTTCGCTAATCACATACTCATACAGTTCGTTTGCCAGTTCCGGTTTTCCCGCTTTTGTAAACGAGGGTCTGTTGCCTTTCCGACAGTCAGCATAAAGTGTAAACTGTGAGATAATCAAAAATGCACCGTTCACATCAGAAGAGGATAAATTTGTTTTCCCTTCCGCGTCGTCAAAGATACGCAGCTTCGTCATTTTATCAATCATCTTGTCTGCAATTTTTTTATCATCACTGTCCGCCACGCCGACCAAAACCAAAAGTCCATGTCCGATCCTTCCAAGTACTTCCCCATCTACCGTGACACTTGCCTCTCTTACTCTTTGTATTACAAATTTCATGTCTTTTTATTTTCCTTTAAATTTTATTTATGATAACGATATTATTAGTATAAAGGAAAAGTGAATTTTACACAATACTCCTCATCTTTATGCTTTTCTCTTTTTTTAAATAAATACACTTTACACTCTTTTGTTTATCTATATATAATATAAATAAATACAACGTTCTTGTTACAATGAAATTACAAAGAAAGGTGGAGTTTTATATGTCTGATAATGCTGAAATTGCTAAAACAACTATAGATGATTTTAGAGAAATTCAAAAATATATGGTGTTAGCAAAAAAAGAAAATGCTACTGAAACATATGCAGAATTAAAGGAAAAATATATTTCTTTAAAAGCATTACTTAATGTTATCGGTGTAAACCTTACAGAATTAGATAAAATAAAAGAATAACCAAAAACGTATAAAATCCTCGATTATTCAAGGATTTTACACGTTTTTATTTTTCTAAAAAATCTCCCAAAGCCTGTCCAAACCGGAAAGAAAATTTGCGCTGACATGACTTATTACTGTGGCGATTCTTCCAAAACTCTTGCAAGCTTCTCAATACCACCCTGCACAGTCTCCAAAGATTTTAAAATACTGTCCACCCCTGAAACCTGCCCTTCTGTCGCCATACTGATCTCGGTTGTCGTCTCTGCAGATTTTTCTGAAATCTCCTCCAAGCTGTTCATAGAACTCATCAGGGAATCCTTAATATCTACAATGTTTGCAAGCTCCCTCTTTAAGGCTTCAATCACAGACAGGACTTCATCAGAAGATTTTATCATAGCCTCAAAAATATTTATGGTATCATCCAGCTGTTCAGAAGATTCCTCTACAATTACAGCATTTTTGTTCATAATCTGATTTGTTTCTTCCACTGTTGTAATAATATCTTTCAAAATATCATCAATTTCTTTTGTTGCATTCGAAGATTCCGTAGACAAAGTATTAATCTCATCCGCAACTACCGCAAATCCTTTTCCGGATTCTCCTGCTCTGGCAGCCTCTATCGCAGCATTTAGCGCAAGCAGATTTGTTTGTCTCGCAATCTGATTAATACTGTTTACAATCCCGGCAATGGAGGTAGATTTCTGCGACAAAGCAGCAACACCCTGTGCGGCTTCTTGTGTTGCCTTGATATTCTCATCAAATTTTTTAGAGAGTTCTGAGATTGAAGCAATTCCCTCATCGTTCTTTTCTTTTAGTTTTATCACATGATCCATGGTTACCATGACCTGATCTTCGGAAACCTGTATTTTATCATTTAAGGTGTTGAAAATATCAATGCTTCCATTGACTTCCTCAATCTGTTTTTCTGCACTGTTGGAAATTTCTTCTGTAGAAGCTGCAATATCCTGTGTACTCTGCTGAAAGGCGCTTAACGACATATGAATATTATCCGCCGATTCATCCAGTCCTGTAAACGCCTGCCGAACATTATCCAACAGACCTTCCACCTCTTTTTCCCCTTCCGCTACATCCGAAATCAATTTGAAAGTCCTTCCGGCTATGACATAAGCAGCAATCACTTCCAAAATATATACAATCAATATAAAAATCCACACAATCGGGCTATGTAATTTAAAGTATGCCCCCGGAAATACAATCAGCCCTAAAACATTCGCCGCTATGGTCACGATTGCATTCACCTTTACCACTGACACATCATAATAGGCAATAATCATTACTGTCGCAAGAAAATATGCCTGAGTCATCGCTCCGAATTTCCCATCATTTCCTACAACCATCGTTACAGCTCCCATAAACGGCATAAGACTGGCATATAAATACTTTGCCTTAGCACCCAGACTTTTTTCAAATACTCTTATCAATATCGCAAAGACCACCATCAACAATACCACTGTATCCCTCACAGTACCGCCCAAAAAAAGCATGACAAACATAAAGGCGGCAATTGGAATCAGAAGTCCCCATGCCAAAAACATAATTAAATTCATCTGTCTCTCTTCGTTCTTTAATAATTCAAGTTGCAATTTTCTTTCCTCCTTATTTTGTAAAAAAATACCATTGCCTTTACAAGAGCAGAAAATTTTCTTTATTATATATATTTTTTTATCATTTTAACACTTATTTTAATAGATGTAAATAACAATTATATTATTATATGTTTTATACAAATATAATACTCTTATAAATAAAACGTGTGTTTTATATCCATATAAAAAGGATATAATGAAAATACATATTGTTATAATTTCTTATCCATAAAGAGGAGGTGTTTAAATTGTTTAAAATAGAAAAACCGGAATACATCAACAAAACATTTCGTATTGAAAAAACATTGTTGGAGCGATTAGAACAAATCGCACAAACGGAAAGCATTTCCGTAAATTCCCTTGTTGTTCAGTGCTGTAATTATGCGTTAGACCATCTTGACAGTACAAATGATAAATAATTTTTCATAAAATAACATACTTCATTGTCTTATCTAAGCAGTAACAGAAAAAGAAATCAAAGATTCAAAAAAGATGGTATATCCATTGTCAAATAAAATACCGTCTAATTTTTATCATGAATGCCATCCTTTAATAATTTCCAATTTTTAACATCCTTTTATTGACTGGAAAAGAAAACGAAACACGGAATCTTAAAACGATATGATCTTCTCAAGCTCCTCCCAAGCCTGCTCATAATTCCAAAACCAAATTCCATTGATTCCAATCTCTTTTGCTGCCTCGACATTTTCTTGCCTGTCATCAATAAAAACACATTCCTCCGCCTTCAAATCATATTCTTTCAAAAGATATTCATAAATCTCCCGATCCGGCTTCACAAGCTGCACAAACCCCGAAACAACCTTCCCGTCCACCTTGTCAATAAACGGAAACCGACCACACTCCGTATGCAGCGTAAACAATTCCTTCGGATAATTCGATAAAAGATACACCTTTAACCCTTTTGCTTTCAAATCTTCTATCATACCGACCGCATAATCAAACGGCTCCACAATCTTATCTCTATTAGCCCACACATAGTCAAATTCCTTCAAATGCTCCTTGTTATCCTCACGAAGCATCTTTAAAACTTCCGCCTCCTCAATTACACCACGGTCAAGCTCTCCCCACCAATGACTTCCAAATACGTTCTTCTCAAATACATCCTGCAAATCCTTTGCAATTCCCAAATCTTCCATCAGCTTGCGCCAGCGAAAATCAACAAGTACAAAGCCGACATCAAAAATCACATTTTTTATCATAATTCCACACCATTCTTTTGTAAAAGTGCGCGCGCACTATCTACCGAATCAACGCCCGTCTTATTTTTAATCGGCGCAAATTCATAATCTCTTACCACCTCAAACGA
This sequence comes from Lachnospiraceae bacterium, assembly GCA_014804225.1. Classification (GTDB taxonomy): domain Bacteria; phylum Bacillota; class Clostridia; order Lachnospirales; family Lachnospiraceae; genus COE1. The sequence goes on from JAAVAF010000081.1 coordinate 12,234, forward strand.
CAAACAATCGTCAAGCAGATGAATCATATCCAACACCAACAACTCAAATTTATAACCATTCGGTTCTTCCGGATTAACATACGTACCATCTGCTGCCATATAAGGAATCTTCTTTTCCACAATATGCACCGGCATTTTCTCGTTCATAATCTTTTCAAGTTTGTCAACGCGGAATAAATAATTCAAAATAACACCAAAATTATAAGACAAATCACCATTCGGCTCTCTTGAGTTAATGATTTCATCCGTCATCTCATAATATTCCACAATAGACGGTCTCCCGTCCTCAAGGCAGAGCACACCAACTTTTTCATTCGGATCCGCCTTTCTTACCACCTTTGCACCACTGACACAGCCGGAATCAAGCGTTGCACCCACAAACACGGGATCTACAATCCGCTGCAAAACATTGTCCACCGCAAAGATATTAAGCCACTCAACCCCTTTTGCCTTTACATCATCCAAAACACCCGTCACAGCCATCGAATAAAACCATCCGCCGTTTCCGTTTGGAGAAAGGGAAAGGGAGTCCTCTGATTCCATGTAAAGCTTTCCATTAAAGTCAACAGACGGCGCCATTTCCTGTTTGAAAAATTTCACAAAATTTCTCTCATAGCCAAAATAATTCTTCTCTTCAAAAAAGGAAACTGTTTCCTCATGATTCTTATCACTCGTCATCACATAAAGCGGAACATAACAACCCGCTTTTTTTGTGACATCAAGCAGATTGTTAATCAGACATTCAAAAATAAACAAATCCTTTGTAACGCCGATGTTGTACTTTCCCTTCGGTCCGTCGGAACCAAGCCTCGTCCCTTGTCCGCCCGCCAAAAGCACAGCACCCACCTTACCGGCTTTTATTGCATCAATTCCGATTTCCTCATATCTTGCTTTATTTTTCTCAATCTCCGACACCTCAAGCGCAGAAAGCGGTTCCAGTTTTCCACGTTTCTGTTTCATCTCCTCATGCCCCGCCATTGATATCATCGACCAATCAACACGAGCAATCTGCGCAGCAAGTTTTTTCTTTCCTTTTTCGTCTAATTTTTTATACATATCAACCACATGTTCTTGATCATGTTCCTTTAATATTTTTAAAAGCTCATTCTCTGTCATCGTCTCTATCCACCTCTCTCACCTTTGTGAAGAACGCGCTTCGCGCGTTCTTCGGCGCGAAACATAGATTTTCTTAGCGGGTGTTCTTTAGCCGCTTAGAAAATCTTTTCGCGCTTTCTATATAAGCGTAATGTAACACACTTTATATGTTATTGTAAACGATTTTTTCATTTATTTTCACTCTCTTATAGACAAAATTTAAAAAAAATTGTAGAATGTATCTGAACGACATTTTAAAATGGTTTAAGGAATATACATATTTCTATACACTAACTTTCGCACATTCCATTTTACAATATTGATTCCAGAGGAGGAATAAAAATGGCAAAAAATATTTTAATCGTTGATGATGCGGCTTTTATGAGAATGATGATTAAGGACATTTTAACAAAGAATGGTTACAATGTCGCTGGTGAGGCTGAAAACGGAAAACAAGCCGTAGATAAATACAACGAAATAAAACCGGATCTTGTATTGATGGATATTACAATGCCGGAAATGGACGGAATACAGGCATTAAAAGCAATAAAAGGTGCTGACCCAAATGCAACGATTATCATGTGCTCAGCAATGGGACAGCAGGCAATGGTTATTGAAGCAATCCAATCCGGAGCAAAAGATTTTATCGTAAAACCGTTCCAAGCAGACCGCGTTCTCGAGGCACTGAAAAAAGTAATTGGATAAACAGCTTAATAATACATACGATTGCAATTTTCTATAAAATAAAAAATCTCGAAAGTGAAAATTTTCGAGATTTTTTTTTATTACCTTTTATCAAAGCAACGGTGAGATGATTCGCAGTACTTGCTGTATTAGCTTATTTCCAATCGGACGTTTCGACCAACGAGGTAAATCCATCGCATCACACACCTCCAATGTCTGCAAAAAGTCCTTCTTAATATCCTCTATCGCGTCCATTTCACTGATAAACACACCGCACTCATAATGTAAATAAAAACTTCTGTAGTCCGTATTAATTGTCCCGCAAATCGCACATTCATCGTCCACCACAACATTTTTTGCATGGATAAATCCGGGTGTATACTCATAAATCTGCACACCTGCCTCCATAAGCTTCCCATAATTAGAAACATTTACCATATACACATACCATTTATCATATCTCTTTGGCACAATGATACGCACATCAACGCCGCTCTCTGCAGCGCTTGTAAGGTCCTCAAGCATTTTCTGGTCAAGTACCAAATACGGTGTTGTAATATAGATATAATCTCGCGCTTTGTTAATCATACGCGTATACGCACCCTCTGTCGGATTGTGAGGATTTCTATGCGGACCTCCCATAAATGGCTGCACATA
>JAAVAF010000082.1 GCA_014804225.1 Lachnospiraceae bacterium
TTATGTTTGCAGAAATATCCGAATCTCAACAGTTCGGATTTGCGGAGAATGCTTTTAAATTCTGCAAAGGATCTAGGCGAGAGCTGGAGCAAGCAGGGGGCGGGAATGCTGCGGATTGAGCAGCTGCTGGCGCGGAAGGTAGTGTGATAGTAAAGTCCGTGAGAAAACGTAGTGGTATTTTCCCTTTGATCATGTTATACTTTAAAGTAAGAAAGGATGTGATGATATGGGAATGGCAGAATTTGAACGCAAAAAGGACGAAAAAATAAATGGTGTCATTTATGATATGTCACCAATGCCGGGGTTTCAGCATGGGATTATCAATGGCAATATTTACACAAATATAGCAAAAGGATTAAAAGATAGTCTGTGTCTTGTATTTATAGAGAATCTGGATTATCAATATCATCCGGAGATCAATGATGATTATCTTTGTCCCGATATTATGATTGTATGTGACCGAAAAAAGTTAAAAGGGAGCTTTTATAAGGGAGTGCCTAAATTTATTGTTGAAACATTAAGCCCGTCAACAGCCAAAAGAGATAAGACAGAAAAAAAGGATATCTATGAGCAGGCAGGGGTTGAGGAATACTGGATTGTTTCGCCACAAGGCTCTGTTGAGATTTATTATTTGCAAGATGGAAAATATGTTTTGGAGCAGAACTATATCTTGCAGGACGATCAGGAAGATGAGGATTATAATGCGGAAACAGTGATTAGTTTGCGGGGATTTCCGCATATCAAAATGACCTTGCGCGAAATTTTTGAAAATATTGAATAATAAGAATAAGGAAGGCGATACGATTGAAAAGTATCGCTTTTTGTATGGATTTGTTTGCGACATTGTATTATAATGGGTGATGAAAAAATTCGAATACGACAGAGGAAAGAATACAATGAAAATAAAGACGGTCATTTTTGATCTTGACGGAACGCTTTTGGATACATTGGAAGATTTGACCGATGCGGTCAATCATGCGCTTTCGATATTTCAAATGCCAAAGAGGGATATCAGCGAAATACGGCAGTTTGTGGGAAATGGAATACGAAGATTAATGCTGCAGACAGTGCCGAACGGAGAAAGCAATCCTGATTTTGAAGCAGTATTTGCAGAGTTTCGCAGATATTATGATATTCATTGCAACGATAAAACGAAACCATATGAGGGTATTATGGAGTTGCTTGATGCGCTTGAAAACAACAATATCCAAACAGCAATTGTATCAAACAAAGTGGATTCGGCGGTTCAGATATTAAATAAACGCTACTTTCCGCAAATCGCTGTAGCAGTAGGTGACCGTGAGGGACTGCAGCGAAAGCCCGCCCCCGATAGCGTATTTCTGGCGATGGAGATGTATCATGCAAAGCGGGAGGAAACCGTGTATGTCGGCGATTCGGAGGTCGATATCGAAACGGCAAAAAATGCAGGAATAAAATGTGTCAGTGTGCTTTGGGGCTTTCGAGACAGAGAGCAGCTTTTAGAGAGTGGTGCCCAAGTTTTGATTGAGGAGCCGCTTGCGCTTTTGGAGTTAATTAAAAATGAAACTATATGATAAAAAACAGATTGACTGGAACAATCTTTTATTTGATAACAGAGCACTTTTTCTGCTATTGCTGCCAATTATTATCGAACAGCTGTTAAATTCCCTGATGGGAATGGTTGACACAATGATGGTATCAACAGTGGGAAGCGAGGCAATCTCGGCAGTATCGCTCGTTGATTCGATCAACAACTTGGTCATTCAAATCTTTTCTGCAATGGCGTCCGGCGCGGCAATCATATGCTCGCAGTATATCGGCAGCGGAAATGAGAAGGAAAGCAATAAGGCTGCAAGGCAGGTCGTGCTCACCGTGCTTGTGATTTCGCTTGCGATTATGAGTTTTTGTATTTTGGGCGGGGAGCGGCTTTTGCGGTTGGTATTTGGTGCCGTCGAAGAACCGGTCATGGAAAACGCAATTATCTATTTTATTATTACAGTAATTTCCTATCCGTTTCTGGCTTTGTTCAGCGCAGGAGCAGCATTTTATAGAGCGTCGGGAAACGCAAAGTTTCCGATGAAGGTGTCGGTTGTTTCCAACGTTTTAAATATCGCGGGAAACGCTATGTTTATATATGTATTTCACTGGGGAGCAGCGGGGGCTGCGCTCTCAACATTGTTGTCGAGAGTATTTTGTACAACCGTTATTTTTTACTGTTTGAGAAAGCCGAAGCAGATTATCGTTGTAAAGGATTATTTGAAAATCCGTCCGGATATGTCGCTCATTGTGAAAATTATGGCAATCGGCATTCCGTCAGGAATTGAAAATGGGATGTTTCAATTTGGAAAGCTTGCGATTCAGTCAACCGTATCTACAATGGGAACCGTTGCAATCGCGGCACAGGCGATGACTAACATTTTGGAAAATGTCAACGGTGTCTTTGGTATCGGTGTCGGAATCGGACTGATGACGGTTGCCGGTCAGTGCATCGGCGCGGGAAGAAAAGAGGAAACGAAGTATTATATTGTGAAATTGACAAAGATTGCATGGGTTGGTATTTTTGCTTCGTGCCTGTTTGTGCTTGCAATCACAAAGCCTGTGACATGGCTTGCCGGTATGGAGCCCAAGGCTGCCGCGATGTGTTTTGAGATGGTTACTGCGATTACGATTGCAAAACCTCTGTTTTGGGTAGGGTCTTTTGTGATTGCGTATGGACTAAGGGCAGCAGGCGACGTGAAATTCTCGATGATGGTTTCCGTTATTACGATGTGGGGCTGCCGTGTGGCGCTATGCATTTTCCTTGTAAAAGTCTTTCACTTTGGACCGATGGCGGTCTGGATTGGAATGTTTGCAGACTGGGGAATTCGTTCCGTTATTTTCATTTTACGTTTCCTGAGCGGAAAGTGGATTCACGCGGATTTTTTGACAAAAAAATAAATTTTTAAGAAATAATACTAATTGACAATCATTTAACAATACTGTATACTGGACTAAATACTTTGTTATTTTTTTAGCATAGGGATTATATTTCATATATGGAGGTGTGGGCTTGTGGATGATAAGAATATATCACAGGCGGTAATTGCAAGACTTCCGAGATATTACAGATACCTTGGGGATTTGAAGGATAAGGGGATTGAGAGGATATCTTCTCAGGATTTAAGTAAGCTTATGAAGGTTACCGCTTCACAGATCAGACAGGATTTTAATAACTTTGGCGGATTTGGACAGCAGGGGTATGGATATAATGTAGAGTACCTTTATAACGAAATTGCAAAGATATTGGGTCTGAATGAAAAGCATAATCTTGTGATCATCGGAGCCGGAAATTTGGGGCAGGCGCTTGCGAATTATATGAATTTTGAGCGCAGAGGTTTTTTGATCAAGGGCATTTTTGATAATAATCAGGCGCTTTGCGGAAAAGAAGTCAGAGGCATTCGCGTACAGCATATTGACCAGTTGGAGCATTTTATCAAGGAGAATGCGATTGATATTGCAGTGCTTACGATACCAAAAGACGGTGCGGTAAAAACGGCTGAGATTCTTGCAGGCTGCGATATCAAGGCAATCTGGAATTTTGCGCATGTTGATTTAAATGTACCCGAGAGTATCGTGGTGGAGAATGTGCATCTTTCAGACAGTCTGATGAAGCTTTCTTACGGCATTGTAAATAAAAAATAGCGTGAGAAGAACTTCTAAATTTGCATTGCAAATTTTGCTTGCAGCAAAGGCTGCTTCGCAAAGAAGTGCTAAATCTCACGCCGAAAAATGCCAAAATACGGCATTTTTCATATTGATATGGGATTAGATAGAAGAGGGTGATGTTATGCCGCAGGAGGAAGAATATTTCAAGGAGGCACTTGTCGGAAAAAAAGTACCTGTTTTGACACTGGATAACCAGTGGCACAAGCTGTTTACACAGACAGGGGAAAATGACGAGATACATGACCTTGAGGAAAAACTAAACGAAGTTTTAAAGCGACAGGGAAAAGTAAATACAGAAATCAAAAGCTTAAGCGCATATAAGAAGAAAGTCATGCAGGACATTATGGATACAATGGAGCTTCCGGACAGTGCCGCTAAGGAAAAGAAGATGGAGGAAAGCAAGCGCATCATTGAGGAAACCAATCAAAAGCTGGAAGAATATAATGATGAGTCGCTGGAATTTCCGAAGCTGATTGACGAGGCAAACTTTAATCTGATGCTTGCGACAATGCGTATTTGTTATGCTAAGATACAAAGTAATGTGGCCGACATTGATGAGATTAATCAGTGGATTTCAGATTTTCGTGTAAAGCTCAAGAAGAAAGTATTTTTAAAACAGCAAAAACAGATTTGGAATGATGAGCTTTATTCTTATATGCATTCCATATTCGGACCGGATGTCATAGAAGTATTTGACATGAAATACAATCCGAAAAACGTACTGAACAAGGAAACAGATGTGATCGGCAGCACGAACATAGACGCAAACGCCCAAACCTGAAAAGGAGGGCGTTTTTATAAGGGAGGGATTTCTATGGAGTATGTACTCACAGCCGCAGAAATGAAAAAGTGCGATGAAACAGCGATAAAAGAATACGGTATCGGGTCGCTTGTGCTGATGGAGCGTGCTGCGCTGGAAACGGCGAACGCAGTGATACAAAAATATGGAAAAGATATTTATGTGGGCGTTATGGCGGGCAGCGGGAACAACGGCGGCGATGGCATCGCAATCGCAAGAATTTTACAAGAGAGCGGAATACGCGTAGAAATCAATATGGTTGGCGAGGCAAAAAAGCTTACCGAGGAAACGAAAATACAGCTTGAGATTGCCAAAAAGCTAAATATTCCCATTTCATATTGTGTGGAACATACCCTTTATGACGTGATTATCGATGCGATTTTTGGCATTGGAATCACAAGAGCGGTGGAGGGAAAATACAGAAAAGCGATTGAAGAAATCAACGCATCTAAGGCAAAAGTCGTTGCAGTCGATATTCCCTCGGGTGTCAATACGGATAACGGTAGTATTATGGGTTGTGCCGTAAAAGCTGACATGACTGTCACTTTTGCATACAGGAAAATCGGGCTCATGCTCTATCCCGGTGCGTCTTGCGCAGGTGAGGTGCTTTGTGTGCCGATTGGTATTCCGCGCATTATAACGGATAAAAAGCGCACGGGTGTAGTAACGTTTACGGAAAAAGAAACGGATTTGACATTACCTGACAGGAGCAGTTCAGGAAACAAGGGAACCTTTGGAAAAGTGCTTTTTGTGGCGGGCTCAAGAAGCATGGGCGGTGCGTGTCAACTCTCTGCACTTGCCGCATACCGCATCGGCGCGGGTATGGTGCGTATGTTTACTGCGGAGGAAAACAGGGAAAGTCTGCTTAGAAAACTGCCTGAGGCAATTGTGGACACATATCAGGATCCGGATGATGAGGGGATTATTGACGAGGCAGAAAGAAAGACGCTTGCAGACGGTATTGCATGGGCGGACGTGATTGCGATAGGACCGGGACTTTCGTTGTCAAACAGGGCACAGGATTTGCTTCGGACAGTGTTTGAATGCTGCGATAAGCCGCTTGTGATGGACGCGGATGCTTTGAATATATTGGCAAAAGACGATACGTTGTTAGAGCGCCTTCGGTTTGGACGCAGAAAAACGGATATTGACATTGTGCTGACACCGCATTTGGGAGAGTTTTCAAGATTGACGAAATGTCCTGTTTCAGAAATTAAGAAAGATATGTTGGGAGCGTGTAAGGCGTTTACTAAAAAATATGATGTGTCGCTTGTCTGTAAAGATGCGAGGACTGTAGTGACAAAACGTGGAAAATTGATTTATCTGAATGCAAGCGGAAATGACGGCATGGCGACGGCAGGTGCAGGTGATGTGCTGACGGGTATTGTTTCGGGGCTTTTGGCACAGGGAATGTCGGGCTTTGAGGCAGCAGTGATCGGAACTTATGCGCACGGACTTGCAGGCGATTATGCAAGGGACAACGCGTCAGCATATTTTATCATGGCACAGGATATTATAAATGCATTGAAATACTTATAACTATGTTTGGTAAGATTAATAAAAGTTCGGCAACTTGGGGGACGGATATGGAACATTATGACAGAGTATGGGCGGAGATCGATCTTGATGCGATTGCATTTAATATAGAAAGCATTAAAAAAAATATCAGTGAGAATACACAAATCGTGGCAGTCATTAAGGCTGACGGATATGGACACGGTGCAATTCAGATTGCAAAGATGTTAGAGAATGACAGCCGTATCTGGGGATATGCAGTGGCAACCGCAGCAGAGGCGCTAGAGCTTAGAAATAGCGGTGTCAAAAAGCCGCTTCTGATTCTTTCCTATGCATTTGAGTCAGATTACAAAGCGTTAATCGAGAGTGCGGTGCGTCTTGCGGTATTTACTTTTGAGATGGCAGCAGCTTTGTCGGAAACGGCACAGAAATTGGGAAAATGCTGCAAGGTACATATCAAGGTTGACACAGGTATGACGAGAATCGGTGTACAGCCAGACCTTGATGCAATCGAGCTGGTCAAGCAGATTTCAGAATTGAAAAACATTGAAATAGAAGGAATATTTACCCATTTTGCAAGAGCGGACGAGAAGGATAAGACAAAGGCATATGAGCAGTTAGATAAGTTTCAGGCGTTTATCAAACAGATCGAAGATATGACTGCGCTTCGGATTCCGATGAAACACTGCTCCAACAGTGCGGGTATCGCGGAAATTCCGGAGGCAAATATGGATATGGTGCGTGCCGGAATTATCCTGTACGGATTATGGCCGTCTGAGGAGGTAGCGGAGGGCAAAAAAATCGAACTAAAGCCTGCGCTCAGTTTAAAATCAAAAGTCATCTATGTCAAAACTGTTCCCGCGGGACAGGAAATAAGCTATGGAGGCACATTTACGACAAAACGCGAAACGCGTGTCGCAACAATCTGCATCGGCTATGGCGACGGATA
>JAAVAF010000083.1 GCA_014804225.1 Lachnospiraceae bacterium
TTTTATGAATAGATTGAAAACCAAAGATTTTCCAAAAGAAAGACTTCCACGAAAGGAAAAATCACATGAAATGCATACAGAAAAGTCTTGGAATTTTAGCTCCACACTACCAGATTGAAAATTTCTGTGTACCGACGCAGACGTTGTTTCTTGATATTGAAACCACGGGGCTTTATGCGAAAAGTTCCGTCCTCTATATGATTGGCTGCGTATACTTAAGCGAGAAAGACGGTCCCGCACATTGGCGTTCTATCCAGTGGTTTTCCACCAACTATGATGACGAAGGAAATGTACTTGAGGCATTTGTCCAATTTGCGGCAAACTACCGCTTTTTGATCCATTTTAACGGCAACAGCTTCGATATTCCTTATCTGCAAAACAAACTCGAACACTATCAACTGGAGCTTGATTTGAATCGTTTCGAAGGAATTGATATCTATAGACGCATATCTCCTTACAAGAGTTTTTTAAGATTGCCTGACTGCAAGCAGAAAACATTGGAGGGTTTTCTGCATACCACAAAGCGCGACGACAAATACACCGGCGGAGAGTTGATTGAAATTTATCACGACTATGTGCTTTCGCACAGTGAAAAAAGCGAACAGCTGCTGCTTCTTCACAATGAAGAAGATTTAAAAGGAATGCTTGAAATCATTTCCGCGCTCGCCATTCCCGATTTATTTCATCTTCCAATTAAAGTGATAAAGGTTCAGGCAAACTATTACAGAGACATCAACCAGAAACAATGTCCCGAAATTATCATGAGTTTAAAACTCCCCTCACCACTGCCTACCGATATCTCATACAGCATGAATGACTGCTATTTCATCGGTCACGGCGAGACTGGCAAGCTCAGAGTCCCCTTATATGAAGAAGAAATGAAATATTTCTATTCAAACTACAAAGATTATTACTATCTTCCACAGGAGGACATTGCCATTCACAAATCCGTTGCATCCTTTGTTGACAAACAATATCGGGAACAGGCGAAAGCAGCCAACTGCTATACACGCAAGACCTCTTCCTATCTCCCGCAGTGGGACGCAGTTTTTACACCATTCTTTAAACGGAACTATGACAGCAAAAAATTGTTCTTTGAACTGACAGACGAATTGAAAACGCAGCGAGAATCTTTTAATCAATATGCACATCATATCCTTGAAATGATGGTTTTAACCAAAAAATAGAAAGTCCGCCAAGCGAACTTTCTATTTTTATCTTCTTATTTATTTTTTACATAGAAGAACGAATTCTTCCTCTCATAACCGATTTCCTTATAATTCATAATCTGCTCAGTACTTCCGATAAAGAGAATACCACCATTCTTTAAAGAGGCATTATACTTTCTAAATATTTCGTCTTTTGCCTCCTCCGTAAAGTAAATCAGCACATTTCTGCACACAATCAAATCACATTTATCAGGATATGTATCTTTTAAAAGATTATGCTGCTGGAACTGCACTCTCGCTTTGATTTCATCTGAAATCTTATAAGATGGACCTACCTTTGTAAAATATTTTTTCTTAAACTCATCCGGCACAGCTGCAATACTTTTCTCATTGTATAAACCAAGCTTTGCCTTCTCGATTACCTGCTTATCAATATCCGTCGCCGTAATATTAATCTGATTGAGCGGAATATGCTTTGAGAACGCCATGACAAGCGAATATGGCTCATCTCCTGTAGAACACGCTGCACTCCAAATTTTAAGTTTTGTCCCAAATTTGCTGATCAACTCCGGAATGATCTGCTTATCCATCAACTGCCACTGCTCGGGATTTCTGTAAAATTCCGATACGTTAATCGTGAGATAATTTACAAAATCGTCAAAGACTGCCTTATCATCACGAAGCTTTAATACAAACTTGTCGTATCCTGTCACCTTGTGTTTTGCAATCAGTGTATCAATACGACGTTTCATCTGTTTTTCCTTGTACGCATTCAAGTCAATCTTAGTGAGTGAAAAAACCTCTTTTTTGAAATATTCATAATCATATGCCATGAGTATTTCCCCCTTTGCTTTTTTCTGAAACATTTTTTGTTTAACAAATTTTGTTATATTGATTTTGTTAAAATATTCACATATGTAATATAATAAATAGCCCCGGGAGCTTATGCTCCCAGAGCAATTTCATTCAGTTGTAACGTTCTGCCTATAACTACTCGGCAGTTTCTTCCGCTTCCTGCTTTGCAATCACTGCATCAATATCTACCGAAACAACATCTGCATCATCTTCCACTGCCTTTTCTTCAACAGGCTCCTCCTTCACTTCCGGAGCAAGCAGCGCCTTGATGCTGAGACTGATTTTCTTGCCTTCCTCATTAAAGTCAACAACCTTCGCCGTAACTTCCTGACCTACAGACAATACATCTGCCGGCTTCTCAATATGCTCTCTCGCAATCTGAGAAACATGAAGAAGTGCATCAATGCCGGGCTCAAGCTCTACAAATGCGCCAAAATCTGTCATTCTTGCAACCTTACCAGTTACCTCATTTCCTACCGCATACTTCGTAGATGCATTCTTCCAAGGATTTGAATCATCAAACTTAAGCGATAATGCTACCTTTGTTCCGTCTATGTCCTTAATCAGTACCTTCAGTGTTTCGCCAACCTTAAATACCTTTTTCGGGTTCTCAACGCGTCCCCAAGACATCTCCGAAATGTGGAGCAGTCCGTCAACGCCGCCAAGATCGATAAATGCACCAAAGTCTGTCACATTCTTAACTGTACCTTCAACCACATCACCGGCTTTAATCCGCTCAAAAAGCTCCTTCTGCATCTCAAGCTTCTTTGCAACGATAAGCTGCTTGCGGTCACCGATATAACGTCTTCTCTTAGGATTATACTCGCTAATGACAAACTCGATTTCCTGTCCTGCATACTTGTTTAAGTCTTTCTCATATACATCTGATACAAGACTTGCAGGAATAAAGATTCTTACTTCCTCAACAACAACGCTTAAGCCGCCGTCCAATACCTGCGATACTTTCGCAGTAAGGACTTCCTTGTTATTGAAAGCCTCTTCGATTCTCTTGTTGCCTCTGTCGGCAGCAAGTCTTTTGTAGGTAAGAAGAACCTGTCCCTCACCATCATTTACTTTCAGAACCTTAACCTCCATCTTATCACCAGGTTTAATAACCGTGGTAAGGTCAACGTTTGGCTCATTGGTGTATTCGTTACGTGTAAGAATACCGTCAGACTTGTAGCCGATGTTAAGGATTACTTCATCCGGTTTCACATCGATGACTGTACCTTCGATTACCTCTCCTGTATGAATAGTTTTTAAAGATTCTTCTAACATTTGTTCAAAAGTTAATTCTGACATAATTTTGAACCTCCTCAATTATTTTGTTTGGGGTAGAAGCCCCCGCTGTGATGCCCACCAGTTCAACAGAATTAGGTAAATCTAATTTCAGGTCTGCCAGTGTTTGTATATAGTAAGTACCCTCACATTTGCTCTTACACAACTCGTAAAGCTTACGCGTATTAGAACTATGAGTACCACCTATCACAATCATAACGTCCGCCTTGGCTGCTAAATCAACCGCCTCTTTCTGACGTTCTTCCGTTGCATTACATATAGTATTCGCAACAATTATATCATAACCTTTTTTTTGAAAAATTTCAACTAAATCTTGAAATTTCTTGTAATTAAATGTCGTTTGAGACACAATACACAATTTTTCATCTGATTTTGCATCAAAATTCTCTGCCGCCTGCATATCCTCAATCACTGTGGCGGGTGTATTGGACCAGCCTTTGATCCCTTCCACCTCAGGATGACCATCATTTCCTATAATCACAATCCGGCGCCCCTGTGACGATTCTTTTTCGACAATCCCATGAATGCGTTTTACAAACGGACAAGTCGCATCGACACAGTCAAGTTCCTTTTTCTCTATAATATCATAAATATCCTTTGAAACCCCATGTGAACGAATAATCACGCTCCCGCTGTCCAACGCTTCAAGCTCCTGTCTTGAATCTAAGACCTTTACACCCTTTTTCTCCAAGTCTTTTACGACTTCCTCATTGTGTATAATCGGTCCATACGTGTATATTCCGCCCTTGCTGCCATTCTTCTCAAGCTGCTCATAAACGGTATCGACAGCACGCTTTACGCCAAAACAAAACCCCGATGTTTTCGCAAGTACAACTTCCATCTGCGGTGCCTCCCGTCAATCACACATTTTGATAATCGCATCTGCAACCTGTTCGATTGTCATATCCGACGAATCCAAAAGCACTGCGTCATCTGCCTGCTTTAACGGTGAAAGTTCTCTGTGCATATCCTGATAATCGCGGTCTATAATGTCCTTTTCAATCACATCCAGATCGCACGCTTCCCCTTTTGCCTTTAACTCTTCATAACGCCTTACGGCACGCACGTGACTGCTCGCCGTCAAATAAACTTTAACATCGGCGTTCGGAAGAACACACGTTCCGATATCTCTGCCATCCATAACAACACTTTCTTTTTGGGCAAGTGCCTGTTGAAGCTCCACCAGCTTTTTGCGCACCGCTCCGTTTGTGCTGCTTTTGGATGCCATTTTACTGACCTCCTCCGTACGGATCAGACCATTTACGTTTCTGCCATTTAGCCATACAACCTGTTCGCCGTTTTCATAGCTTATCGTGACATCCACATGATCTGTGGCGGCAGCAATTTTCTCCGAATCGTCCGCCGAAATGCCTTCCTCCAAAAAATACAATGCCATAGCACGGTACATCGCGCCCGTGTCTACATACACAAACCCTTTCTTTTTTGCAATCAATTTTGCAATCGTGCTTTTTCCGGCTCCCGCCGGACCGTCAATAGCAATATTGTAACTCATTTTAGTTCCCCCATTTTATCTATTATTTCAATTTCCATAAATTTCATTCAAACTGTGCAGCGCTTATGCCTGCTAGATACCCCGTAGACCACGCAATCTGCAAATTAAAGCCGCCCGTGAGCGCATCAATGTCTAAAACCTCACCTGCAAAATAGAGTCCTTTTACAAGCTTCGATTCCATAGTAGACGGATTAACCTCATTTACCGCTACACCGCCCTTTGTGACAATCGCCTCATCATAGCCGCGAAGTCCCGAAACCGTAAGCTCCATGCGTTTTATAACCGACACGAAGTGTTCGCGCTCCTCTTTTGTAATTTCGTTAATCTTTTTGTCTGCCGCAATTGCCGAAAGCTGTGGCATAATCGGCACCAGTTTTGCCGGAAACAGCGCACCAAGCACATTTTTAAACTGCTTGTTTTTGTTGGCATCAAATTCCCGCAAAACACGCTTGTCAAGCTGTTCATATGTAAGCGCAGGCTTTAAATCAATATAAATTTTTGCCTCATTTTCCGCCTTGTCTTTTCGTTTATGTGCGTGTATATAATGTACATATACGCTTGCCGCACTGAGCATCAGCGGTCCGCTCACCCCATAGTGTGTAAACAAAAACTCACCAAANTCCGAATAAATCTCTTTGCCGTCAAGCACGACAGATGCNTTCACATTNTTGAGCGACAACCCCTGAAGCGCATGACACCAACTTTCCTTGANTGCAAACGGCACAAGNGCCGGTGAAAGCGGCNTGATGGTGTGTCCAAGNTCCTTTGCNAATTTATANCCATCNCCCGTCGAACCNGTAAGCACATANGACATACCACCNGTTGCAACAATGACNCTTGCTGCATCTATCGTCTGATTCTTGCGCTGTTGTTTATCATAAACTTCCACAAAACATATTTTCGAAATCTGCTTTTGCTTCTTTTTGCCATTTTCCACTGGCGATTCCAACTTCTGAATCGCTATCTTTTTGATCTCACTGTTTAATCGTATGCTAACATGACACTCTTTTAACTTTTTTTCCAAAACCTTTATAATATCAGAGCTATGATCCGATACCGGAAATACCCTCTGTCCACGCTCAATTTTGAGCTTACAGCCATTTTCCTCAAAAAAGTTCATAACCGACTGATTATCAAAACCATAGATTGCACTGTACAAAAACTTCGAATGTTCCAAAACATTGCCAAACAAATCCTCGACATCACACGCATTTGTTACATTGCAACGTCCTTTTCCCGTAATAAACAGCTTTTTCCCAAGTTTTTCATTCTTTTCAATCAGCGTGACATTACCGCCCGCCTCTGCCGCCGCGATCGCCGCCATCATACCCGCTGCGCCGCCGCCCACAATCACTATATCAGCCATTTTTATTCCTAAACCTGTTTTTTCTTCCTCTGCTCCAACTGCATCTGAAGCGAAGTATTGAGCAAATCCTCATCAATAAAATTAATTTCGTCCTTTAAATATACCTGATAATTATCCCACGCATACTCTAGTGTTTCTAAATTCTTCTTCACCTCGTTTGGCCGTTTGAGGCAAAGCGCCACAACAAGCGCATTAATTAAACTAAGCGGCGCCACCAGCGAATCAACAATTGACACCATGTCACTCCTTGCCATAAGGTTACAAGATGAATACAAACACATCGGCGAATGAATTGTGTCCGTAATTGTGATGACATTCGCATTCCTGTCATTTGCCATTTCCATCGCCTTGAGCGTTCGCATCGAATAACGTGGAAAACTGATACCGATAATCGCATCTTTTTCATCAATTCGAAGCATCTGTTCAAACGTTTCCGAAATGCTTGTCGAATCCAAAAGCACCACATCGGAACGAATCATATTCAGGTAAAAATGCAAAAACTCCGCAAGGGGTTTACAGCTCCTAAGACCGATAATATACACATGCTTTGCATTTAATATAATATCGACAGCAGCCTCAAATGCCTGCGGGTCTACATGATCGATCGTGTCATCAATTTTTTCAATATCTGCATTGAGCACCGACGTCAAAATCTCTGACTGCGTGCTCTTTCCGTATTTCGCGCCTATTTTCTGCACGGAATTGAGTTTATCCTTCACCCACTCGGCAAGTGCCTCCTGAAACTCAGGGTATCCCTCGTAGTCAAGCGCGTACGCAAAACGTACCACGGTAGACTCACTGATGCCAACGGTTTTCCCTAGCTTCGCTGCTGTCATAAAAGCTGCCTGTTCATAATGATCGATAATAAACGTCGCAATCTTTTTATGACTTTTGCTCATTCTGTTAAATTTATCATTTATCCTTGATATGGTATCGTATTTTACTTCCATCCAACTCTCCATGCAGTTGCCAAATTTGCAGACTGAAAAATCTAAGATTTTTCAATCCATCCTATTATGAGCAATTTTTATAAATTT
The DNA here is from genome assembly GCA_014804225.1 of Lachnospiraceae bacterium. Taxonomy (GTDB): domain Bacteria; phylum Bacillota; class Clostridia; order Lachnospirales; family Lachnospiraceae; genus COE1. The sequence goes on from JAAVAF010000083.1 coordinate 7,240, forward strand.
CGCTCAAAAGTTCAGTTGTTTCCTCCTCTGTCAAATCATAATCTCCCGTCTGTACCATACACGCACATCCATGGATAAAAATCCACATTTTCATAAAAAGTCCGCTCGGATTCTTACAGCCTGCAGCCGCAGCACGGTTGATTTCCTTACTCACTGCGCCTACCTTTCCGTTTAAAAGCTCATAAAGACTTCTCTCTCCTCTGCTTTCCGACTGGAACAGCAGCTGAAACAGTTTTCTCTCGTCTTTTGCATAGTTTATATAAACAAGACCAAGATGTATAAATGGTGTATCTACATCTGACTTGAAGCTTTCATAGTAACCACCAAATGAATCGACCGCTTTCTCATAGATTTCCGTATAAAGTTCATTCATGTTCGAATATACTCTAAAAATCGGCTGGGTAGAACAACCAATCTGTGCCGCAAGCTTTCTTGCCGTAACACTCTCAATACCGTCTACTCTCGCCAGTTCAAAGGCAGTATTCAATATTTTATCCTTCGTTATTAACTCTTTTCTCGCCATTGTTCAATATGCCTTTCTGAAAAACTATTTCCAAAATAACACTTCATTTGTTCGGTTTGCTGCGCGGGCGCAAGGAGAACCCGACAGATCCCCTTTGCGCCCATCGCATCAAAACCATCTTTTTATAATCCCAAATTATACGGGATAAGCTCCGTTTTTCGTATCAGCCTGAGTCATATCCACTTTCTCCTGCTGTGCCTGACGGTATTTAAAGAAGTCGGTTGCCACCTGTGGGAACAATGCGTATGACAATACGTCCTCATCCTGTTGTTTCCACTCCTTCATCTCCTCCTCAATCTTCTTCAACTCATTCGGAAGTTTGTCGGCGGGACGGCACGTAATAATCGTTGCTTTCTCCTCTGCGGAAAGCACCTTATCCTGTACCTCTTTATTAAACGGTTTTACTGTCTGACCGTACTCACCATGAAGAACTGCCTTCGTTTCCTTTGTCGCCATCTTGTAACGCTCGCCCATCAATACATTAAATACAGCCTGTGTACCAACGATCTGTGAAGAAGGTGTAACAAGAGGCGGCTCGCCCAAGTCTTTACGCACTCTTGGGATTTCCTGAAGCACGTCATAATATTTATCCTCTGCGTTCTGTTCCTTTAACTGGCTTACCATGTTCGACAACATACCGCCCGGAACCTGATACATCAATGTCTTAATATCAACGCCAAGTACCTTCGGATTGAGCAGTCCACTCTTTAAGCATTCCTCTCTGTAAGGTCTAAAGTAATCTGCAATCTTTGCAAGTACATTCTGATCATAGCCTGTATCATAAGGTGTTCCCTTAAAGGTTTCTACCATAACCTCAGTCGCGGGCTGTGAAGTGCCAAGCGCAAACGGCGAAATTGCACAGTCGATTACATCTACTCCTGCCTCTACTGCCTTTAAGTATGTCATGGATGCCACACCTGATGTATAGTGTGTGTGAAGCTGGATCGGGAGCTTTGTTGCTGACTTCATCGCCTTAATCAGCTCTTCTGCTTTATAAGGTACTAAAAGACCAGCCATGTCCTTGATACAGATTGAATCTGCACCCATTTCCTCGATATCCTTCGCCATCTTCATCCAATACTCAAGCGTATATGCATCGCCCAATGTATAGGAAAGCGCAATCTGCGCCTCACCGCGTCCTTCTCTCTTTTTTACGGCATTGGCTGCATTTACTGCACACTGCAAGTTTCTCAGGTCATTAAAGCAGTCGAAAATACGGATAATATCAATACCGTTTGCAATCGACTTCTCAACGAACTCTGTTACCACATCATCTGCATAATGGCGATATCCTAAAATATTCTGACCTCTGAAAAGCATCTGCAGCTTTGTATTTTTAACTTTGTCTCTGATCTTTCTAAGTCTCTCCCACGGATCTTCTTTCAGGAAACGAAGTGATGCGTCAAACGTAGCACCGCCCCAACACTCTAACGAATGATATCCAACAGAATCCATAGTCTCCAAAATCGGAAGCATAAACTCAGTCGGCATTCTTGTCGCTATTAAGGACTGATGCGAGTCACGCAGAACCGTTTCAGTAATCTTAATAGGTTTTTTCACTGTTTCTGACATTTCTATTCCTCCTATCAATTTGTGTTCATACTTTATTTTACAAATTTATGCTGTGCATTCGTAAATCCTTCGGATTTACTCATCGCGCTTCGCGCTCTATACATATGAAGCCGAATATCCATCTGTGCATACAAGTATGCCCATCTGCATATCCGTTTCATATGTGCACAGCTTTAAAATACCCCGAAAATTGCCATGAAAGTACCGGCTGCAACCGCAGTACCGATAACACCGGCAACGTTTGGTCCCATCGCATGCATCAGCAAGAAGTTTGTAGGATCTGCCTCTGCACCAACCTTCTGTGATACACGGGCTGCCATAGGAACGGCGGAAACGCCCGCAGAACCAATAAGCGGATTAACCTTGCCCTTTGTGAAAACGCACATCAACTTACCAAACAGTACACCCGCTGCCGTACCGAACATGAACGCTACAAGACCTAAAATAACGATTTTGATTGTATCCCAGTTTAAGAACGCCTCTGCGCTTGTTGTCGCGCCTACTGATGTACCGAGCAAAATAACAACGATGTACATCAATGCATTAGAAGCAGTATCTGTAAGCTGTCTTACCACACCAGACTCTCTAAAAAGATTACCTAACATCAGCATACCTACAAGGGGCGCTGTTGTCGGAAGAATCATACATACAACAATCGTAACAACAATCGGGAAAAGAATCTTCTCAAGCTTTGATACCGGACGAAGCTGCGCCATCTTAATCTTTCTTTCCTTCTCCGTTGTAAGCAGCTTCATAATGGGAGGCTGAATAATTGGAACCAGTGACATATAGGAATATGCTGCCACCGCAATCGGTCCAAGGAGTCCTGTCTGTCCAAGCTTTCCGGCAAGGAAGATTGAGGTCGGACCGTCCGCACCACCAATAATGGAAACTGCCGCTGCAGCCTTGTCATTAAAGCCACAAGCAATTGCGCCAAAGTATGCCGCAAAAATACCAAACTGCGCTGCTGCGCCGAGCAAAAAACTCTTGGGATTTGCAATCAGTGGGCCAAAGTCTGTCATCGCACCTACGCCCATGAAAATAAGCGAAGGAAGAATTGCCCATTCATCAAGCAAATAAAAATAATACAGTAAACCGCCTGGTGTCCCGTCAGCACCGATTGGTGCGATAATGTCGGGATAAATATTAACCAGCAGCATACCAAATGCTATCGGTGTCAAAAGCAGCGGTTCAAACCCCTTTGCGATAGCAAGATAAAGAAAGAAACAAGCTACAGCAATCATGAGAAGATTTCCGCCGGTGATATTGAAAAATGCCGTCTGATGGATCAGATTGCTGAGTGTGTCTGCTATATATGACATTTTGTTGACCTCCTATTGTATTTTTTATTCACCTTAAACATCAATTAGTTCAAAGTTGCAAGTAAAGCACCTGCCTCAACAGAGTCGCCAACTGCCACATCAATGCTTGCTACGGTTCCATCCTCAGGCGCTACGACAGGGATTTCCATCTTCATCGCCTCAACAATAACAACTGGATCCCCTTTCTTTACTGCCTGTCCGACGCTTGCCTCAATCTTAAATACTTTTCCTGCTGCACCTGCTTCCACCTTGATGCTGCCTGCACCTGCTGCCGCTTTTGGCGCTGCTGCCGGAGCCGCTTTTGGTGCTGCCTTCGGCGCTGCTTTGGGTGCCGCTGCCGGTGTTGCTCCACTTCCTGAGCCTTCTTCCACTACTACGTCATATACGTTTCCGTTTACGGTAATTGTATAATTTTTCATTCCTAAATCCTCCTGTATTGATTACAATCTATAACTTTTTAATCTTTCATTTGTTTATGCTTTTTTCCACTTTCCTGTGTTCGCACGTCTGATGCTTCTCACTCTGAAACCGTCTGCACTTGTTCCTTCATATGCCGCAATTGCCGCCGCGATGACTGCAACAAGCTCCGTATCATCTGCAAGCTCATCGTTTTCCGGTTCTGCCACTGCAACCGGAGTCGGTGCTGCGGGAGCCGCTGTCTTTGCAGGTTCCTCTTTCTTTGTAAAGCTTGCCTGAATCTTCGGAATAAAGGCGAATAACGAAATAATCAAACTTATCAGAATTAATACGACAAACACGGTTCCCATTCCAAGAAGCGTATTCAACGCCGCTTTGCTCATAAGATCGCCCATGGTCTGATCCAGATTGAGCGTGCATGATGTCATAACAAGGTAAATATCGTTTGTGAAGATCAATTCCACTGAGCCGCTTGCATTTGCACCTGTTATCGGAATTACGACAGTAATCGTATCATCGTCCATTGTCGTTACTGGCTGTCCGACGTCCTGAATATTGCCAAGCTCCTCAAGACCTGTTTCAAATGAGCTAAACGCATTTCTGGCAGCTTTGCCCTCACATGAAATCACGGATGTTTGCGTATATCTCGCATACATAGAACTAAAGATATCTGCAAGCTCCACATTGTTATACTCATCGAACATTCCCGATACATACTCTTCCGATGATACAAACGCAGTAATCATATTCACAACCTTCTGCGCCCGAAACTCAGCATTTTCCTGTTTTGCAAGCTGGTTAGAAGATAACGGTTCTTCCTGTCCGCATGCCGTCAAAGCAACTACACAGGTAAGCATTAATAAGGTCTTTAAAAATTTTTTCGCGAAATTTTTCATATTAACGTTCACCCTTTCTTAGACCGTACCATGTTTTTTGGAAGGACGGTCCTCTCTTTTTGTGAATAACATTTCGAATGCGCCGACAACATACTTTCT
>JAAVAF010000084.1 GCA_014804225.1 Lachnospiraceae bacterium
CATAAAATGAATATTTCCTACATTTTTACATATCGGGAAAATGCGGCAGAACTTGTCTATGTAGATGTCAATGACGGAATGGAGTTTCTCTATATCGCCGGAAACGGAAATCTTGTTTATGAGTGGGCCGTGTCAGGAGGTCCATGCACAAATATTCAGCGATTGTGCCGGTTCGATTTAAAATGGAAGAAGGAATATTTGGATACATTGGTTCGGTACCGATTTCCAGAAGACGATGGGACAGCGCCTGAATATTATCAGGAATATTATCCAGATACTTATGGAGTTGGCGGTTATGGTTTTTATTATTTGCGGGAACGTAAAAAAACGGAGAAAGAACTGGAACATAACGAGGACGGAAAGTATACTGTCAGGGAATATCTTACGGAGGAGCAGTTTCTGAATGTTTATGAGGAAATGACAGGATGGGATTTTTACAAATCGCAGGATATGTATTAAACGGTACTTGTAAATACGAAAATAGAAGATTAAGGTTGCGTTTCATGCCGTAACCTTGCAGATTTTGAAAGGAGAAGGGCTATAAAAATGGAACAGTTAGAAATTAAAAATCTTTACAATTTGGAGGAAACAATCGCAGCTTCGCTGTTTGACGGTGCAACATATCCGTGGGAGCTGTTACCGAAAATCGGAGCATATATCATAGAACTCGGAAACAAGCTTTCCGACGAAAAATATGAAAAACGCGGCGAAAATATCTGGATTGCAAAATCAGCCACGGTAGCGCCGACAGCATGCATCAACGGACCCTGTATCATCGACGAGGATGCCGAAATACGCCACTGTGCGTTTATTCGGGGAAATGCGATTGTCGGAAAAGGCGCCGTTGTCGGAAATTCCACAGAATTAAAAAATGTGGTTTTATTTAACAAGGTACAAGTCCCGCACTACAACTATGTCGGTGACAGTATTTTAGGCTACAAATCGCATATGGGAGCAGGTTCAATCACGTCAAACGTTAAGAGCGATAAGACACTTGTGGTCGTAAAGTCGGCATATGGAAATATTGAAACAGGCTTAAAGAAAATGGGCGCGATGCTCGGCGACAATGTGGAGGTCGGCTGTAACAGCGTTTTAAATCCCGGCACGGTCATCGGAAGAAACAGTAACATATACCCGACATCAATGGTGCGTGGCTATATTGAGGCGGATAGCATCTTCAAGAAATCGGGTGAATGCGTGAAGAAAAATGCGTGAGATTTCCAAAAAATAAAAATTTGATAATTTTTTGACAAAATACCAATTTTTAATTGCTATTTTTGTCATTTTGTGCGAAAATGAAAATGTGTGATTGGCATAAGAACACTTAAACCGTTATTAAATGCGAGGCATTTAAAATATAAGTGATGTAATCGAAAGGAGTTTTCACATGATTTATTCAAAGGAAATTGAAGAAATGTGTGTAGTAGCACGTGACGGAAATCATGGCTGTGCACCGATCCCGGAAGAGGCGAATTGGGTAAAGGCAAAGGAAGTGAAGGACATTTCCGGCTTTACACACGGTATCGGCTGGTGTGCGCCGCAGCAGGGTGCATGTAAGCTGTCCCTCAATGTGAAGGAAGGTATTATCCAGGAGGCATTGGTTGAAACAATCGGCTGTTCTGGAATGACACATTCCGCAGCGATGGCAGCAGAGATTCTGCCGGGCAGAACCGTTATGGAAGCATTAAACACAGACCTTGTTTGCGATGCAATCAACACTGCGATGAGAGAGTTATTCCTTCAGATTGTTTACGGACGTTCACAGTCTGCATTCTCTGAGGATGGACTTGCAATCGGCGCAGGTCTTGAGGACTTAGGAAAAGGCTTGAGAAGTCAGGTTGGTACTATGTATGGTACATTAAAGAAAGGACCTCGTTATCTTGAGATGGCAGAGGGCTACGTTACAGGAATCGCGCTTGACGCAGACGATAAGATTATCGGTTATAAATTTGTAAGTCTTGGCAAGATGACTGACTTTATTAAGAAGGGCGATGACCCGAACACAGCATGGGAGAAGGCATCAGGTCAGTACGGCCGTGTAGCGGATGCCGTAAAGATTATTGACCCAAGAACAGATAAGGAGGTAAAATAATTATGGCATTATTCGAATCCTATGAAAGAAGAATAGATAAAATCAATGAAGTATTAAAAAGCTATGGAATTTCTTCTATAGAAGAGGCTGAAAAGATTACAAAAGACGCCGGCCTTGACGTTTATGATCAGGTAAAGAAAATTCAGCCGATCTGTTTTGAGAACGCTTGCTGGGCTTACACAGTTGGTGCGGCAATCGCAATCAAGAAAGGCTGCAAGAAAGCAGCAGACGCAGCAGCAGCAATTGGTGAGGGATTACAGGCATTCTGCGTACCCGGTTCCGTAGCGGACAACCGCAAGGTTGGTCTTGGACACGGTAACTTAGGTAAGATGCTTCTCGAGGAAGAAACAGAGTGTTTCTGCTTCTTAGCAGGTCATGAGTCTTTCGCGGCAGCAGAAGGCGCAATCGGTATCGCGGAGAAAGCAAACAAGGTTCGTCAGAAACCGCTTCGTGTTATCTTGAACGGTCTTGGAAAAGATGCGGCAGAGATTATCGCACGTATCAACGGTTTCACATTTGTAGAAACAGAGTATGATCCTTATACAAATACAGTAAAAGAAGTATTCAGAAAGTCTTACTCAGACCCGAACGGTCCTCGTGGTAAGGTAAACTGCTACGGCGCAAACGACGTTCAGGAAGGTGTTGCAATCATGTGGAAAGAGGGCGTTGACGTATCAATCACAGGTAACTCAACAAACCCGACAAGATTCCAGCATCCTGTTGCAGGTACATACAAGAAAGAGTGTACAGAGAAGGGTAAGAAGTACTTCTCAGTAGCATCAGGCGGTGGTACAGGACGTACGCTTCATCCGGATAACATGGCAGCAGGTCCTGCATCATACGGTATGACAGATACGTTAGGACGTATGCATTCTGATGCTCAGTTTGCTGGTTCTTCATCTGTTCCGGCTCATGTAGAAATGATGGGCTTAATCGGTATGGGTAATAACCCGATGGTTGGAGCTACTGTTGCAGTTGCAGTTGCGATTCAGGAAGCGGCTGACGCAGGAAAGTTCTAAAAAGTAGAATAAGATTTATGAAAAGTGTCGCAGATTATGTGGTTTGCGGCACTTTTTTTGTCCTCTTTTTACAATCTTTATGTAAATGAATTGACAACTTTTCATTTTGATGATAGACTTTTTCATTGTTAGTGAACTAAACACATATTTATATATGAGGAGAGGAAAAACAATATGAAAAAGAAAATTATTAATGTATTATTATCAGCAGCAGTGATCACAACAATGATGTTTTCTGTTACAGCTTGCGGTTCAAAGGCAGATGACGCTCAGAATACAGCAGCAGACGCACCTGTAGAAACACAGGCAGCAGCAGATGCAAACGCAAACGCGGCAGAAGCAAAGACAGCGGACACACCTGTAGAAACACAGGCAGCAGCAGATACAGACGCAAACGCGGCAGATGAAGCAAAGACAGCAGACGCTGATGAGCAGAAGGACGACGCGGCAGACGGAGTGATGTCACTTGAAGAGTGGATAGAGTCTGATGATTGCGTTGAGTTCTTGGAGATGATGAATGAGGACATGGATGATGAAGGCATTTCCGTTTTCTTTGAGGCTGATGGTGATGTGATTACTTTTGTATGGAAGTATGATGAGGAGTATGGAGTTTTAGCAGATTTAGATGATGATAACAAGGAAATGCTCGATGAATTTATGGGTTCAATGGTAGACAGTGTTGCAGATATAATTGAAGAGTTACGTGATGAGATCATTGAACAGACAGGTAATGAGAATGTTGTATTAACATTGGAATTCAGAGATATAGATGATCTGGTAATCTATAGTCAGGATTTCTAATGAAAAGAGGCAAAAAGAGAATATAAGCAAATGCTTAAAAAGGGTAGCAGAAATGTCTGTTACCCTATATTCTTTTAAAAGATAAGGAGAAACATTTGAAAATACTAAAGCTTATAGTAAGGTTATTATTGTTTTTGGCGGGTGCCGCAGGTTTTATGGGACTTGTGATGCCGCTCATAAAAAGACGTATATTAAACATCGGAAATGCTGCAGGTTTAACGGTTTGTGCGGGAATCATGCTTTATGCGTTGTTCCTGCCGCGCGTCAACAGACTGCTTGCAAGGTGGTGGCAGTATAAAGTCGGAAAAGTAATCTTGAGTATTATTGGATTTGGAGTTGTGGTTGGGATTGTGCTAGTGATTGTGATGTCTGTCTGTATCATTAGGGCAGCGCATGTAAAACCAGTGCAGAATGCGACAGCGGTTGTGCTCGGATGTAGAGTGTACAGAGAGCGTCCAAGCTTAATCCTTACAGAACGAATGGATGCGGCGATACGGTATCTCAACGAAAATCCCGATGCCGTGTGCATTGCATCAGGCGGACAGGGAACGGATGAGGCAATTTCTGAGGCGGAGTGTATCTATCGCTATCTTGTTGAAAACGGAATTGACGCAGCACGGATTTATATTGAGGACAAATCTACGTCCACACGTGAAAATCTCGCGTTCTCCTACGCGATTATTCAGGAGAACGCACTGCCCGAGGAGATTGCGATTGTGACAAATGAGTTTCACGAATACCGCGCGGGAATCATTGCGGACAGGCTTGGTCTTTCCTACGGGGCAGTTTCTGCAGAAACCGCGATGTGGCTTTTGCCAACGTATTATGCAAGGGAGCTTTTTGGCGTATTGTATGAATGGCTAAAATTTTCTTGACAATTTTTGGAATCCGAACTATAATCATGACATACATATACACAACAAATGTTTAAATGAAAAGGGAGGAGAAATACAATGAAACTGGCACAGAGTAAAAAAGAGCAGTGGGAGAAAACCCTGAGGGAGCTTGAGCTAATTAGTGCAGATGATGTGATCGAAGAACACACACAGGGGGATTTGTGGACGTTTATGTCGCAGACCAGAGGAAATTATTTCTTTACAAAAGAGAAATTTATTTTTGTAAGCGGTTTTGGAGTGGAGACCTTTTCTGTCGCTTATGGCGATATATCAGGCTTAAAGACCTGTAATGTAGGCGGACTTATTCCGATTATACCGACAGGCGTTAAGGTTTCCTTTATGGACAGTAATGGAAAGTTGGTTACAAAGAAGTGTTCCGTTACGAAGCGTAAGGAGTGGATTGCGTATCTCGTGGAGAGAGGCGCGAAGGAAGGCTGATCATATTTTTTGAAATACATATTGACAGGTTGGGTCTAATGCGTTAAACTAACAATAAGTTTAATGCATTAGACCTTTTTAAATCCAATAAGACGACGCGCAAAGCGTGTCGGCGTTTGGTTACAGCATTGTCGTATCGAAATAAAGGAGGATTATCATGGATACACCAAAGATTTTTGAGAGTGAATACCGTTTTTGCGAGATTTTGTGGGAGAATGAGCCAGTGTCAAGTAGTGCGCTTGTAAAATTGTGCAGTGAGCAGCTTGAGTGGAAAAAATCGACGACTTATACCGTAATCAGGCGGCTGTCAGAGCGGGGCGTATTAAAGTCGGAAAACGCGGTTGTGACTTCCCTTGTGTCAAAGGAGGATGTGCTGACAGCGGAAAGCGCGGAGGTTATTGAGAAA
>JAAVAF010000085.1 GCA_014804225.1 Lachnospiraceae bacterium
ATCAGGCAGCGGCAGACGAAGTTGCCGCATTGATTGATACAATTTATGTGCAGCAAAGAACTGACGATACTGACCGCCAATGCGCAGAGGCAAAAGCCGCATGGGATGCATTGACAGATACCCAAAAAGAGCTTGTAGAAGGAGAAAATGCGGATCCGGATTATTTTGGCAGAGATACGGGTGATGCTTCCAAAGATGATCCGCGCAATCAAGACGATATCGGAGAGAATGAAATTCTGGTAGTCAGCTTCGGTACTTCATTCAATGACAGCCGTGTCGATGATATTAAGGGGATTGAAGATGCAATTCAGGAGGCAAATCCAGACTGGTCTGTAAGAAGAGCTTTTACAGCACAAATTATTATCAATCATGTACAGGCACGTGATAACGAGTTCATTGACAATGTGGAGCAGGCGTTAGAGCGTGCAGTAGCAAATGGCGTTAAAAATTTAGTGATACAGCCGACACATTTGATGCATGGCGCAGAATATGATGAGCTGATAGACGCTGTTGAAGCTTATCAGGAGCAGTTTGAAACAGTAAAGGTTGCAGAGCCGCTTCTTGGTGAAGTCGGTGCGGATGCGACAGTAATCAATGCAGACAAAGAAGCCGTTGCGAAGGCACTTACAGAAGCGGCAGTGAAGGATGCCGGATATGAGAGTTTGGATGAAGCAAAGAAAGATGGTGTGGCATTCGTCTTTATGGGACATGGTACTTCTCATACAGCAAAAGTATCTTATAGTCAGATGCAGTCACAGATGGAAGTGCTCGGATACGATAATGTGTTTATCGGTACGGTAGAAGGTGAGCCAGAGGAAACTTCTTGTGAGGCAGTTATAGAGGCAGTGGCACAAGCAGGGTTTCAAAAGGTGCTTCTTCGTCCGCTGATGGTTGTAGCAGGTGATCATGCCAATAATGATATGGCGGGCGATGATGAGGATTCGTGGCTTAGTGCATTTTGGACATCCGGTGAGTTTGACAGTGTGGATACACAAATTACCGGTCTTGGTTCCATTGAAGCAATTCAACAGCTTTATGTAGCGCATACAGCGGATGTTATAAATTAGAAATTTTAAAATGGTAGGAGCATTATTATGAAAAAATATATTGTACTTGTTATGATGCTGCTTTTTCCGGTTTTCCTTGGAGGATGCGGTGACAAAAGCAGTATAAAGGAATTTGAGGCTACTACGGATACGGTTATTTCTCCGGAAGAAACGGACAAGATGCCGTCAGAAACATCACCAGAAGAAAATGACAAGACGCTGTCGGAAACATCACCGGAAGAAAATACCGAAAGAAATGAAGCAGCAAAATTGGCGGATGGAATATATACGGCAGAGTTTATCACGGACAGCAGTATGTTTCGTGTAAATGAAACTTGTGACGGGAAAGGAACGTTGACGGTGGCAAACGGGGAAATGACCATTCATATTTCCCTTGGCTCCAAAAATATCTTAAAGCTTTATCGCGGATTTGCCGAAGATGCGGCAAAAGAAGAAGATGCTAATTTGATTTTACCGACCGAAGATACGATTACATACAGCGATGGTATGACCGAAGAAGTCAATGGATTTGATGTTCCTGTTCCAGCGTTGGAAACGGAATTTGATTTGGCTCTGATTGGAAAAAAAGGAACATGGTATGACCACAAAGTCAGCGTTTCCAATCCTGTTCTGTCGGAAGGATCTGTACAGGACAATCATGAACAATCCTTTGAAGACGGTGTATACAGTGTGGAAATCTCCTTTGAGGGCGGAACTGGTAAGGCTCAAATCTTATCTCCCGTGACTGTTACGGTAACAGATCAAAAGGCAACTGCAACGGTACAGTGGAACAGTCCCAATTATGACTATATGTTGGTAGATGGCGAAAAATATCTGCCAATCAATACGGAAGGGGATTCTGTGTTTGAAATCCCCGTTCTATGCTTTGATCAGCCAATGAATGTTGTCGGTGATACGGTAGCAATGAGTAAGCCTCATGAGGTGGAATATACGATTACATTTCATTCCGATACAATGGAAAAAGAGTAAATAGATGAGAAGAATTACAATTATTTTGCTTTTAACAGGATTGTTATGGTTACACGGTTGCAGCGGTCCTTCTTCCGCTTCTGATTCTGCATTTGAAACAAAGACGGAAGCACTAGTAGGTTCTGAACATGAAGTAGAAACGGTTAGCGAACCTCAAACAGCATTGGTATATGAAAGAAGCATGGAATTACAGTATGCCAAACAGTTTACCGCAGACTACTACACAAACGGTGTCGTCATGGTTTCCGTAGCAGACGGCAGAAAATACTGCATTGTTCCTGAGGACGCAAAACCGCCGCAAGATCTTGAAACGGATATCATCATATTACAGCGTCCCTTGGAAAATATTTATCTCGTTGCATCGGCTGTAATGGATATGTTTTGTGAATTGGATGCGCTTGAATCAATTCGGTTTTCAGGACAAAAGGCGGAGGGATGGAGTATTCCAAAAGCACAGGAGGCGATGGAACAAGGAACGATTTTATATGCGGGAAAGTACAGTATGCCTGATTATGAGTTGATTGTTTCCGAAGGGTGTTCTCTTGCAATCGAGAACAATATGATTCTGCATTCACCGGAAGTGATCGAGAAATTAGAGGATTTTGGAATACCGACCTTGATTGACCAATCCAGTCATGAAAGTCATCCGCTCGGAAGAGTAGAGTGGATTAAACTCTACGGTGTCCTGCTTGGAAAAGAAGAGGAAGCAAAAGCCGCTTTTGAAAAACAGGTGCAAAGCATGGAAAGAGCAGCTGCAGATATTCCATCGGAAAAGACCGTTGCTTTTTTCTATATCACGACTAACGGCATGGTTAATGTCAGGGCATCATCGGACTATGTGCCGAAAATGATACAGCTTGCCGGCGGAAGATACATTTTTGAAGATTTAGGGGACAGTGACAGCAGTCGCTCCACCGTGACAATGCAGATGGAAGAATTTTACCAGACAGCAAAAGATGCAGATTATTTGATTTATAATAGCACAATTGACGGCGAAATCGAATCTGTTGACGCATTACTGCAAAAGGAAGCGCTCCTAAAAGACTTCAAAGCAGTCCAAAATGGTAACGTTTGGTGCACCACAAGGGATATGTATCAGCAGTCCATGTCCATCGGGCAGATGATTGAAGATATTCACAGTATGCTTTCCGACAATGCATCTGCGCGGGAAAACATGGCATATTTGTATCCTTTAGAATAGAAAGGCATGATGACAAGATGCGAAAAGAACACAGAAAAATTCGCTGTAGAACTGTCTTGATTCTGCTTGGGATAGGCTGTATTTTGTTCCTGTTCTGCAATATTTTATATGGAAGTGTTTCGATTCCGCTTCAAGCATTTTTACAGTTTTTTTCAGGAGCGGGAAGCGAAGAAACATATGGACAGATTGTAATGGAAATCCGCTTTCCAAGAGCTGTTTCGGCGCTCTGGCTTGGCGGTGCGCTTGCGTTATCCGGTTATTTGTTACAGACCTTTTTTCATAATCCGATTGCGGGTCCTTTTGTCTTAGGGATTTCATCGGGCTCTAAACTGATGGTTGCAGTGATAATGGTATTTTTTCTTGGAAAGTCAATTAAAGTCAGCTCAACAGCCTTGATTTTGGCAGCTTTTGTGGGCGCACTGCTTTCTATGGGATTTGTCCTGTTACTGTCAGAAAGAGTGAACAATATGTCAATGCTGGTAATCAGTGGTGTTATGATTGGATATATCTGCTCGGCAGTTACCGATTTTATTGTGACGTTTGCAGATGATGCGGATATTGTTAATTTGCATAATTGGTCTCGCGGGAGCTTTTCGGGAATGGCATGGGATAAGGTGATTCATATGAGCATCGTTATATCAATAACGTATGTGATTGTTTTCCTTTTATCAAAACCAATCAGCGCGTATCAACTCGGAGAGATGGATGCCGTGAGCATGGGCGTAAATGTCCGTATGCTCCGTATTTGGCTGATTTTACTTTCCAGTATTCTTTCCGCTTGTGTTGTTGCTTATGCCGGTCCGATTTCTTTTGTCGGAATCGCAGTTCCGCATCTGGTAAAGACTTTTCTTGGAACAAGCAGACCTATCCTGATGATACCGGCTTGTTTTCTGGGTGGAGGAATGTTTTGTCTTGCGTGTGATTTCATCGCAAGGACTGTATTTGCACCGACGGAATTAAGCATCAGCACCGTCACGGCTGTTTTTGGCGCACCGATCGTGCTGTGGATTATGACAAAACGCAGACGCGAGGGTTTTTGAATATGGAACAATATTATTTTCAAACACAAAAGATGTGTGTGGGCTATGATGGGAAGCCAATTATCAAAGACATCGAAATCACGCTGCCCAAAGGCGAAATTTTAACGTTAATCGGTCCAAACGGCGCAGGGAAATCCACTGTCTTAAAAAGTATTGCAGGACAACTACGTCTGCTTGACGGAGTCGTATACCTTGGAAAAGAACTGCTCTCGGAAATGTCCGGAAACGAACGTGCAAAAAAAATATCTGTCGTATTTACGGACCGTTTACAGACAGAGCTTATGACGTGCCGAGAGGTTGTAGCAACAGGACGGTATCCGTATACAGGACGGTTTGGCGTGCTTTCAAAGGAGGACGAGCGAATTGTCGATGAGGTGATTGCATTGGTACAAATCACGGATATCTGCGATCAGGATTTTCGAAAAATCAGTGACGGACAAAGACAGCGGGTGTTGCTTGCAAGAGCAATCTGTCAGGAGCCGGAGCTTCTCATATTGGATGAGCCGACTTCCTATTTAGATATCCGATATCAGTTGGAATTTCTTTCTGTATTACAGGAAATGCGGAAGAAAAAAGGGCTGACTGTTATCATGTCACTTCATGAACTCGAGCTTGCCAAAAGGATATCCGACAAGCTTCTCTGCTTAAAGGGGGCATATATTGATCGATATGGAACGCCTGCTGAAATTTTTAATGATAGATATATCGGGCAGCTTTTTGATATTCCAAAGAGCAGTTTGAAACAGATAGACAGTACACTGCTCGCATATGTAGAGCAAATTGAAACATGGTGAAAATAATTTACACTGTCGCAATTTTCTATAAAAAGAGGAAGGAAGCTATGGCGAAGGTCATTATGATACAGGGAACCATGTCCAATGTCGGGAAAAGCCTGATTGTGGCGGGATTATGCCGGTTAATGGCGCGTGATGGATACCGCGTAGCGCCGTTTAAGTCACAGAACATGGCACTCAACTCCTATATCACGGAGGAAGGACTGGAAATGGGGCGGGCACAGGTGATGCAAGCAGAAGCTGCGGGTATCCAGCCGTTGGTCTGTATGAATCCCATTTTACTAAAACCGACAAATCACATCGGTTCACAGTTAATTGTCAACGGACAGGTCATTGGCAATATGAGTGCAAAAGAATATTTTGCTTACAAAAAGAATGTATTTCCGGAAGTCGAAAAGGCATTTCGGCAGTTGGAGGAGCTTGTCGATATTATCGTTATTGAGGGGGCGGGAAGTCCGGCGGAGATTAATCTGCGCGAAAATGATATTGTAAACATGGGACTTGCCGAAAGGATAGACGCACCGGTGCTTCTTGTCGGAGATATTGACAGAGGCGGCGTATTTGCTCAGCTTTTAGGAACCTTGATGCTACTTACAAAAACAGAACGGGAACGCGTAAAGGGATTGATTGTCAACAAATTTCGGGGGGATCGATCACTGTTTGACTCTGGTGTTAAAATGTTGGAGAAAAAATGTCATTGTTCTGTGCTCGGCGTGGTTCCCTATATGGAGTTATCGTTAGAGGACGAGGACAGTTTAACGCAGCGATTTGAAAAAACAACAGCTTCGGGTGTAATTGATATTGCCGTGATTCGTTACCCAAGGATTTCTAATTTTACAGATTTTAATGTTTTTGAACAGAGTCTGGACGTATCTGTTCGTTATGTCACATCTGCTTCCCAGCTAGGCAGTCCGGATTTGATTTTTCTGCCGGGAAGCAAGAATACCATTGATGATTTGCATTGGTTACGTGAAAATGGTCTGGAAGCGGCAATTATAAATTGTGCAAAAGATGTGCCGATTTTTGGTATCTGTGGTGGGTATCAGATGTTGGGAATGCGTATTTTGGATCCGGAGTGCGTTGAAATGGGCGGCAGTATAGAGGGTATGGGGCTGCTTCCGATTGTTACTGAACTGCAAAGAGAAAAAGTACGCTGTCAGATAAAAGGCATTCTTCCAAAAGTAGAAGGGATTTTTGCCACATTATCGAATATGGAATACAGCGGATATGAAATTCATATGGG
>JAAVAF010000086.1 GCA_014804225.1 Lachnospiraceae bacterium
GAAACGCAGATTGTGGAAAGGCAGGGGTAGAGATGAAAAGTAAGCTTCATAAACTCGTTGCTTTGATTACAAATAATTTCGGACTGAAACTTTTGGCAGTTATCGTGTCTTTAGGATTGTGGTTTGTGGTGAATAATATTAACGATCCGCTCGAGAAAGCACGATTCAACAACATTCCTGTTGAGATTCTAAATGAGGATCAGATTACCAACAGCGGAAAGGTTTATGAGATTATCGACAATACAGGTACCGTGAATGTGGAAGTGACGGGGAAGCGTTCTATATTGAGATATATTACGAAGGAAAATATCAGGGCAGTTGCAGACATGGAGCAGCTTACCTTTATGAATACGGTGGGCATTGAGCTTTCTAGTACAAGAAATAATTCTGAACTGGAATTTAAGGGAAATATCGACAGTGTAAAGCTTTCGATTGAGGATATGAAGCGTGTTCAGATGATTATCAATACTTCGACAAGCGGGGACCCCGCAGAAGGATATGTGGTAGGAAGCGTTACGCCAAGTCAGAATATTGTGCGTCTTTCGGGGCCGGAGTCTGTGATTAACCAGATTGACCATGTGGAGGCTGTGGCGAGTATTGACGGATATTCTGCTGATATTAACACGAATGTTGAGTTAAAGCTTTATGACGCGGAAGGAAACGATGTCAAGAGCAGTTCGATTAAAATGAATATTTCTACAGTAAATGTGTCAGTTACGATTCTTGCAACAAAGGAGGTTCCGCTTGACTTTGTGATTTCAGATGAGCCGGCGCAGGGTTATATTGCAAACGGAACGATTGAGAGCGTGCCGAGTACCATTGTGCTTGCAGGAAGAAAGGCAGCGCTTGATGCAGTGACGAAGTTTACGGTTTCGGACGCCTCGCTAAGTCTGGAGGGTAAGACGGAGGATGTGACCAATATTATTAACATCAGAAAGTATCTGCCGACGGGGACACAGTTTGCGGATAGCAGCTTCAATGGAAATGTCAGTGTTTTGGTTGGCATTGAACGACTTGCTACAAGAGATTTGTCAATACCTGCTTCAAACTTTGCAGCGGGATTTGGAGGTCATGCAAAACCGGATACGCTTGATGCGGTGATCAACGAATTTGAAGGGCGGGAGAACGCGCAGTTTCGGGTAAGAGTTTCAGGAACACAGGAGGCGGTTGATGCAGTCGATGAGGAACTTGTCATCGGTGTCATTGATATGGACAAAATATATGAGCGTCTTGCGCTTGAGGAATGGGTAGCAGGACGTTATGAGGGTGAAATTATCTTTGATTTTAAACTGACAGAGGGTGCTAAGATAGAACCGGATACCACGTATTCGTTGACCGTTGAGCTTAAAGAGCATGAGGATACACAGGACGAGAGTAGTAGTGATGTTTAACCTTTGGAAAGGAGTAACAATTATAAAATGGCAAGACTTTTTGGAACAGATGGCGTAAGGGGTGTGGCAAACGATGAATTGACGCCGATGCTTGCAATGCAGCTTGGTCAGGCAGGAGCATATGTACTCTCGAAAGAGAAAGCGCATAAACCTACGATTATGGTAGGCTGTGATACACGAATATCGGGTGATATGCTTGCGAATGCGTTGATGGCGGGAGCATGTTCGGTAGGGGCAAATGTGGTGTATGTGGGCGTGGTTCCGACACCGGCGATTGCATATTTGACGAAGAAATACAGGGTAGATGCGGGAGTTGTTATTTCAGCCTCGCATAATCCCGTTGAGTTTAATGGTATTAAGTTTTTTGACGGTAATGGCTTTAAGCTTCCGGATGCATTGGAGGATGAGATTGAGGAGCTGATTCGAAGCGGAATGAAAGATGTTCAGTTCCCGACAGGTCCGAGCGTCGGAAAGGTAAAGTATCGCACGGACGCAAGGGAGGAGTATATCAACCATTCAGTACAGGCTGTGCCCGTAGATTTGACTGGAATGAAAATAGTGGTGGACTGTGCGGAGGGTGCATCATATTATACATCTGTGGAAACACTAAAAGAGCTTGGTGCGGAGATTGTTGCGATACACAACAATCCCGACGGTACGAATATCAATGCGAACTGTGGTTCGACACATATGGGAGAACTGCAGGCGCGTGTCGTTTATGAGCGGGCAAAGATTGGTCTTGCATTTGACGGTGACGCAGACAGACTGCTTGCCGTGGACGAAAACGGAAATCGAATTGACGGCGATGTGATCATGGCAATTATTGGCAATCATATGAAAGCAAAGGGTGAGTTGAAAGACAATACCATTGTGGCGACCGTGATGAGCAATCTCGGATTTTTCCTGATGGGAAAAGAAAACGGAATCAAGATTGAGCAGACAAAAGTTGGCGATCGGTATGTCCTTGAGCGCATGGTAGAAATCGGAGCAAATCTTGGCGGCGAGCAGTCGGGACATATTATTTTTCTCGATGAAAATACGACGGGAGATGGTCTTTTAAGTGCATTGCATCTGCTTCAAGTCATGGTGGAAACAGGAAAATCGCTCTCAGAGCTTGCAACTGTTATGACAGTGCTTCCTCAGGCGCTTGTAGGTGCGCGGGTGCCAAATCATAAGAAAGACAGTTACATGGAATATACTGAAATTGCTGATGCAATAGAACGTGTCAGTGAAAAATTTAAAGGCGAGGGAAGGGTGTTAATCAGACCATCGGGTACAGAGCCGCTTGTCCGTGTGATGATAGAGGGTAAGGATCAGGCAATGATTGAGAAAGAGGCAAGGGCACTTGCGGAGCTTATCCAGAACGTAATGCTTTAAGGATACGTTAGAGGGAGAAACGAAAGGATAAGGGAACGATATGGTAAGCCAGAAGGTAGTAATTAAAAATCCGACGGGTCTTCATCTGCGTCCGGCGGGAATACTTTGCAAAGAAGCGATGCGGTTTCGGTCATCGATAACGTTTCAATTCCGTTCGACGAAAGCAAATGCAAAGAGTGTTCTTGGTGTGCTTGGCGCATGCGTAAAGAGTGGCGATGAAATTGAACTGTTCTGTGAGGGCGAGGACGAGGAGGAAGCCTTAGAGGCAATGGTTAAAGTGATTCAAGATGGACTTGGAGAGTAAGAAATGGCCCGAATGAAAAAGGTTCGGGCTATTTTCGATTAGAGAAGAACGGAATAAAGAAATGCAATTAGGAGGATAATAGATGAAAAAGATAATAGTGACAGGTGCAAACGGGCAGCTTGGCAGAGCAATCAATCAGGTGTATGCTTCCGATAACCAATATGAGTGTGTGAACACGGATGTGAAAGATTTGGACATTACCGATATTGATGCAGTTTTGCGGTTTGTGGGGGAAATAAAGCCGTATGCGATTATTAACTGTGCGGCGCACACCAATGTAAACGGGTGTGAGACCGATGTGGATAATGCATATCGCATCAATGCACTCGGACCGAGAAATTTAAGTATCGCGGCGACGCGTGTGGGAGCCAAACTGATGCATGTTTCAACAGACTATGTTTTTGATGGACATGCTGATACACCATATACTGAGTTTGATATGCCTAACCCCAAGGCTGTTTACGGAAAGACAAAGCTTGCAGGGGAAAACTTTGTGAAAGAATTTGCAAAGGACTATTTTATTATCCGCACAGCATGGCTTTATGGTGATGGGAAAAATTTTGTAAAGACGATGCTTGGACTTTCTGAAACGCAAGATACCGTGACAGTGGTAGGAGACCAGCTTGGTTCGCCCACCAGTGCGAATGAGCTTGCAAAAGCGATTGCTTATCTTTTGCCGACGGATAACTTTGGACTGTTTCATGGCACTTGTGAAGGGATTACAAACTGGGCGGATTTCACACGCGAAATCTACAGATTGGCAGGAAAGTCAACAGAGGTTATTACGGTCACAAGCGCAGAATATGAAAAAAATACAACGGGCGTTGTTGCGCCAAGACCCCCATACTCTGTATTGGAAAATTATATGCTGAAGCTTACGACAAATCATATGTTTGCAGATTGGGAAAAAGCTATTGCAGAATATATTCGGAATATGTAAGATGATAGTAGGATACTAAAATTGGCAAATTGTTCCAATTTAAAATAAGGAATTCATAGGAGGAAGGTTGAAAATAAAAATTTTCAACCGACAAGTTTTGTGCTACGCAAAAACTTGAGCCATTAGCTACTCCTAAAAAACAGTCGTGGCATGGAGGCTAAAAATGAATAATATTGCATTAATTACCGGAATAACAGGTCAGGACGGATCATATCTTGCAGAGTTTCTGCTTGAGAAAGGATATGAGGTGCATGGACTGATTCGTCGTCACAGTCTTTCAAATACAATGAGAATCGATCATTTAATTAATTCGGATTATCATAAGGTAAAGTTTTTTCTGCATTTTGCGGATACGACGGACTCTTCTAATCTGATGCGGATTATCGGAGAAATCAGACCGACGGAGGTCTACAATCTTGCGGCACAGTCGCATGTTGGGGTTTCCTTTGAGGTGCCGGAGTATACGGCGGAGGCTACGGGCGTGAGTACGCTCAAACTTCTTGAGGCAATTCGTGTCAACGGCGGAAATTGCCGCTATTATCAGGCGTCTACCTCGGAGCTTTTTGGCGGACTTCCAGAGACAGCGCCGCAGAGCGAGAAAACGCCGTTTTATCCGAAGAGCCCGTATGGCGTAGCAAAGCTTTATTCTTATTGGATTACCGTAAATTACAGGGAATCTTATAATATGTTTGCATGCAACGGTATTTTGTTTAACCATGAGTCGCCAAGACGTGGTGAGAATTTTGTTACAAGAAAAATAACACTTGCAATTGCAAATATCATGGCGGGGAAACAGGACAAGCTTTCGCTTGGAAATATGAATGCAAAGAGAGACTGGGGATTTGCCGGTGATTATATCGAGGGAATGTGGCTGATGTTACAACAGAGTGCACCGGGAGATTACGTGCTTGCGACAAATGAAACACATACGGTTCGCGAGTTTGTCGAGGCCGCTTTTGATGAGCTTGGAATTTTGATTCGCTGGGAGGGCGAGGGTGTCAACGAAAAGGGATATGATGCCAAGACAGGGAAACTGCTTGTCGATGTCAACCCCGAGTTTTATCGTCCGGCAGAGGTTGAGTTTTTGTGGGGAGATTCCACAAAGGCGGAGAAAGAACTTGGCTGGAAGAGAAGAGTGGATTTTAACGGACTTGTTAAGATGATGATGGACGCTGATTTAAAGGAAATTGCGGGGATATCGTGCAAAGAGTTTCGTGCAAAAAGGGAGACGGAAAATGAATAAGTCAGACAAAATATATGTGGCAGGGCATAGAGGACTTGTTGGCTCTGCAATTATCAGAAGCCTTGAAGCAAAAGGCTATACGAATGTAATCGGAAGGACGCACAAGGAGCTTGACTTAACCAGTCAACAGCAGGTGACGGATTTTTTTGAAAAAGAACGGCCTGATGTGGTTGTGCTTGCAGCTGCAAAAGTGGGTGGTATTAATGCGAATAATACAACACCCGCGGAATTTGCCTATGAAAATATGCAGATCCAGTGCAACGTGATTAAATGCTGCCACGATTATCAGGTGAAAAAGCTGCTGTTTTTGGGAAGCACTTGTATTTATCCCAAGATGGCGCCGCAGCCGATTCCGGAGGACGCGCTTCTTACGGGACCGCTTGAGGAGACAAATGAGGCATATGCGATTGCAAAAATTGCGGGATTGGAGATGTGTAAGTTTTATAAGAGACAGTACGGCGACAATTTTATCAGCTGTATGCCGACGAATCTTTATGGTCCGCATGACAATTATGATTTAGAGGGCTCTCATGTAATGCCGGCGATGATTAGAAAGTTTCATGATGCAAAGGAAAACGGTGCAAAGACGGTAGAGCTTTGGGGAACAGGGACACCATTGCGGGAATTTTTGTATGTTGATGATATGGCGGATGCGTGTGTATTTTTGCTTGAAAATTACGACGGTGAGCAGCATGTCAATATTGGTACGGGAAAAGAAGTGACCATTAAGGAGCTTGCAGAAACGGTAAAGCGTGTTGTGGGATATGAGGGAGAAATTGTCTGGAACAAGGATATGCCGGATGGAACACCCAGAAAGCTTACGGACGTGACAAAGCTTCACAAGTTAGGCTGGACACATAAGATTGAGCTTGAGGAGGGCGTGAAACTTGCATATTGCTGGTTTAAGGAGAATGTTCAGGCAGCCAGATTATAGCAACCGATAGTTTTAGAAAGGTAAGGTTGACGGGTATGTACGACAGCCCGAGATTGAAAGCGCTTAAGAGAACTACATATTTATTGGTAAGCGCAGGATTTCAATCAAGACATAAAGGGTATCGGTATTTGCGAGAGGCTGTGTGGATTTCATGGAAGGAGCCTGAGATGCTTCGATCTGTGACAAAACGTCTTTATCCTGAGGTGGCAAAACGGTTTGACACGACAGGGAAACAGGTAGAACGTGCAATAAGAAATACCATTGAAATTGCGTGGCGTTATGGAAATGCTGATACGCTTGCGGTCATTTTTGGAGATTTGTTTACCAAAAACAATGGGCGTCCGACAAATTCAGAGGTTATTCAGGTGTTGGTAGATAATATCTTTTGACGGGAGGATATTTGATTGAAAGAGTATTCGAAATTGTTAAGTATGATCGTTCCATGTTACAATGAGGAGGAGAGCGTACCGTTGTTTTATGCGGAAGCAGTCAAACAGGAAGCTTTTTTTCATGAAAAAGATGTGGAGTTTGAATTTATTTTTGTGAACGACGGATCGAAGGATGGCACGGTTGCGGCTGTGAAGGCACTGCGGGAAAAAGATGAAAGAGTGCATCTTGTGTCGTTTTCAAGGAATTTTGGGAAAGAGGCTGCAATTATTGCAGGGCTTGAAAAGGCAAAAGGAGATTTTACGGTGCTGATGGATGCTGATTTACAGGATCCGCCCGCCCTTCTTCCGGAAATGTACGGTTATATTGAACAGGGATATGATTCGGTTGCGACAAGGCGTGTGAACCGAAAAGGCGAGCCGCCGATCCGTTCCTTTTTTGCAAGGCGTTTTTACGGGCTGATGCGGAAAATATCAAAGACAGAGATTGTGGACGGAGCAAGAGATTACAGGCTGATGACACGTCAGGTAACGGATGCTATTTTATCGATGCGGGAGTACAATCGTTTTTCGAAAGGCATTTTTGGCTGGGTTGGTTACAATACAAAATGGCTTGAGTATGAAAATGTGCAGAGGGCGGCAGGAGAAACAAAATGGTCTTTCTGGAAGCTGTTTCTATATTCGCTTGACGGAATTATGGCGTTTTCTACGGCGCCGCTTTCTATCGCTTCGTTTTTTGGCGTGTTGTTTTGTATCATGGCATTTGTGTTTATGATCTTTATTTTTGTGCGGGCGCTGATTTATGGAGACCCGGTTGCGGGCTGGCCTTCTACGGTGTGCATTATTTCAATGATTGGGGGCGTGCAGCTTTTATGTATCGGTATTATGGGAGAATATATGAGTAAGATGTATATGGAAGTCAAGGACAGACCAAAATATCTTGTTAAGGATGAATTTTGATGAAGGATTTTGACGAACAGTTGGTAAGTATTGTCGTTCCTGTATATAATGCCCAGAATTTTATTCGGGAAACAATACAGTGTGTGCAAGCGCAGACGTATACACAGTGGGAACTTTTGCTGGTGGACGATTGCTCATCAGATAACAGTTGTAATGTTATAGAAGAGATGCAGCATACAGACAGTCGGATAAAGTTAATCCGGCAGGAGACAAACGGTGGTGCTGCCCGCTGTAGAAATAAGGGTGTGAGCTGTGCGTGCGGACGATATTTGTGCTTTCTGGATGCGGACGATATTTGGGGGAAACAGAAACTGGAACGCGAGCTTGCGTTTATAAGCGGTGGGAAAGGATTTGTATTTACCGGATATGAGTTTGCAGATGAGAACGGGCAGGGGCTTGGTAAAATTGTGCATGTGCCGGAGCAGATAACGTATCATGAGGCGCTGAAAAATACAACGATTTTTACTTCCACGGTGATGATAGATCGTACGATCATTGCAGATACTGATATTATGATGCCGTGTATCGAGAGCGAGGATACGGCGACGTGGTGGAATATTTTAAAAAAATATGGCATGGGGTTTGGTCTTGACGAGTGTCTTGTGCGGTATCGAAGAAGCGCGGGGACGCTTTCGTCAAACAAGCTTCAGGCAATTCGGCGGATTTGGAACTTATACAGGAACCATGCAAAGCTTTCTGTTGGAAAAAGTCTTTATTGCATGGTGTTTTGGGCGTTTCGGGCAGTTTTTAGAAGGATTTAGTGTGAGAAGAACTTCTAGCCACTTGCAGCAAAGGCTGCTTCGCGGAGAAGTTCTAAGTCTGCCTTGCAGACTTTTCTCACACAAGAGAATGCCCAAAAAGCGGGCATTCTCTGCACAGATTCGCAGGTTACTGGTAAAATGAGGATTCGTACAAATATTGGAGGATACCGGTGGGAAGAATAGAGGCGGCAAAGCGAGCTATTATTTTACAGATGTCTTTGGTTGGACTTGTATTTCAGACGGTGCTGTATGTTTATGTATGGCAGCGGGTCTATAACGATATCATGCAAAACAGTATGTGGAGAAGCTTTCACAGAAAGGGCTTCTGGCTTTTGGCAGCAGTCTATTTTTTGCTGCTTTTATTTTTTACGACTACATACGGAGGCTTGCGGATTGGCTACTTAAAGCCGATGGATGTATTTTTTTCGCAGGTGATATCGCTGTTTTTTACGAATGTCGTTTCCTATTTTCAGATTTCACTGCTATCCCTCGAGTTGGTAACACCCTATCCGTTGATACTGATGATGCTTGCGGAGATTGCGATAGCGGGTGTCTGGACCTTTATCAGTGATAGGCTCTACAAGCAGTTTTTTCCACCAAAACGCCTGTTATTTATTAGCGGCGAGCGTCCGGTTGACGATATTTTGAAAAAGTTTGAAACAAGGAAGGATAAGTATCATATCTTAAAATGTGTATACGAGAGTGAAGGACGACGCAGCATCGAGGCGGAAATTTTGAAGCATTATGACGGTGTGGTGCTCTGGGATATGAATACAGCGCTTCGCAATAAACTGTTGAAGTTTTGCTATAGCAAGGGTGTGCGTGTTTATATTATGCCGAAAATTCCCGATATTATGGTTCAGGGCTCTGAAAAGCTTAATTTGTTTGACACACCGATTTTGTTGATTCGTGAGTATGCGATGACGATTGAGCAGCGTTTTGTGAAGCGTGCGATTGATGTGATCTGTGCGTTGCTTTTGATTGTGGTGACATCTCCGATTATGCTGATCACGGCGATTGCGATTAAGCTCTATGATGGGGGACCTGTCATGTACAAGCAGGTTCGCTGTACACGTGATATGCGGGAATTTAAGATATTGAAATTCCGCAGTATGCGCAGTGATGCGGAAAAGGATGGTGTGGCAAGGCTTGCGTCGAAAAATGACAGTCGTGTTACGCCGGTCGGCAAGGTAATCCGAAAGGTGCGAATTGACGAGCTGCCGCAGTTGTTTAATATTTTAAATGGAGATATGTCTTTTATTGGTCCAAGACCGGAGCGGCCCGAGATTATCAGGCAGTATCAGGAAGAGATGCCGGAATTTACGTTCCGAACAAAGGTAAAGGCGGGGCTTGCGGGGTATGCACAGGTGTATGGAAAGTATAATACGACGCCGTACGACAAGTTAAAGCTGGATTTATTTTATATTGAGAATTACAGTGTGTGGCTGGACTTAAAATTGATGCTTTTGACACTGAAGATTTTGTTTAAGCCGGAGAGCACGGAGGGTGTGGACGAAAACCAGACGACGGCGATACGCAATATTGCGCTTCAGATTGAGGACGAGGAAAAAGGATAAAAAAGGAAGAGAATGGAATGATTGTACGACAGGGGATTGACAGTAAGGCGTTGCTTGTAACATTGATAAGGAAGCTGCCGCAGCTTTTGTTATTGGCGGTGATCGGTGCCGTATTGGGCGGCGGTCTTCATTTGCTTGTCGTCTTTTGGGGGATGAAAAATGCGATGTTTGTCGCTGAAACAGAGTACTATGTAGATTTTGCAGATGGCAGGCTTGAGGCGAAGGATTACTATAACGATTTTACATGGAACGATGTGATTGCTACGGATTTGATTCTTGGAGCTATGATGGAGGATTTGGGAACAGGCTATGACAGGGCGGCAGTGAAGCAGATGCTGAATGCTGATATTTTGTCGGATGTACGCTATCTTACTATTACAGTAAGAGGAAAAGAGATTGATTCGGTATCGGAAGTGAGCGCCGCTTTTTGTAAAGCAATCACGGCGTTTGGGCAGCAAAAGGATGAGTTTGATGCAATCTATCAGATTGAGGATAATGCTGTCAAAAGAGAAGAGGCACATTATTTTGTCTGGCAGGCTGTATTTCTTGGAATGTTAGTGGTTGTTGGAATTGGGATTTTTCTAATCGTACTTGGATTTATGGTAGGAGATCGTTTTTATACAAAAACAGATGTTATCAAATTCCTTGATCTGAACGCACTTGGATTGCTTTGTAAAAATGGGAACAATAAAAAGGGTATCCATGAGGAGCGACTGCTTGGAAATCTAAAGGAATTGCAGAAAAAGAATAAAAAAATATACCTCTTGGATGCGGAGGACGGCAAGGATGCAGCACTTTTTGTGGAGAGACTGAGAGCGTTTGCAGCAGACATTTCTTTGGATGCTTTTTTACCATGTGAACGATATTGTGTGGAGGAGGATGCTGTCATTTTGGCGCTTGTGCCGTTTGAAAAAATATACAGAGAAAAAATAACAGATGAAATCAATAACGCGATACTGCATGGCGGAAAAATTGCGGGTGCAGTTCTTACAGAGTGTGACAGGCGCTGGGTCGACCTGTATTATGGAAAGGGCGTGAAAGCGTGAAACTTCAGGTGTTGGTGTCTGCGGTCAATGAGAATGCGGTGGATTTGGCGGAGCGTATGAATTTAGAGAGTGATGCCATTATCATAAACCAGACAGATTATTTTGACTATGAAGAATTGAAACATAAAAATAGAAGGATACAATGTTTTGCGCTTGCAGAGCGCGGGGTTGGATTAAGCCGCAACAATGCATTATTACGAGCCGAGGGCGATATTGTGCTCTTTTCGGATGAGGATATTGTGTATGATGCAGGCTATGAGAAAGCGGTATTGGACGCGTTTGAGGCGCACCCGGAAGCGGATTTTCTGCTCTTTAATATGAGAGTCGGACAGGCGCGGGCGACGTATTACACGAAAAAATTTCACCGCGTGCACATATGGAATGCGGGACGATACCCGACGTATTCATTTGCGGTAAGACGCGAAAAGCTTCATGCGGCGAACGTGACGTTTTCACTGCTGTTTGGGGGCGGCGCGAAGTACAGTAACGGAGAGGACAGCCTATTTTTGAAGGATTGTCTGAAATACGGATTAAAAGTGTACGCAATCCCTATAGAGATTGGACAGGAGAGAGAGCGGGAATCGACATGGTTTCAAGGATATACGGATAAATTCTTTATTGACAGGGGTGTACTTTATCACTTTTTGTACGGTGCGTTGGCGTATCCTATGGCGGTTCGGTTTATAGCGGCACACGGTAAGGTAATGTGCGAAGAAATTCCGAAAAAAAATGCGCTTGCGTTGATGAAAAAGGGAATTCGGTCGGTGGAGGGGCTTTGAGTATGGATAGGGCGCTTTCCATTGTATTTTATAGTGCAATAGCATTAATAACGTGTGTTATGTCTAAAAATGTGGGGTGCATTACGGCAAAAAGCGGGACGGATGCATACCTTAGAAAAAAGGCATTGAATCAATTATATATTGGGGGAATCTTTTCAATCTTGTTTGCGGTGTCAGCGCTTCGATTCGGAATCGGAAATGATTATGAGCAGTATACGCGTACAGCGCATGAGGCGTATGTCGGCGGATATGTTGTCACGGAAGCAGGCTTCAATTATCTGGTTCGCTTTATCTATACGTTGTTTCATGGCGAATGTTATGAAGTGATCTTTGCTGTGTTTGGCTTCGTTACACTTCTTATCTTTTTGTATGTTTTTTATCGGGATAGCGCGGATTTTTCACAGAGCTTTTTTCTGTTTATGACACTTGGATTTTACTTTCAGACATTTAATACCGTGCGTTATTATTTTGCACTTTCCGTGGCGCTTTGTGCAATGAAGTATGTGTTAGAAAAAGATTATATACGCTTTGTTTTTTTCATTATTCTAGCGTCGTTTTTCCATAAGTCTGTGCTTTTGGTGCTTCCTGTCTATTTTGTCGCGACTTTTATGTGGAAACGGTGGGTCTTTGTATTGGGCGTAATCATAGGGGCAGTTTGTTTTGCTGGAAAGGGTTTGCTCTTAAAGATAGCATTGCTACTTTATCCGTCCTATAAAAATACGATTTATCTTGATGGGGGGCTGCGGATTACGAGCGTGCTGCGGATTGTGGCAGTGCTTTTGTTGTATCTATGGTTTTTGCACTATATGGGAGATGATTTTTGCCAGGATGCAGATTATAAAAAGCTTCGGTTTTATGGGCAGCTCAATTTTCTTGCGCTTCTTGCAGCAACCTTCTTTTCCTTTTTGCCCGTAGTGACGCGGATTGTATATTACTTTAGTGTATCCTGGCTTCTGATGATACCGCTTATGTTGAAAAAGATAGAGGATAATACGGTAAAAATAAGGGTAAGAATATTGATAACGATAGCGTGTTTGCTGTATTTTGTCTTGTTTTTACGAGGTGCGCATCAGGCGGGAGTGGGACTTTTGCCATATCAGTCATGGCTCTTTGAAGAGAGGTATATTTATAAATGAGAGATGGAATGAAACATTCTGATTGTGCGATGTTTAGCATCATTGTTGTATGCCTGAATGCGGGGGAGCGTTTGTGGGCGACTGTGGAAAGTGTGCTGCGCCAGAGCTATGAAAATTATGAGATTGTCATAAAGGACGGTATCTCTACGGACGGCTCCGTGAAGATGCTTGCGGAGACTGTGAAGGACAGCAGACTTCACATTTATCAGAAAAAGGACAGCGGAATTTATGATGCGATGAATCAGGCGGTCGCACTTGCGGGCGGTGACTATGTGATCTTTATGAATGCGGGGGACAGTTTTTATGACGAAACGGTGCTTGATAAAATATCGAATGTTATTTTGACGCGAAATAAGAAACCCGACATTTTATACGGGAACCTTTATCAGAGGGCGCTTGCGACAGTTGTTTATTCGGCGCCGGAAATCAATGATTTTACCTGCTACCGAAATGTGCCGTGTCACCAAACGTGTTTTTACAGCCGCAAGCTGTTTGCCGAGCGTGCCTATGATCCGAAATATAATGTGCGCGCGGACTATGAGCATTTTTTGTGGTGCTTTTATGAAAAAAAAGCAGATATTGTGTATGTGCCGGTTATTGTCGCATCGTATGAGGGTGGCGGATATTCTGAGACGAAGGAGAACAAAAAGCGCTCGAAGAAGCAGCATCAGGAGATTACGCAAAGGTACATGGGAAGGAAAAAGGCACGGAAGTACAGACTGATTATGCTGATGACCTTGGCGCCGCTGCGAAGCGCGATTGCAGATAATAAATACTTGTCTGTGTTTTATAACGGGATGAAGACGTTTCTCTATAAAATCATGGGAGCGGGCGTATCAAAAAAGGAGGAAAATCCTCTGCTCCTGCAAAGGCAGTCGCATTTTTCTTCGAAAAACAGGGAGGAAAATCCTCTGCTCCTGCAAAGGCAGTCGCATTTTTCTTCGAAAAACAGGGAGGATTAGAATGAGAATATTGTGGTTATGTAATATTATGCTTCCGTTCATTGCCAAGAGCCTTGGGCAGAAGATTATTGTCAAAGAGGGATGGCTTTCCGGGTTAGCAGAACGGTTGATGCGAAGCGGTGCGCAAAATAACATAACACTTGCTATTTGCTTTCCGGCATCAGATAACCTGAATATGGTAAAGACGGATACATCGCTCTTTGTAAAAGCCGTGGCGGACGGAATTGACTACTATATTTTCCGAGAGGATACCAATCACCCTGAAAATTATGACGCGGGTATGGAGGAAAGTCTTGGCGCGATTATGGACGATTTCAAACCGGATGTGCTGCATATCTTCGGTACAGAATATCCGCATACACTTGCGGCGGTAAAGGCATTTCACAACCCAAAGCGTACATTAATCGGGATACAGGGACTTTGCAGTGCGATTGCGGATGTGTATATGGCGGATTTGCCGCTTGCAGCGCAAAAGAAGAAGACTTTTCGGGATATCGTAAAAAAAGATGGACTTCATGAACAGCAGGAGAAGTTTAAAAAGCGTGGAGGATACGAAACGGAGGCGCTTTCTCTTGTCGGACATGTTACGGGAAGAACTGATTTTGACAGAGAGATGACA
>JAAVAF010000087.1 GCA_014804225.1 Lachnospiraceae bacterium
ATCGCCGCTCTTGTCGAATACTTGTAGCCCATCGCCTTAATGCTGTCAAGCACCTCTGCTGTCTTTGTCGCACCATGAATATTGATAACTTTCTCCAAAATCTGCTTTAACTGCTTCTTGCCTACATGAAAATCCACTTCAAGCAGCAATTCGTCCTCAGGCGTATTTCTCTCTACAAACTCCAAATCCTGTGGAAGAATCTCATTAAAGATAAAACGTCCAAGCGTTGACTCAACAATCGCCGTAACCGTTTCACCGTTCTCCAACGTCTTTGTCACACGCACCTTGATTCTGGAGTGCAATGTACAGGCGCCATTCTCATAAGCAAGAATTGCCTCGTTGACATTCTTAAAGAATTTGCCCTCGCCCACTGCACCGGGACGCTCCTGTGTCAGATAATAGATACCAAGCACCATATCCTGTGAAGGAACGGCAACAGGACCGCCGTCCGACGGCTTCAGCAAATTGTTCGGTGAAAGCAGCAAGAATCTGCACTCTGCCTGCGCTTCCACAGAAAGCGGAAGATGTACCGCCATCTGGTCGCCGTCAAAGTCCGCATTAAACGCGGTACATACAAGCGGATGAAGCTTGATCGCCTTACCTTCCACAAGAATCGGCTCAAATGCCTGAATACCAAGTCTGTGAAGTGTCGGTGCACGATTTAACATTACCGGATGCTCCTTAATTACATCCTCAAGCACATCCCACACTGCCTGATCCAGTTTCTCCACAAGTTTTTTCGCATGTTTTATATTCTGTGAAATCTGCCTTGATACAAGCTCTTTCATAACGAAAGGCTTAAACAGCTCAATCGCCATCTCTTTTGGCAGACCACACTGATAAATCTTTAATTCAGGACCAACAACGATAACCGAACGTCCGGAATAGTCAACACGCTTACCAAGCAGATTCTGACGGAAGCGTCCCGATTTACCCTTAAGCATGTCGGAAAGGGACTTCAAAGCACGATTTCCCGGACCAGTAACAGGTCGTCCGCGTCTGCCGTTGTCAATCAACGCATCCACTGCCTCCTGAAGCATTCTCTTTTCGTTACGCACAATAATATCAGGCGCACCAAGCTCCAAAAGTCTCTTTAAACGGTTATTTCTATTTATAATTCTTCGATACAAATCATTCAAATCCGACGTCGCAAAACGTCCGCCGTCAAGCTGTACCATAGGACGTAAATCAGGCGGAAGCACAGGAATCACGTCAAGTACCATCCACTCCGGTCTGTTTCCCGATGCTCTAAATGACTCGACAACTTCAAGCCGTTTTACAATCTTAGCACGTTTTTGCCCTTTTGTGTTATCATTCTTAAGTTCTGCGGAAAGTTCGTCGCATTCTTTCTCAAGATCAATCGCACAAAGAAGCTCCTTAATCGCCTCTGCGCCCATGCCCACACGGAATGTATTTCTTCCGTATTTTTCCACATTGTCCTGATACTCTTTTTCTGACAATACCTGTTTGTATTCCAAATCCGTATCAAGCGGATCAAGAACAATATAAGATGCAAAATACAATACTTTCTCAAGCACTCGTGGCGTCAGGTCAAGAATCAATCCCATACGGCTTGGAATGCCCTTAAAGTACCAGATATGAGATACCGGAGCCGCAAGCTCAATATGACCCATACGCTCTCTACGCACGCTTGACTTTGTGACTTCAACGCCACATCTGTCACAGATAACACCCTTATATCGTATTTTCTTATATTTACCACAATGACACTCCCAGTCCTTGCTCGGCCCGAAAATCTTCTCACAATACAGACCATCGCGCTCAGGTTTTAAGGTTCTGTAGTTGATTGTTTCGGGCTTTGTCACTTCGCCCTTTGACCACTCTCTGATTTTCTCAGGAGAAGCAAGACCTATTTTTATCGCATCAAATGAAATAGACTGACTCTGTTCATTTTTAATCTCAGACATTTCGGCACTCCTTCCAGATATATATTTTTTACTCTGCAAAATCATCATCGAAGCTGCTGTCATCGGCAAATTCATCATCTGAAAAATCGTCGTCAGCAAAATCATCATCAGCAAACACATCCTCCTCCGCGTCAACCAAGTCACCGCTCACATCAAATTCCTTCTGCTGATAACCCTCAAGCTTCTCCCTGTTGTCGTATTTGTTGTCGCCCTCCATTTCCACACGGAAATCGGAATCACTATAGTCAACCGACTCTTTTAGTTCGACCTCGTTTCGATCCTCATCGTAAACCTTGACATCAAGACCAAGCGACTGCAATTCCTTAAGCAATACCTTGAATGATTCGGGAATGCCGGGCTCAGGGATATTCTCTCCCTTGATGATCGCCTCATATGTCTTTACACGTCCGACAACATCATCGGATTTCACAGTCAAAATCTCCTGTAAGGTATGAGATGCACCATACGCCTCAAGCGCCCACACCTCCATCTCACCAAAACGCTGTCCGCCGAACTGTGCCTTACCGCCGAGAGGCTGCTGTGTTACCATTCCGTACGGTCCGGTAGAACGCGCATGAATCTTGTCATCTACAAGGTGATGCAGTTTCAGATAATGCATGTGTCCGATTGTTACCGGGCTGTCAAAATATTCACCCGTTCTTCCGTCACGAAGTCTTACCTTACCATCTCTTGAAATCGGAACGCCTTTCCAAACCTTTCTGTGCTCTCTGTTTTCTGACAGATAATCAAGCACTTCCGGAAGAAGCTCTGCCTTATGCTTTGCTTCAAATTCCTCCCACTCAAGGTTTACATAATCATTTGCAAGTTCCAGCGTATCCATAATATCCGCTTCGTTTGCACCGTCAAATACAGGTGTTGATACGTTAAATCCAAGCGCCTTTGCCGCAAGGGAAAGGTGGATTTCAAGCACCTGGCCAATATTCATACGCGAAGGCACACCGAGCGGATTTAATACAATGTCAAGTGGTCTACCGTTTGGCAGATACGGCATATCCTCCACAGGAAGCACGCGGGAAACAACACCCTTGTTACCGTGACGGCCAGCCATCTTGTCACCAACCGAAATCTTTCTCTTCTGTGCAATATAAATACGTACCGACTGGTTGACGCCAGGCGCAAGCTCCGTATCGCCCGCTGCTCTTGAGAATACCTTTGCATCAACAACCACGCCGTATTCACCGTGCGGAACCTTGAGTGAAGTATCACGCACTTCTCTTGCTTTCTCACCAAAAATCGCTCGAAGAAGCCGCTCCTCTGCGGTCAGCTCCGTCTCTCCCTTCGGTGTAACCTTACCGACAAGAATATCACCCGCACGCACCTCGGCACCGACACGGATAATTCCTCTATCATCCAAATCTTTCAGCGCGTCATCTCCGACACCCGGTACATCTCGTGTAATTTCCTCGGGTCCAAGCTTTGTATCACGCGCATCTGTTTCATATTCCTCAATATGAATCGATGTGTAGACATCTTCCATAACAAGACGCTCACTCAACAGTACGGCATCCTCGTAGTTATAACCCTCCCATGTCATAAAACCGATCAGAGGATTCTTTCCAAGTCCGAGCTCTCCGCCGCTTGTGGAAGCACCGTCCGCAATAACCTGCCCCTGGGCTACATGGTCCCCCTTAAACACAATGGGCTTCTGATTGTAACAGTTCGACTGGTTGCTTCGTTCAAATTTATGCAGATGAAAGTCTGCTTTTTCGCCGTCATCATAGGCAATCTTAATCAGCTTCGAATCAACATAGGTAATCGTACCTGCTTTCTTTGCGACAACACACACACCTGAATCGACAGCCGTTTTTACTTCCATACCCGTACCAACAACAGGCGCTTCCGTAAACAACAGAGGCACTGCCTGACGCTGCATGTTAGAACCCATCAGCGCACGATTTGCGTCATCGTTCTGCAAGAACGGAATCAACGCCGTCGCTACAGAGAACACCATCTTCGGCGACACGTCCATATACTCAAACATCGCCTTCGGGTATTCCTGCGTTTCATCAAGGTAACGACCCGATACCGAATTACGAACAAAGTAGCCATTCTCATCAAGCTGCTCGTTCGCCTGTGCTACATGATAATTATCCTCCTCGTCGGCAGTCATGTATATAACCTCATCCGTAACGCGCGGATTGTTCGGGTCTGATTTATCAATTTTTCTGTACGGAGCCTCAATAAAGCCATATTCATTGATTCTCGCATACGATGCAAGCGAGTTAATCAATCCGATATTCGGACCTTCCGGCGTCTCAATCGGACACATTCTTCCATAGTGGGAATAGTGTACGTCTCGCACCTCGAATCCTGCACGGTCTCTTGACAAACCACCCGGTCCTAATGCTGAAAGACGTCTCTTATGCGTCAACTCGCCGAGCGGATTGTTCTGATCCATAAACTGCGAAAGCTGTGAAGATCCAAAGAACTCTTTAATAGCAGCCTGTACAGGTTTTATGTTAATCAATGCCTGCGGTGATACATCATCGGAGTCATGTGTCGTCATACGCTCGCGTACCACACGCTCCATTCTTGATAAACCGATGCGGTACTGATTCTGTAAAAGCTCTCCTACCGCTCTGATACGTCTATTACCCAAATGGTCAATGTCATCGCTGTTTCCAAGGCCATACTCAAGATGCATATTATAATTGATTGACGCTATAATATCTTCCTTTGTGATGTGCTTTGGAATCAGCTCATGCACATTTCGCATAATCGCGTCCGCAAGTTCCTCGGGATTCTCAGAGTACTCCTCTAAAATCTGGCGAAGTACAGGGAAATAAACCTGCTCCGTAATACCAAGACTTCTCGGGTCGCAATCAACAAAGTTTGTGATGTCCACCATCATATTGGAAAGTACCTTTACAATCTTTTCCTCTGTCTGAATCCACACAAACGGAACCGCTGCATTCTGAATTGCATCTGCAATCTCAACGGTTACCTTATCGCCTTTCGCACCAAGCACCTCGCCGCTGAAAGGATCTACAACATCTTCCGCCAAAATCTGATTTCTGATTCGATTTTTGAGCGCAAGTTTTTTGTTAAATTTATAACGACCGACCTTTGCAAGGTCATACCTTCTAGGATCAAAGAACATCGCCGTAACAAGGTTTTCTGCGCTGTCCAAACTGAACGGCTCACCCGGACGAATCTTACTGTAAAGCTCCTTTAAGCCCTCCTGATAATTCTCAGCGGTATCCTTTGCAAAACTTGCATGAATTTTGGGTTCATCGCCAAACAATTCCAAAATCTCTTCATTTGTGCCTACACCAAGCGCACGGATAAATACCGTGATCGGCACCTTTCTTGTTCTATCTACACGAACATAGAAAACATCATTGGAATCTGTTTCGTACTCCAACCATGCTCCTCTATTGGGGATCACTGTACAGGAAAATAATCTCTTACCAATCTTGTCATGAGCAACACCATAATAAATGCCCGGTGAACGAACTAACTGACTGACAATAACACGCTCCGCACCGTTAATAACAAATGTACCTGTTTCTGTCATCAACGGAAAATTGCCCATAAAAATTTCATGTTCGCTGATTTCTTCCTTTTCTTTATTATGAAGGCGAACTTTAATCTTTACAGGGGCTTCATACGTTAAATCACGTTCCTTACACTCCTCGATCGTGTGCTTGATTTCGTCCTCTGCGAGAACATAATCAACAAATTCCAAGCTTAAACGTCCGCTGTAATCTGTGATAGGAGAGATATCTGCCAGTGCTTCTTTGAAGCCTTCCTCGAGAAACCATTTGTATGAGTCCTTCTGCACTTCGATGAGATTTGGCATTTCCAAAACCTCTTCTTGTCTTTGGTAGCTCATACGCATCGTTTTTCCCGAAACAACCTGACGTAATCTGTTCTTTTCCATGACATTTTCACCCCGTTCTTCAATTATAGTCATATATTTCATGCACTATCTCTTATCAGGAGTTAAGAAACACCTGTTATTTAAAGTATGCTAAATAAGCCTATTTTTCACAATAGTGCACATTACATGTTATCACAAGTCATTTTGAAAGTCAATGAAATTTTTACAAAAATTGGATAATTTTAAGAAAGGGCGGAACTTAAGTCCCGCCCTTTAGAAGGTTTCGTTAAAAATTATTTCAATGTAATCTTAGCGCCCTCAGCCTCAAGTTTTGCCTTGATATCATCAGCCTCAGCCTTAGCTGCTGCCTCTTTGAGTACCTTCGGTGCGTTGTCAACCAAATCCTTAGCTTCCTTCAAGCCAAGACCTGTTACTTCACGAACAACCTTGATAACCTTAACCTTGTTCGGTCCTACATCGGTAAGCTCTACATCGAACTCATCCTTCTCCTCTGCTGCCGGAGCTCCTGCACCGCCTGCTGCCATAACGACTGCACCTGCTGCTGCAGATACGCCGAATTCTTCCTCACAAGCCTTTACCAAATCGTTTAACTCTAAAACTGTAAGCTCTTTGATTGCTTCAATAAATTCTGCTGTTGTCAACTTTGCCATTTTTATTTCCCTCCATCATTCATTTTTATCGTTTTCTTTGTTTTGTTTTACTCTGCCGCAGGTGCTTCCGCTGTTTCTGCTGCAGGCTCTTCTGCTGCAGGTGCTGCTGCTTCCTCTGCAACGGGTTCTGCCGCCGCTTCCTCTACAGGCGCTGCTGCCTCTTCTGCTGCAGGTGCCGGCTCACACGCGCTTGCGCCGCCCTTCTCTGCAATCTGATTAAGCACACGAGCGAAGTTTGTAATCGGTGACTTGATGCTTCCGAGGAACTTTGAAAGCAGTTCTTCTCTTGAAGGAATATTTGCGATCGCCTTCATACCTTCTGCATCATAGACAACACCCTCTACAACACCGGCTCTGATTTCCAGTGCAGGACAGTTCTTTGCAAAATTGCTCACAATTCTTGCAGGAGCCGTTGCATCGTCCTTGCTTACTGCAATTGCGTTTGTTCCCTTAAGATTTTCGCAAAGACCTTCAAATTCCGTACCCTGAAATGCACGGTTCATCAAAGTATTCTTGTAAACCTTGTAGGTAACGCCCGCCTCACGAAGCTGCTTACGAAAAACAGTATCCTGTGCAACCGTAATTCCGCTGTACTTTACAATGATAACGGATGCAGCATCTTTGATTGTAGCTGAAATTTCGTCAATGATCGGCTGTTTTAATTCAACTTTTGCCATTTTCTTACCTCCTTATAGATTTATGGATTTGCACGCAAATAAGGCTTCGCACACGAATAAAGATTTGCACGCAAATCCTGCCGAAAGGAGTTATACGATATGTTTCTATCAAAAAAACCTCTCCTGTATACCGCGACACAAAAGAGAGGTTCCTAATCCTTATCATAAAAACTCTTTTCCTCGGTAGGCGTATTATCCTTACACGTCCATTGTTACACAATGGGCGTACCTACTGTCTTCGGCATGGTTTTACAACCTTTAATACAATACCATACCATATTTGCCTTGTCAACACTTTCATCCATTTTTATAACACATTTTTCATTCTCAGTTCCCCAGATTAATATATCCGTCCCCGTCAATCAAAACATTCGGTGAAATGCTGCGCATATAGTTGAGCACGCCCTCCGCTTCCTCACCCGCAAGAAGTCTTGTGCGGCAGTTTTCATGCCTGCAGGGAAGAAACCGCATGCGCGCTATCCCCTCACGATCAAATGTCACTTCAACCAAACATGTATTCTGCGCCTTTGAGTTAAACCAGAAATTTCCGAGACTGTACACCACCGGAACACCCTCAACCACATCAATCTTTTGCAGACAATGCGGGTGATCGCCGATAATTAAATCCACGCCCGCCTTAGTATAAACTGCGGACTGATCCTGCTGCAGCCAATCAATCTCCTCCTGACTCTCCGTCCCCCAGTGAATATAAAGAATCACAAAATCACTGTTTTCTTTTGCCTGTTCAATCACCTTTAAAAGCGCCGACGGATCAAGGCACCTCAACACACCGGCGCTTGTTG
>JAAVAF010000088.1 GCA_014804225.1 Lachnospiraceae bacterium
GAGGGAGATAAAGGGATGGCAGGAAAAAGTGCTGAGGGAAAAGTAAGATGTTCTTTCTGTAATAAGTCGCAGGATCAGGTTCGAAAGCTGATCGCGGGACCGGCAGGCGTTTACATTTGTGACGAGTGTGTGGACATTTGTGCCGATATTATAGAGGAAGAATATGAAGATGATGAAACGCTGGAGGGCGATTTCGACATCAACCTCTTAAAACCTGTAGAAATCAAGGAGTTTTTGGATGACTATGTCATCGGACAAGAGGAAGCAAAAAAGGTGCTGTCGGTGGCAGTTTATAATCACTATAAGCGTGTCACGGCTGAGAAGGATTTGGACGTAGAACTTCAAAAGAGCAATATCATCATGATAGGACCTACGGGCTCTGGTAAGACTTATCTTGCACAGACGCTTGCGAAGATTATCAATGTGCCTTTTGCGATTGCAGATGCTACAACGCTTACGGAAGCCGGCTATGTGGGCGAGGACGTTGAAAATATTCTCTTAAAGCTGATACAGGCAGCAGATTATGATATCGAGCGCGCGCAGTATGGTATTATCTATATCGACGAAATTGATAAAATAACCAAAAAGAGTGAGAACGTTTCGATTACAAGAGATGTATCAGGTGAAGGTGTGCAGCAGGCGCTTTTAAAGATTGTGGAGGGAACGGTTGCAAGTGTACCGCCACAGGGCGGAAGAAAGCATCCGCACCAGGAGTTGCTGCAGATTGACACGACGAATATTTTATTTATTTGCGGCGGCGCTTTTGATGGTCTTGATAAGATTGTTGAGAACAGACTTGACCGGAAGTCAATCGGATTTAATAAAGATATTGCAGAGAAGTCCACAAAGGACATCGGTGCCGTATTGAAACAGGTAACGCCACAGGATTTGACCAAATATGGTCTTATTCCCGAGTTTGTGGGACGTGTGCCAATCAATGTATCACTGGAGGGACTGGATAAAGAGGCGCTTGTGCGTATCTTAAAAGAGCCGAAGAGTGCCCTGATCAAGCAGTATCAAAAACTGTTTGAGTATGATAATGTAAAGCTTAGCTTTGAACCGGAGGCGATCGAAGCAATTGCAGCAAAGGCGCTTGAGAGAAAAACAGGAGCAAGAGGCCTTCGTTCGATTATGGAGAGTATTATGATGGACGTTATGTACGAAATTCCGTCCGATGATACTATAGAAGCTTGTGTTATCACAAAGGAAGCAGTAGAGGGAACAAGTCAGCCTTTCATCGTACATCGTGAAGCCGCGCATACGGAACGGGAGAAAAAGGCGAGATAATTGCATTGTGTGAAAGGGCAATCCGCTTCGGGGTTGTCCTTTTTAAACGATAGAACGTATGCTGTAATTTGATTTTTTGAGGAAGGTTATACAGATGGAGCAGTTTGAATTACCTATGGTGGCATTACGCGGACTCGCGGTAATGCCGAATATGATAATACATTTTGACTTGAGTAGGGATATGTCCAAAAAAGCAATCGAGCGCGCACTGAATGCGGACCAAAGGATATTTTTGATTCCGCAGAGGGATGAAAATGAGGAAAAGTCCACGACAGAAACGCTTTTTTGTGTTGGAACCATCGCGGTTGTCAAACAAGTAAGCAAGCTCATGAATAACATAGAACGGGTTATGGTTGAGGGTATTTCAAGAGCAAGACTGATCACGCTGAGTGAAAATGAGGGTGAATTTTTTTCGGCGTTTGTTGAGGAGATTGATGAAAACGAAAACGTTATTGACGAAATACAGGAGGAGGCGTATAAGCGCACCTTAAAAGAAGTGTTTACAACCTATGTCAAATTTTATCCAAAAGTTGGAAAAAGTGTTGGCAAATATTTTGAGGGGGGAAGCTCTCTCGGATTTTTGATGAATCAGATTTTAATCAACACGCCGTTTTCGTATGATAAAAAACAGGAAATTCTTGAGATAGAGGATTTGGGCAGACAGTGCGAGGCACTTGTAGGCCTGATTATGAATGAGGCGCAGATTGCGGCAATCAGAACGCAGCTTGCTGTGAAGGTTAAGGAAAAAATTGACAAAAATCAAAAGGATTATATTCTGCGGGAACAGCTTGAGTATATTCAGGACGAGCTTGGTGATAACGATAAAAACTCGGAGGTCACGCAGTTTGAAGAGGCGGTTGACAAGCTAAAGGCGAGCGAAGAGGTCAAGGAGAAGCTGCGAAAGGAGATTCAGCGTTTTAAACGTGTGATGAACTCCAATTCGGAGAGCGCTGTAGAGAGAGGATATATCGAAACGCTTTTGGAGCTGCCGTGGGATAAGGCATCAAGGGATAACAACGATATTGTACGCGCGGAGGAGATTTTAGAGCGTGATCATTATGGTCTGGAAAAGGTGAAGGAGCGCATTATCGAGTATCTTGCAGTCAGAACGCTTACCCATAAGGGGGATACGCCGATTCTCTGCCTGGTAGGCCCTCCGGGAACTGGAAAAACATCAATTGCAAAGTCCATCGCAGAGGCACTGAAAAAGAAATATGTGCGCATTTGCCTTGGCGGTGTACGTGATGAGGCGGAGATCCGTGGTCACAGAAGAACTTATGTAGGCGCGATGCCGGGGCGTATTGCAGCAGGCTTAAGACAGGCAGGTGTGTGCAATCCGCTGATGCTGCTTGATGAAATAGACAAAGTGAGCAGTGATTATAAAGGCGATACACAGTCAGCGCTGTTAGAAGTGTTGGATAATGAGCAGAACAGTCATTTTCGGGATCATTATGTGGAGCTTCCACTTGATTTGTCTAAAGTTTTGTTTATTGCGACGGCAAATGATGCGGGGAAAATTCCAAGACCACTTTTGGACCGTATGGATATCATAGAAGTATCAAGTTATACGGCAAATGAGAAGTTTCATATTGCAAAGGAGCATTTATGGAAAAAGCAACTTGAGGTAAATGGTTTGAATCAAAATCGGCTTACCATAAGCGACAATGCGATGAAATATATCATCGAACGATACACAAGAGAAGCCGGCGTTCGTAATCTGGAGAGAAAGCTTGGCGCTGTATGCAGAAAGGCAGCCTTGGAAATACTCAAAAGTGAGGATGCGAAGGGAAAATGCATCAAAGTTGACACAAAGCGTCTTGAAAAATATTTAGGAAAACCGCGCTATAATCAGGATATGGCAAATGAAAAGGACGATGTGGGTATCGTAAGAGGACTTGCGTGGACGAGCGTAGGCGGTGACACGCTTGAAATCGAGGTAAATGTAATGCCTGGAAAGGGCGAGGTGGAGCTTACCGGAAAGCTCGGTGATGTCATGAAAGAGTCCGCAAAGACGGGACTTAGCTACATTCGTTCCATCGCGTCGGATTACAATATCAAACAGGAATTTTTCAAAGAACATGATTTTCATATCCACATACCGGAAGGCGCGGTGCCAAAGGATGGTCCCTCTGCCGGCATTACAATGGCAACGGCAGTGCTTTCTGCAATCACCAATGTGCCTGTAAAGGCAAAAGTGGCGATGACAGGAGAGATTACCTTACGAGGAAGGGTGCTTGCAATCGGAGGTCTGAAGGAGAAGCTTTTAGCTGCAAAAACAGCGGGAATCGAAACTGTACTTGTGCCTAGCGAAAATAAAAAGGACGTTGATGAGATTGCCGATGAAATTAAGTCGGGAATGGAAATCCATTTTGTAGAAACAATGGATGAGGTTACGGGATACGCGTTGGTAAAAAATGGGAGAAAAACGAATGGTAATAAAAAAGGTAAGTCTTGAAACGGTGATTGGCGTTACAAGTAAAATCCCTGAAAATCAGATGACGGAGATTGCCTTTGCTGGAAAAAGCAACGTGGGGAAATCGTCGTTAATTAATGCGTTGATGAACCGAAAATCGTTGGCGCGCACAAGCGCACAGCCCGGAAAGACACAGACGATCAATTTTTATAACATCAACGATGAATTGTATTTTGTGGATTTGCCGGGTTACGGTTATGCGAAGGTAAGCGTTGAGGTAAAAGAAAAATGGGGCAAAATGGTCGAAAAGTATTTGCGCCAATCCAAACAGCTTAAAGCAGTATTTTTGCTGATTGATATCAGGCACGAACCGTCTGCAAATGACAAACAGATGTATCAGTGGATTCTTTCAAACGGATATCAGCCGATTATTATAGCGACAAAGATGGATAAAATTAACAGAAGCCAGCTCCAAAAGCATATAAAAATGGTAAAGGAAGGGCTTGGCGTTGCCAAAGACACGATTGTGATTCCGTTTTCTGCGGTTTCCAAGCAGGGGCGTGACGAAATTTATGCGTTGATTGATGATA
Organism: Lachnospiraceae bacterium; assembly: GCA_014804225.1. Classification (GTDB taxonomy): domain Bacteria; phylum Bacillota; class Clostridia; order Lachnospirales; family Lachnospiraceae; genus COE1. The sequence continues at coordinate 4,291 of JAAVAF010000088.1, forward strand.
TGATGGTGGCAGTGGAGGAAGAATAGTGTGAAAAATAAATTTTTCACACGGCAAATTTGTGCTTGCGCCCAAATTCGCAGACTTTGGCAAGAATGGGGGAATATATGAAACAGGAGATGAAATCGGTACTCAAGGCATTAGCCAATCTTGCGTTTTCATTGGTTGTGCTGCTTTTGTGCATCTTTTTGGTGCCGAAGCTGATTATGCTTTTTATGCCGCTGATTATCGGTTGGTTTATATCATGTATTGCAAACCCGCTGGTTGTTCTTTTGGAAAGTAAAATTAAGATACGTCGAAAAGCGGGGACTGTCGTCGTGATTGTGGCAGTGATTGCGATCGTAAGCGGGCTTGGTTATATGATATTCTTGCTTTTGTTTCGGCAGCTCTATGGTTTTATCAAGGAAATGCCGGATATGTGGAACGGTATTGTGCATGACCTTGAACGATTTGGTACATTTGCAAATCAGTATGTGGGAAATATGGCGCCAAATCTTACGGAATTGATTAACAATATTCAAAAATCCATTGGAGATATCATTACGGGGCTTCCTTCAAGATTCAATCTGGATGCTTTTGACGGTATGAGTGCGATGGTGGGAAATATTGCGAATATGTTGATTTCTGTGATTATGACAATGCTTTCTGCCTATTTTTTTATCGCGGACAGAGAGTGGCTTTATGAAAATCTTGAAAAAGTGATGCCCAAAGGAATTGTGCAGAAGTATTCTGTGTTTTACGGCAGTATCAAGCAGGCTGTCGGTGGATATTTTAAAGCGCAGTTACGCATTGAGGTATGGATGTATTTACTGATTCTGATAGGGCTTGTCGTACTGAATGTAAGGTATGCGGCGTTGGTTGCGCTGCTCATTGCAGTAATTGATATTTTGCCGTTTTTTGGAAGCGGAGCAGTGTTGATACCGTGGGCGGTAGTGACGGCGCTTGGCGGAAACTATGCGCGTGCTCTTGGTTTTTTAATCATATGGTGTGTGGGACAGCTTTTCAGGCAGCTTATTCAGCCTAAGATCATGGGTGATTCGATTGGAATGAAGCCGATTCCCACGATTGTATTGTTATTTGTAGGCTATAAGGCGGCGGGTGTAATCGGAATGCTAGTTGCCGTGCCGATTGGAATTGTTGTAGTGAATATGAATGATGCGGGATTTTTTGATGTACCAAAGCAGAGCATTGGGATTCTTATCGCATCTGTAAATAAATTTCGAAAGCTTGATGATAACGACTTGAAATTGTTAGATAAAAATGATGAAAGGTAAGCGAATGCGAAACTTTAAAATAATTCTTCAGTACGATGGAACACGCTATCAAGGCTGGCAGCGACAGGATTCTACCCCCAATACAATACAAGGAAAATTGGAGGCGATTCTTGCCAAAATGACAGGAACGGATTTTGTACAGGTGGACGGATCGGGCCGCACGGACGCGGGAGTGCATGCGCTTGGACAGGTGGCAAATTTTAAAATTGATACAGATCAGACACCACAAGATATTATGAGTTATGTAAACCGATATCTTCCAGAGGATATCGGTGTCATTGACATTTGCGAAGTACCGGAGCGATTTCACAGCAGATTGAATGCAAAGAAAAAAGTATACCGTTACCGAATTTGGAATTCGCAGCTTCCTTGTGTGTTTGAGCGAAGATATGTGTATGAACTGCAAGAAACGCTTGATATGGAAACGATGAAGCGGGCAGCGGCGCATCTTGTGGGGACACATGATTTTAAAGCGTTTACGTCAAATAAGAAAAGTAAAAAGTCAACAGTGCGCACAATTGAGCGTATTGATATAGAAAGAATAGGAAATGAACTGGTGCTGACTTATACGGGAGATGGCTTTTTGTATCACATGGTGCGTATTCTGACAGGCACTTTAATAGAAGTTGGACTGTATGAGCGCAGTGAAGCTTCCCTGCAGGAGCTTTTAGAGAATGGCACAAGGGATATGGCAGGGGCACTTGCGCCCGCAAAAGGGCTTTGCCTTGTCGCTGTATCTTATTAACGACTTGCACTTTATCCATATTTTGGTATACTGTAAAAGAAAGTATCGAAAGGGTAGGAATTATAATGGAACTCGAATTTGATGTAAAAGTAACTTCATCAGCACTTTATGACTATTTGCTGTACCATACTTATACGGGGCTTTCCGGTATGCTTGGGACATTGGTAGGCGTATTTCTTATTATCGCGTTTGTGTCAACGCGTTATTTTATCTACTTGATTGCGGGTGTGGTGCTGATTGCTTATATGCCGTGTTCGCTTTTTTTGAAAGCAAAACAACAGGTGGTCAACAACCCTGTTTTTAAAGAACCGCTTCATTATAAGATGACAGACGAGGGAGTAAGTGTTTCACAAGGGGAAAGTGAGGAAATGCAGAGTTGGGAAAGCTGTGTCAAGGC
>JAAVAF010000089.1 GCA_014804225.1 Lachnospiraceae bacterium
AACTGCGTTTCCATGTTCTGCACCATCGCTTCTCTCGCCAGATATGACGATAACAGTGCAACGCCTAAACCAATAATTACAAGGGGAAGAATAACTAACATTAGTAATTTCTGTTTCAATTTCATAAGTATTTCTCCTTTTATCTTATTTTAGCAGTGTATTAATCACATTATACTTTAAAATATTACACCTTTTCAATAGGAGAAACAAAATATTCTAAAAAAACCATAAAAAATATAGTATTTATATAAAAACCATTTCAAAAATTTGTGTATTTTTACAAGATTTTACACGGCATCTCCATTCATGCGCACCAGCTTCGCCGCCTGGTCTGCCGAAATGCACGCATCCAAAATCTCGTCAATGTCACCGTTCATAATCTTGTCAAGCTTATACAGTGTCAGATTGATTCGATGATCCGTCACACGCCCCTGTGGGAAATTGTAAGTTCTGATTTTCTCGGAACGGTCCCCCGTACCGATCTGACTTCTTCGCAACTCCGCCTCCGCATCATGACGCTGCTGCTGCTCCATATCGTAGAGCTTTGACTTTAACAGTGCAAACGCTTTCGCTTTATTTTGAAGCTGCGATTTCTCTGTCTGAGAATACACCACTATTCCGGTAGGATAATGTGTCAAACGTACTGCCGAATCCGTCGTATTGACGCACTGACCACCGTTTCCCGACGCGCGCATTACATCCACGCGGATATCTTTTTCGTCAATCACAATGTCGATATCCTCATCAACCTCCGGCATCACAGCCACACTGATTGTCGAAGTGTGGATTCGTCCGCCGCTCTCCGTTTCGGGCACACGCTGCACGCGATGCACACCACTCTCGTATTTCATGCGGGAGTAAGCGCCCTGTCCGGTAATCACAAACTGCACCTCTTTCATTCCGCCGATACCGATTTCGTCAACATTAAGCAACTCAACCTTCCAGCGTCTTCCCTCTGCATAATGAACATACATTCGGTATATTTCTGCTGCAAACAAAGCCGCCTCGTCTCCGCCCGCACCGGCTCTAATTTCTACGATAACATTCTTTTCATCGTTGGGATCCTTCGGCAAAAGCAATACTTTCAGCTCTGTTTCCAACTCCTCAATGCGTTTCTTTGCTTCGTTCAGTTCCTCCTTAAGCATCTCGCGCATCTCCTCATCACTCTCTGAGTCAAGGAGCGAGAGTGAATCCGCAACTGTTTCATTACACTTTTTATATTCCTTATATGCTTCCACAATCGGTGTCAAATCGCTTTGCTCTTTCATCAGCGCCCGAAAACGCACCTGATTTTCCGCCACGGTCGGCTCGTTCAACTCATTTAAAATTTCCTCAAAGCGATGAAGCAAATCCTCTAATTTATCAAACATCGAAAAACCTCCTATTCTATCTTAAGCCGTGCAGCGGCACACTTGCCTTTACCACACGGTCTAAACCTGCATAATCTTTGATGACCTCTATCTGCACAAAACCGCTCTTTTGCAAAAGAAAACGAACTGCCTCTGCCTGGTCATATCCAATTTCCAAAAAAAGCATCGCACCCTTTCTCATATAGGCAGGCGCCTTTTCAATAATTTGTCTGTAAAAATAAAGTCCGTCCTCCCTACCGTCAAGCGCAATCAAAGGTTCATGGTCTTTTACCTCCGGCATCAATGTCTCAATAACATTGCTTGCAATATACGGCGGATTGGATATGATGATATCAAACAGCCCGTCACGCACCTTCTCCGACGCAAATTGCGCAAGCGGATCAAACAAATCACCCTCCAAAAAGGCAGCGTCTAACTCAAGTCTTTTGGCATTTTCCTCCGCCACCAAAAGCGCTTTCTTAGAAATGTCAACGCCGATTCCCTCACACTCATTACTGTATTTTAAGAGGCTTAAAAGGATACAACCTGACCCCGTACACAAATCCAGTATCCGCATACCATCTCCCAGATAGCGCATCGCCTCCTCAACCAGAATCTCCGTATCCTGCCTCGGAATCAGCGTATGTTCATTGACACGGAACACAAGTCCCATAAATTCCTGTTCCCCTGTAATATGTTGCAACGGGATATGCGCGCTGCGCTGCTCTATTGTTTTTTTGTAAAATTCTTCCTCCAACGGACTGCGCTCACTTTCCCCGTAAACCAAAAGCGCGTTCCTATCCGTACGGCATATGTGCTCCAGCAAAAGCCTTGCATCTAATGCCGCCTCTGCGATACCGGCTTTTTCCAGTTCTTTTGCACCATATTCATACAATTCTCTATAGGTCATGGTTCAGACTCTTCCTGTATCTGCAAATGCTCATCTGTGTAACCGAACTCTTCTATTAAATAAGTTCTCCAGTCAAAGACAGCCTCCACAGACGCAATCGCAACGCGGACCATGTCCTCGTCCGGCTCTCTTGTCGTAAGCTTCTGAAGCCAGAGACCTGGTCTTGATATCATCTGAATCAACACATTATCGCTTCTTCCGGCCAACCTTATCAGCTCATAGGAAATTCCTGCAATCACAGGCACCAGCAACAGCCGAATGATAATTTTTAGTGCCAGATTGTCAACTCTAATAAAGAAAAACACAATGACACTGACAAGCACTACAAAAAGAAGGAAGCTTGTACCGCAGCGTTTATGTTGTCTGGAACTGCGCATCACATTTTTTACTTCCAACGGTCTGCCTCTTTCGATGCAGTTAATACACTTATGTTCTGCACCGTGATACATATACAAACGCTTGATATCCTCCATAAGCGATATCGCCGCGATATATCCCACAAAAATCAGGATTCGTATAAGACCCTCAAAAATTGCGATAAGACTCGCATTTCTGACAACCTTCCCAAGCAGATCCGACAACAAAAACGGAAGCACCATAAAAAGAGCTACCGCGATAATTACCGAAAGCGCTACCGTAAAGCCCATCATAATATCGTCCGATTTACTTTCCACCTTCTTTTCGGACTTTTTCTCTGTGCCGTTTGTACTGCTTTCCTCTTCCTCCTCATAAAAGGAAGCAGAGTGCATTGTTACCTTCATACCAATCACAAGGGAATCGATAAAGGAAAAGATTCCTCTGATAAACGGAAGCTTTGTAAATTTTTTATCCGCACAAAATCCCTTATATTCTTCAACCTGTATATCAATCTCTCCGTCAGGCTTTCGCACGGCAACGGCATACTGATCGCCGTTTTTCATCATCACGCCCTCTAAAACCGCCTGACCGCCAATTCCCGAATAATGCGTTTTTTTATTTTTCGCCATTGTTATATGCTCCTCTTGCATCGTCTTATTGGACAAAAAGGGTTGAGATAAATATTTACCTCAACCTTTTTCCGCTTCTTATTTGCTTTCTACGCCGTACTTCTTATTAAATCTCTCAATACGTCCGCGCGCTGATGCAGATTTCTGCTGTCCCGTATAGAACGGGTGGCATTTTGAACAAATTTCCACGTGGATTTCAGGCTTTGTAGAACCTGTCACGAATGTGTTTCCGCAGTTGCAGGTAACAGTTGCCTGATAATAATTCGGATGGATTCCCTCTCTCATCTTTTTCACCTCTCTATGAATAAAATATAAGTTTACAAAATTAAATGCTATAAACAAGCTTATTCAGTATATCATACGTTTTTCAGATATGCAAGCACTTTTTTGATTTTCCTGTCTTTTTAATTGGATAGGAAATTGTGGCAACCGTAGTGATCGTATTGCGAGCTGCCGTGCGACGCTATTTTTATGTCAAATCATTCGCGCCTTTTTTACTTCGTTGACAAATTCCTGATTATTCTTTGTATGCGCGAACTTGTCAAGAATTCTGTCCACCGCTTCCTCGGATTTCAAACCATTTAAAGCCTTGCGCATAATATTAATCGCCTCAAGCTCATCTGCATCCAAAAGCAGATCCTCACGCCTTGTTCCGGATTTTGGAATATCAATTGCCGGAAAGACTCTCTTTTCGGAAAGTTTTCGGTCAAGCACCATCTCCATGTTACCCGTTCCCTTAAATTCCTCATACACCACATCGTCCATCTTCGAACCCGTATCAACAAGCGCTGTTGCAAGAATTGTAAGGCTTCCACCTTCACGCATATTTCTTGCCGCACCGAAAAACCGTTTTGGCATATGAAGCGCCGCAGGATCAAGACCGCCTGAAAGGGTACGTCCACTGGGGGGAACCGTAAGGTTGTAAGCACGCGTAAGGCGCGTAATGCTGTCAAGCAGGATGCACACATCTTTTTTGTGTTCCACAAGACGCTTTGCACGCTCGATAACCATCTCCGCCACGCGTTTATGGTGCTCGGGAAGTTCATCAAAAGTTGAATAGATTACCTCCACATTCGGTCCCTGTATCGCCTCCTTGATATCCGTCACTTCCTCGGGACGCTCATCAATCAGAAGGATAATCATATGCATATCCGGCACATTGCGCAAAATGGACTTCGCCGCTTCCTTTAATAAAGTCGTTTTTCCTGCCTTTGGCGGCGACACGATCATACCGCGCTGCCCTTTTCCGACAGGACTCATCAAATCCATAATGCGCATTGCCACGCTTGACTTGTCTGTTTCCAGTTTGATCCGCTCATTTGGAAAGATTGGCGTCATATCTTCAAAATTGCGCCTTCTAACCGCAATTTCAGGCGGATATCCGTTGATTTTTTTCAAATATAAAAGTGCACTGAATTTTTCATTCATCGTCTTAATGCGGGTATTTCCCTCAATAATGTCACCCGTGCGCAGATTAAAACGCCGTATCTGGCTCGGTGCCACATACACATCATTCTCTCCCGGCAGAAAGTTGTCGCTTCGGATAAATCCAAATCCGTCCGTCATAACCTCCAAAATTCCTTTTGCCGTCATTCCGCTGTCAAGCTCCGTAGGATAGCCCTCCTGCTGTTTCTCGCTGTCCGTCTGCTGCTGCGCCCGTTCGTTGCGGTTGTCACGTATTCCCTTTAATACAGGTTTTGGCTCGATATCTTTTCCGTCCGCCTTATCTTTGTCGTCCTCCTCAAGCATCCGCTCAACCAGCTCCGCTTTCTTTAACGTACTAATGCCTTTGAGTCCGCGCGCCTTTGCAATTTCACGCAATTCCAACAGACCAAGTGATTCATATTTTTCTCTCATGAATGCCTCCTAAAATATATCAATTCAAACAATGGGAAAATGTTCCGAAATGCTTAACAGAATTTTATATCACTGACATTATAACGCATTTTTTCCAAAATAGAAAGAAGAATTTATTGCGAAGTGCAAAAAATTATTATACATTATATTTAGCGTACTGTTACTTTTTATCAACAGAAAGATAAAACGAACTTATTTGTTTTACAAATATGATACTTACGCTTTTTACTGTCAAGAATTTATAGGATTTAGAAAGGAGCATTGTTATAAAAATGACACTTCAGGAAAAAGCCCTAGAGCTTCACAAAGAATGGAACGGAAAATTAGAAACGGTTTCAAAAACGTCGGTAAAATCAAGAGAAGCGCTCTCTCTTGCATATACTCCAGGCGTTGCAGAACCTTGCAAAGTAATTGCCGACGACAAAGAAGCCGCCTACCAATATACAATGAAAGCAAACACGGTTGCTGTTATTTCCGACGGCAGCGCCGTTCTTGGTCTTGGAAACATCGGACCGTATGCTGCGATGCCTGTTATGGAAGGAAAAGCTGTTTTGTTCAAGGAATTCGGCGGTGTGAATGCCGTTCCTATCTGCCTTGACACACAGGATACAGAGGAAATTATCAAAGCGGTCACATGGCTTGCTCCTGCCTACGGCGGCATTAATCTTGAGGATATCAGCGCGCCGCGCTGTTTTGAAATTGAAGAACGTTTAAAGGAAATTCTTGATATCCCGGTCTTCCATGATGACCAGCATGGTACGGCGATTGTCGTGCTTGCAGGCATTATCAACGCACTCAAGGTGGTAAAAAAACAAAAAGAAAACTGCAAGGTGGTCGTAAACGGTGCCGGAAGCGCGGGTGTTGCTATCACAAAGCTTCTTCTTACATATGGTTTTACCAATGTCATCATGTGCGATAAGGTGGGCATTGTTTCTACTGAGACAGAAGGACTTAACTGGATGCAGGAAAAAATGGCAAAAATCACCAATCCGAACCATGAAACGGGCTCTCTTGCCGACGCATTAAAAGGTGCGGACATTTTTGTCGGCGTTTCGGCTCCCAATATCGTAACTGCCGATATGGTAAAGTCTATGGCACACGACTCCATTTTGTTCGCTATGGCTAACCCGACGCCTGAAATTATGCCCGATGTGGCAAAGGCTGCCGGTGCAAGAGTTGTTGGAACGGGAAGAAGCGATTTCCCGAATCAGGTAAACAATGTCGTCGCTTTTCCGGGTATTTTTAAGGGTGCGCTTGAGGGACGTGCCACACAGATTACGGAGGAGATGAAGCTTGCCGCTGCAAACGCTATTGCAGGACTTGTGCCTGAGGCCGAATTAAATGAAGATAATATCATGCCCGAGGCATTTAATCCAAAGGTGGCAGAGCTTGTCGCTGAGGCTGTAAAATCCCATATTCACTAAAAAGGCAGTGTTACGCAAGAATGGAGAATTTTTATGACACAGGATCCTTTGACACTTTATAAACTGATTATTTTATATATGCTTGACCGGGTCGATTTCAAGCTTACAAGCGCACAGATCAGCAGTTTTATTCTCGAGAAAGAATATACCAATTATATGACACTGCAACAGGTTCTTTCGGATTTGCTTGACACGGAGTTGATCAAAGCGGATACGCTCAGAAACCGCACTTATTATGCGATTACGGAGGAAGGTCAAAATACGCTCTCGTATTTTGGAAACCGCATCAGTGACGCAATTATCAACGATATCAATACTTTTCTCAAGGAGAAAAACTTAGAGCTGAAAAACGAAGCGTCCATCACGGCAAATTATGACAGAGCCGTGACGGGCGGATATGACGCAGAACTGACTGCAAAAGAAAAAGACATTGAGCTTGTCAAAATCAAGCTCAATGTTCCAACGGAGGAAATGGCAGAAACGCTATGTGACAGTTGGTACAATAAAAACCAGCAAATCTATAAATATCTCATGCAGGAATTATTCTAGATCAGCGTTTTTTGTATCCTCTCCGGTATGCGCTTCCCTTTTAATGCGCTTCATATGTTCTCTGATTTTTTTCTCATACCCATTCCACGATGGCTCATAATAGGTCTGCCCCTTTAATTCATAAGGAAGATACTGCTGTTCTACATAGTGGTTTGGGTAATCGTGGGCATATTTATAACCCGTTCCGTGTCCCAATTTCGCCGCCCCCTTATAATGTGCATCCTGTAGATGTGTCGGTATCGGCAGATTGCCGCTTTTTTTGATTTCTTCCGTCGCAGCAAAAATTGCGTTGCACGCCGCATTGCTTTTGGGTGCACACGCCACATAGGATGCCGCCTGTGAAAGAATAATCTGTGCCTCCGGCATACCCACGCGCTCCACCGCAAGCGATGCGCTCACCGCCACGTTTAACGCCATCGGATCCGCATTCCCTACATCCTCCGACGCGCAGATCATAATGCGGCGTGCGATAAAAGCCACATCCTCTCCCGCGTAGAGCATCCTTGCAAGATAATAGACAGCCGCATCAGGGTCAGAGCCTCTCATGCTTTTAATAAATGCCGATATCGTGTCATAGTGATTATCGCCGCCCTTGTCGTAGCGTACGCGGCGTTTTTGGATGCACTCCTGTGCCACGCTGATATCAATGTGAATTTTTCCGTCATCACTTCTCTCGGTCGTCATAACACCAAGCTCTACCGCATTGAGCGCATGCCTTGCATCTCCCCCTGAAAGATCGGCAAGAAAGGTAAGCGCCTCATCATCAATCTCCGCGTCAAAGCTTCCCATTCCCTTCTCTTTATCATAGACTGCTCGTTTTATTAACGCCTTAATGTCCTCTTTTTCAAGCGGCTTTAACTCAAAGATAATGGAGCGCGAAATCAGAGCGGAATTAACCTCAAAATACGGATTTTCCGTTGTTGCTCCAATTAAAATAATTGTACCGTCCTCAACAAAGGGAAGCAGATAGTCCTGTTGGCTCTTATTGAAACGGTGTATCTCATCAATAAATAAAATCGTACGCTTTGCGTACATCGCAAGCGTATCTTTTGCTTTGCTTATGACCTCCTCCATATCCTTTTTTCCCGCGCTTGTTGCGTTGATCTGGGTAAAATCTGCGCTTGTCGTGTTTGCAATTACCTTTGCAAGCGTCGTCTTTCCCGTTCCGGGCGGTCCGTAGAAAATAACTGAGCTTATCTTATCCGCCTTGATCGCGCGATACAACAGCTTCTCTTTTCCGATAATATGTGATTGACCTACCACCTCATCAAGAGTGGTAGGTCTCATTCGTGAGGCAAGCGGGGATTCCTTCTCCTTTGCCGTACTTCTCATATATTCAAATAAGTCCATGTATGGTCTCCTTAAAGCTTCTCCTCAAATACATTTTTCGGCAGCGGTTTATCAAAATAAAAGCCTTGTGCCATAAAACATCCATATTCCTTTAACAGCCGTATCTGCTCGATGGTTTCCACGCCCTCGCATATGGTTACCATGCCCATTTCCTGCGCAATCGCTATAATATATTTTAACACGGCACGGTTCTTTGCCGACAATTCATGCTTATCATCATACAAAAAGCTCTTGTCAATCTTAATCACATTCCAGGGAATATCGCGGATTAAGTTAAACGATGAATATCCCACGCCAAAGTCGTCCACTGACGTGCTGATTCCGTAAGTGCGCAAACCATAAACCAACTCCTTCAAATCGTTAAAGTTTACGTCCGTCGTTGTTTCCGTAAGCTCAATTTCAATATACTCATATGGGACATTGTACCGATTGATAATGTCCATGATATTCTGCAAAAGACGACTGTTTCCAAAATGACATCGTGAAAAATTAACAGACACCTTCACGACACGCTTTCCCTCGTCTATCCAACGGCGTATATCAGCGCACACGTGCTCCAACATATAAAAATCAAGCGCACAGATATCCTTGCTCTGCTCCAACACGGGGATAAAATCATCAGGCGGCACTACCCTGCCATCATGATACCAGCGGCAGAGCGCCTCTGCGCCTTTTAGCTGATAATCTTTCATAAACACCTTAGGCTGATAGTACACCTGAAATTCCTCATTCTTAATTGCATCGGGAAAAAGTGTTTCAATCCGCTTACGCTCATACGATGTTTTCAAAAGATCATCATTATAGAAAACCTCGTAAGATGTTCTGCTGCGCCTTGCCACATTCAACGCCGCACTTGCCCGATCCATCAAATCCGAAGGATACCGAACACTGTCATCTGCCAGATAGTAGCCTGCATAAGTTGTCACTAACGCGCGTTCGCTTGTATCCTGTGTGACAACTTCAAAACCGCGCATATGCGCTGTCACCTTGTCAAGATGCGTTTTCAAAAATACAGTAATAAAATTGTCGCCACCAATTCTGCACACAATCTCCCCATCACCTAAAAGTGCTTCAAGCCGCTCGATATAGTCCATCATAATCTTTGTGCCTTTTTCTCTTCCAAAGCGCTGGTTCACCACAGAAAAGTGTTTTAGATTAAAATAGCACACACCATAGTTTTCAATCTCATTCTTTGTAATGAGCATATTGACATATTTCGTAAAATAATTCAGGTTATACATTCCCGACTGCGTATCATGAAAGGTAAGCTCGTCCGTAATATGCGTCAATCTGCTTCTGCCATTATAAGCATAAAGGCACCTTTGCAGCACACCCACTCTCACAGTCTCATTCTCGTCCCACTCAATGCCGTCATTGACTTTATAGAGGGTATAAATCGCCACACCGCCTCCGCCCAGCGTTTCGCGCTTAATGTAGGCAGCGCTCTCATCAGGCTCCGCACCATGATACATCGTGACATATTCGCCCTTTTTCTTTCGCTCCATTCCTACCGTATCGTAAAACCGCACGTCGATTTTTGCCACCCGCAAAACACGGCATACTTCATCAAGCGCGGCTCCCACCTCAGGAGCGTAAATGTCTGATACATCTGCAATCTGAATATGAAAATGATCCATCGCATCAGCATATTTTTTTGCGTCAAATTCCATAGGAATCCTTCCTTTACTTCATTTCCAACTGCGGTATTGCCACCCGCACAACAGTGCCCTCATTTTGTGTCGATTCAAAAGTGATATTTCCCGAGAGCTGTCCTACAAGCATTCTTAAAATGAAAAGTTCTTTCTCCTCATCCTCCGTGCAGCCCTGTAAACTCATGCTTGCGTGCTGCATATATTTATTCAAACGGATTCTGTTATCCTCCGGTATTCCAACGCCATTATCACGTACCTCTATCACAAGCATATCCGCGTAATCAATCTTTTCCGAACGCATATCGATCTGCACAGTACCATTTGTCGTAAAATTATTTCCAAGCTTAATCAAAATGGAGGTCAACTGTTTTAGACGCCCCGTATCGCCGAAAAAGCGCAGCGACACACTATCAGACGTGTTAATCACTATCTTATTTCCGTTTTTCTTAATCAAACTGCGCTGTGACATAATGGCATCGTTTACAATGCTTCTGAAATTGTAAGTCGTTTCACTTAACGCCAAATCTCCATCTGTCATCTTCGCATACTCAACCGTATTTCCAAATGCCGCAAAAATTTCCTTGCCGTTTTTAACTAATACTTCAAGCGACGTTGCCATCGCGTTATAATCGTTCTTCTCAGCGGAAAGCTTCACACTCTCCAGCCAAAGTTTAAACGTATTTTCCATATTGGAGTACATATCAATCATATACCGCATTTGGCTGCGCGACATCTTTTCAAGCTTTTGGCTGTTTTTGAGTGTCATGTAATTTTCGAAAGCCATATCCGATAACAGTGCCGCAAGCTCCGTTAAAAACTTTGCCGCCTTGAGAACCTGATCCTCATCTACAATATTGATTTTTCTCGCTGCCTCAAGAAAAGACGCTTCATCAATCCCAAGAGAACGCGCTACTGCACGGTCATGCTCCTCGTTTTGCGGTTCCTTGCGCACCTGACCGCCTATGATACAGCCAATCATGTCGTCCTCCACCATAATCGGCGCCGCATAATCAATCAGACCAATATGACAGGTGTATACAACGGGCTTCCCGCTCTCATATGTCTTTACGGCACCCATTCTGTCACACTCTTCACAATTGTGTGCCCCTTTCTCACACTGGCGCACATGATTCATACAAAGCTCGGTAAATCCGCTGCCTTTTGTGACAGGCGCTCCATTTTCATCCGTAATCAGTGCTGCCATTCCAGCATACTCAGAAAAAGCGTCTTGCAATCGCTGCAGTATCTTTATGTTTATAAGCTCTGTAAGCCTTATATCTTTCATATCAATCATCTGCCCTTTCCGCAGTCCTATGATTTTTATCCTCTGTTCTGCGCTGCGACAAGACTCTCCCCGCCGTATATTTTGCGCAATTTCGGTTTTTCAATCTTACCGGTCGGATTCCTTGGTATATCGGCAAAAATCAGCTTTCTGGGACGCTTATATTTCGGAAGCTTCATACAGTAATCGTTGATTTCCTCTTCTGTTGCCTCACAGCCACTCTTAATCTCGATAATTGCCGCCGTAATCTCGCCGAGCCGCTTATCGGGTATTCCGATTACAGCAACGTCCTTTACCTTATCGTTGGTGCGCAAAAAGTCCTCAATCTGCACAGGATAAATGTTTTCTCCGCCACTGATGACCACGTCCTTTTTACGGTCTACCAAAAAGATAAAGCCGTCCTCGTCCTCCTGCGCCATATCGCCCGTAAACAGCCAGCCGTCCTGTAATACCTCGGCTGTTGCCGCCTCGTCATTATAGTAACAAGTCATAACGCCGGGACCTTTGACAGCGAGCTCCCCAACTTCACCGCGTTTTATGGTATTTCTGTTTTCGTCGACAATCTTGACTTCCCAGCCGTAGCCCGCTTTTCCGATCGCACCTACTTTATGTATATTTTCTACGCCCAGATGAACGCAGCCTGGGCCAATTGACTCACTTAATCCATAATTGGTATCGTACTGATGATGCGGGAAAATCTTTTTCCAACGCTGTATCAGACTTTGTGGCACGGGCTGTGCACCGATATGCATCAGCCTCCACTGCGAAAGCTCGTAATCTGCAAGCTTGATATCGCCTCTGTCGATTGCATCTAAAATATCCTGTGCCCAAGGCACCAGAAGCCACACAATCGTACACTTCTCTTTGGAAACCGCATCTAAAATAAATTCCGGCTTCGTTCCTTTTAAAAGAACCGCCTTAGAACCTTCAAGAAAGCTTCCGAACCAATGCATCTTTGCACCTGTATGATAGAGAGGCGGAATGCATAAAAATACGTCCTGTTTTGTCTGTCCGTGATGGTTCTGTTCCACTTTACATGAGTGCATCAGACTCTCATGATTATGTAAAATCGCTTTAGGAAAGCCCGTTGTTCCCGACGAAAAATAGATTGCCGCATTGTCCGCATCGGTCAATGGTATCATCGGTGTCTGGCTTGAGCAGTTTGCCGTAAGGCTTGTATAATCCTCCGCAAAGCTCGGGCAGTTATCGCCCACAAAGAACAACAGTCTGTTTTTGCTGATCTTATCAGCAATCTCCTCCACGCGTCCGATAAACTCAGGTCCAAAGACAAGCACGTCCACCTCGGCTAAATTCAGACAGTATTCAATTTCATCGGAAGCATAGCGGAAATTCAACGGCACGGCAAGCGCGCCTGTTTTTAATATTCCAAAATAAATCGGCAGCCACTCCAGACAGTTCATCAGGAGAATTGCCACCTTATCATCTTTTTTCACACCTCTTTGTAGCAGGAGATTGGCAAAGCGGTTTGCTTTCTCGTTAAAAACACTCCAAGTAATTTCCCGCCGATAATGTGTCACGGGGTTTGGCTCAATCAGATCATACTCTTTCCATGTAACACGCCGTGTTTCCTTAATCTCGGGATTAATCTCCACAAGACAGATATCGTTTCCGTATAATTTGCAGTTCCGTTCCAAAATGTCAACTATTGGCATTGTTATAGCTCCTTGCTTTTGTTTTTGTCCGTACTCTCACAAATTTTATTTTATCACTATTACCCAAAAATTTCTACCGGTTTTAAAAAAATTTGTGTAATCATTCTGTTATGTAAATCGGACCATATAAAAACGACTATGCAATTTGCACATAATCAACTCCTTACTAAGGGCAAATTCCATAATCGTTTCTAAAATAAACATGTGTGCCTACGCTTTACGCGATTGCCTCTATGACGACTGCATGGGCAATTCCCGGAACATTTTGTCCTTCATTGAAGGATGTTTTATTGAGAAGCGCTCCCGTCGGGATAAATAACACACGTTTCCATTCTTTTTGCGCAAGCTTTTTTAAGATATGAGCAGACAGCACAACTGCCGAACAGCCACATCCGCTTCCTCCTGCGTGAACGTCCTGTTTCTCGGCATCATAGATGAGCATACCGCAGTCATAATGATTCTCTGAAATGTCAATATTTTCTTGTGACAGCAAATTAAACAACGCCTGTTGTCCCACACTGCCAAGATCACCTGTAAAAATTGCATCATAGTCTTTGGGCGTTCTGCCAAAATCTTTTAGATGCGTTGCAATTGTCCATGCTGCTGCGGGAGCCATCGCACAGCCCATATTCATCGAATCCTTGATGCCAAAATCCTCTATTTTGCCAACAGTAACACCCGTTATTCCAACTTTCGAGCCGTATTCCGATTCAAACACGTTTTTAATTTGTCTGCCACTTTGCGATTTACTGTCTGCATTGGTTCCCTGAAGTAGAAATGCCGCGCTTCCTGTCACGGTCCATGACGCATACAGTGGACGCTGATTTCCGTATTCCAACGGAAAGCGAAACTCTTTCTGCGCACTCGCAAAGTGACTTGATGTAAGCGCGATGACTCTGTCAGCATAACCTGCTGCAATATTCATGCTGCCCAATGTAAGGGATTCTCCACAGGTCGAGCATGCCCCGTATAACCCAAAGAGTGGGATATTATAATCTTTGATGCCAAAGGAGCTTGCGATGTTCTGACCAAGCAAGTCTCCTGCAAATAAATAACGTATGTCATTTGATTCTGCACAGGTTTTTTGCAGGGTGAGCGCGACTGCCTGTTTTTGCAGTTCACTCTCCGCCTTCTCCCATGTATCCTCTCCAAACATGTCATTCTTGTCATCGCTTACTTTATCAAAGCTGCCCGCAAGCGGTCCCTCGTTTTCCATCTGCCCTACGATGTTACCGCTTCCCATAATCAACACGGGATTTGCATATGCTACGCTTGATACGCCAAGCGGTTTGTTTTTTGCGCTATTATTTTCCACTTGATATCCTCCTGATCATCTTTTTATTTGCTATTTATTTTTCCTAAAATTATCATAACTATACAAGCGGGGCGAGGGACTGCAAAAAAACAATTTTATAATCGAGCAGGGAAGTTTTCTTCCCTACTCGCCGCGCGACCCGTGCGCCACTTCTAGTGGCATATTTCCTCTGCACGGGTCTGCGCATAAAAAAAGGGCAACGCCCTTTTTTTATTTTGAATACTTCTCACTCTGCTGCTTAATCAACTCCGCGTCTGCGAAGTAATCTATTTTCATTGCATTTTTTACTTCCGATAAGGTTTCGGCTGCCACTTCTCTTGCGGCGTCGGAGCCTTTCTTTAAGATGTTATAGATTTCCGGAATATCCTTTGCATACTCGGCACGTCTGTTTCGGATTGGCTCTAATTCCTCCTGCATAACGTTGTTGAGGAATTTCTTTACTTTTACATCGCCGAGTCCACCTCTTGTGTAGTGCGCTTTCATCTCGTCAAGATTTGCATAATCAGGGCAGTAACGCTCAAAATGCTCGTCTTTTGCAAATGCCTCGAGGTATGTAAACACAGTATTGCCCTCCAAATGTCCAGGATCACTTACCTGTAAGTGAAGCGGGTCCGTATACATACTCATCACCTTTGCACGCACTTCATCTGCGCTGTCTGCAAGGTATATACAGTTTCCAAGCGATTTGCTCATCTTTGCCTTTCCGTCCGTTCCAGGAAGCCGCTTGCATGCCTCTGCCTCCGGAATAAGCGCCTTGGGATCAACCAAAACAGGGTGCTCGGGTGCATAGATTGCATTGAACTTGTGCACAATCTCCTTTGTCTGCTCAATCATCGGAAGCTGGTCTTCTCCTACCGGTACGACGTTTGCCTTGCAGAATGTAATGTCCGCCGCCTGACTGATTGGATATGTAAAAAATCCCACAGGAATACTTGCTTCAAAATTGCGAAGCTGGATTTCATTTTTTACAGTCGGATTTCTTTGCAATCTCGAAACGGTTACCAGATTCATATAGTAGAATGTAAGCTCTGTAAGCTCTGAAATCTGCGACTGAATAAAAAGTGTGGACTTTGCGGGGTCTAATCCTACTGCAAGATAATCGAGCGCAACCTCAATTACATTCTGACGCACTTTTTCGGGATTCTCAAAATTGTCCGTAAGTGCTTGTGCGTCTGCTACCATAATATATATTTTATCAAACTCACCAGAGTTTTGTAATTCGACTCTCCTTCTAAGTGACCCTACATAATGACCGATGTGGAGTCGTCCTGTCGGTCTATCGCCTGTTAAAATTATTTTACTCATTTTTCTTCCCCTTTACCTGTTTCGTTTCCATTCTTTATTTAATATTTTTCCATGATTATATTATATCTGATTTCAAGTTTTTTTCAAGCCGTTTCTGACTCCTCTATATTGTACACATTCTCCCTAAATGATTTATTTTGTCGCAATTTCCTATAGAACTAAAAGACCACCGCACCATTTGATGCGGCAGCCTTTTGTTTTCCATTTGGACACATTACTTATTTTTTAGAAAATCTTATTATCCTAAGATTGAAAGTACGCCCTGGTTAGACTGGTTAGCCTGTGCAAGCATAGACTGACCTGCCTGTGAAAGGATATTAG
>JAAVAF010000090.1 GCA_014804225.1 Lachnospiraceae bacterium
CGGATACGCTGCCCTTGGGCAATATGAACAGAATTATTCATTTTGCTAAACAAAGGGCTTCTTGCCAACTTAATCGGTGTATTTAATACCTGCGTCAAATCATCTATCGGATTTAGTAGGCTCTGCGACATCACTTCATCGTATGTTTTTCGATCTTTAATAGCTGTATTTTCGAAATTAGATGTAAGTCCTCTTGTATTGGGGTTATAATATACGGATTCAATTTCAATCATCTCAAATTTCCTTTCTCAATACTTCTACGTTTCTTAATCTGTATAGACTAAGAAACGTAGAAAATAATATTATCGTTTGTGCTTCTATAATCTAATTATATCTTTATGCATTCAAAATTTAAAGTGATAACTCCATGACAAAACTATGTCAAAAAAGTGTCAAACTTGTGGAATACCCGCACAGATATCCTTTTATATCCAAAGATTCTTGATGTATCATTCTATGTACTGTTCAAACTTATTTTTAGAAACAAAGGTTTCTATTTTCTTCAATGCATTTTTTTGTATCCGCATGAAGGTTCTTTCGGAATAATTAAACTCTGTTCCAACTTTTTGTTCATATATTGATTTCACTTCACTCCATTTTACATTGTCAATTAAATGTAAATATATAATCGTCCTTTCATCTTCTGTCAAAAGCTCTAAAGCAGATTCGATAATTTGAATTTTTATGGCAAGCTGTGAATACTCCTGATCTTCATCAATACTCTCATTGTGTGAATACTTTCGGATTTTATCAATTACATCTCTTCTTGCTTTCAATTCGGAATATGACCTTACAAATTCTTTTACCGTTTCTTCTGTCATTTTGATAATCTTGCTCCCCTCTTCATCTGTGCACTTGAGTATTAAACACTAACTCGCAAATGAATATTTTAATTTAAGCGATTCGCTAAACGTGTCGGTATTTGATACATTTTACTCTAGTGGGGACATACATCATGGGACACTGTTTTGATATACGTCTCATAAACCATTTCATCACATTTACTACATTTTTTGGCATTATAATAATCGATCAAACACTTACCACTGCTGTTTTTTGTGTGCTTTGTAACAATTCCTGAAATATAAGTATGACTGCATGAACGATCTGTTTGATACGCTTTCGATTCTGGGCATATATTATAAAAAACTTCTCCTGCTTCACTTACAAAAAATATAATATTATCGGAACTAATGTACTGCTCATATTGATCATTTATTGCATCCGAGTCCCAAAGAACAGCATCTTCCCAACTACTGAAAAAAAGGACTTTCTCTACTTTCTCATAGGGCTCATCAAAATACTGAATTTTCCTTTTCTCATACGCATAAACTGTTAGTGATGATGCAAAAATGGCTCCTATAAGAATCAGCAGCCCTATCATGCTGCTTATTTTTCCATATTTTTTTCTTGTGTTTTTCATATTTAAGATTCTTTCTTTTATCTGTTTTTCACTCAAACTAAAGCCTATAATCGGCAAACCTACAGTGTCTTTCTTCTCTGCAAAGTCGATAATCATCTTTGCGTAATCTCCTGTTTCCTGTAAACTTTTTTTCATGGTAACTTTGTAATCACAATACATTTCAGAAATTAAGTTCCATCGGTACAACAAATAATACACAAGCGGATTATAAAAATTGAAAGCAACCACCAAAAACAAGATGACCTTAACAAGATTATCCATAACCTTTATATGCACCAATTCATGTTGCAGTACACCTTGCAGTTTCTTTTCTTCCCACACGATATCAGGAAGGATAATTTTTCTATGTAAGATTCCAATCGTAATCGGTGTTTTAATGTCGGCACATAAGTATACTTCATTTCCCTTTGTTTCTTTTTCCAATTCTTCTAAGACTGTTCCTCCATCTTCATACAACACTACTTTTTTCATAATGTTAAAATAGACAGTATAATATTTTTTAACATATAAAATCAATCCGCCAATTCCCAAAAGCAGGCTGAATAACAGTATGATATACACCGGCAGATTGGGTACATATACACCGTCCCGATATACAAATATCGTATAATTCGTCATATCTTTTATAAAGCGCGTTCTTTGATACCACGCTTTCAAACCGAAATACCGATTTAGCCACGCCGTATACTCTGCCTTAAAATATCCAAACGGTATGAGAAATAAAATGATATTTACGGTAAGATATATTTTATGCCACGTTATCGGCAGATACCGCTTCGTCAGAAAAGAAGCGCACATATAAATCCCTATCGCGATACTTCCCGCCAAGCTCATTGTGTGCAGCAGCGTCATTTCTGTCCCCCCATTTCCTCCTCTTGCGCAAACTCCTTTTCCACAATTGCTCTCAAATCATCAGCAGCTTTTTTATCAATCCCTCTGCCCCCGGTAAGCGCCGACAAAAAGGAATAAACGGAACCTCCGTAAAAATCGTGAAGCAGTTTTTCCGCCTTGCCCTTTTCATACTCTACATTCGTCACTGCCGCGTTATACACTCTGTTTTTTCCCGTTTCGTCCGCCGCAATCAGTCCCTTATCCGACAGTCGTTTGATAAATGTATTGACGGTCTGCTTTTTCCACTCCTTACCTTCCTCTTTTGTCAAAAAAGTCATGATTTCCACAAAGCTTTTTGCGCCTTCTCTCCACAAAAAATGCATGATTAAGCTCTCCGACTGTGTCATTTCATATATAATTTCTTTATTCATATCCGTGCTCCTTTTTCTAAGTTATATAACTTTTAACACTTTTTCTTTATTGTACTACAAACATATAATACTGTAAAGAATCTCTCATTCCATCAAATGTCAACCAAAGTCGACACACTTTGCGAACTGCCTTATTGAATCAAAATTGCCGATAGGTATTCCCTATCGGCATAAAAAATGTTTCTATAATTAAATTAGTGCATACACATTCAGGAACCTTATCCAGTCACTCACAAACCATTGTTTTGCGTAACAATACGTATTAATTGTTGACATACGTACTATTACGTGTATAATATAACTATGATAAGGAAAGGAGATATTTAAAAATGCCAATGACACCACGTGAAATGATCAAGCATCTCAAGAAAAACGGGTTTGAGGGACTTGAACAGGCTATATTAAAGCAGGCGGGACTTAAATAAATCTCGCTTCAAAAAATGGAGGCGCAATATGAAGAAATTATTTTATCCTGCATTATTTCACAAAGCAGAGGAAGGCGGTTTTTGGGTTTCTTTTCCTGATATTCCCGAATGTCTTACACAAGGCGATGATATGACACAGGCTTATGAAATGGCTGTAGATGCGCTTGGTCTGGCTTTATCCTGTCGGGAAAAAGAACAACAGCCTTTCCCCGATACTTCTGATCCAACAACAATTACACCCGAACCCGATTCATTCCTTGTCGTGATTGAATTTGATATGCTTGCCTATAAAAAGCGCACAAGCTCCCGTGCCGTAAAGAAAACTTTAAGTATTCCCGAGTGGCTGAACGAAGCCGCAATGGCTATGGACTTAAACTTTTCCCAAGTTCTGCAAGAAGCTCTTATGTCCAAAATACAGGCATGATTATATGCGCCGTATATTACAATCAACATCACTGATGACGAAAGCGGCATCTTTTTTTCCAAAGAAGCGCTTCAAACGCTGTAGGAAAACAAAGATGCCGCCAGTATCAATATAATGCAAAAATTCCTTTTCATAGTTATGTGAATTATTCTTCTATTCTCTTCTTACTTCACGATTTGTTCCCGTATCTCGTCAAGCTGCGCGTCCGTCATCTCCTGAGGCTTCATCACAAGGCTCTGGTTATCGTCATTGTAACGCGGTATCAGATGCACATGAAAATGAAACACGGTCTGTCCCGCCACTTCATTATTATTCTGCACAATATTAAAACCATCAGCGCCAAGCTTCTCTGTCATCAACGTTGCCATCTTTTTTGCAAGCGGCAGTACCTTTGCAGCCGTATTGTCCGCAATCTCATAAACGTTCTTATAGTGGTTTTTTGGCAAAATCAGCGAATGCCCTTTCGTGGCAGGCGCCAAATCCATGATTACCCTAAAATCATCATCCTCGTAGAGCGTCCTTGAGGGAATCTCACCGTTTGCAATCTTACAAAAAATACAATTTTCGTCTTTCATTTTATCAATATGCTCCTTTCTTGCCGGTTGAACCTTTTCGATTTTCAATTCGGCTTCCTTTTCATAAACATTTAAAACACATACAACATATCAAGCGTCCTGAGCGCCTTGAAATCACCTTTCATTTTCATCGAACCCGCCATAAACGCCCTTTGAAATGTCATGCGTCCCTGTACAATCTCATTCATCACATCGGAGGAAAGCTGCAGCTCCACATCAAAGTTATTGCTGTCACCATAAAAGCACTCCATTTCCGTGTGATCAACCTTGACAATCAGCGGCTTTTTCGCCTCGGGAAGATTGAATTTGTACACTGCCCGAAAGCCTGCCTGCGGATGAAAATGATCCCTTAAATCCTGTAAAAACATGGTGCTGTCAAATTCTCCCGATACTCCCATCAAATCTTTGAACATACTCGCAAGTTCCTGAATATCCTCTTTTTGCTTCTGCACATAAAAGTCGTCGCTTGCAAGCTCGGAGAGCTGCTCTGCCTCTTGCGGCGTCAAATTCAGGCTCTGCGTGAACGATACCTTCTGTTTGATTGCCTGATTGCTGCATGGGAACACTGCCGTCTTTTGATTGATGGAACGATATAAATCCTCCGTGCGTTTTTCGATTACTCTCGCATAACTTGGATCTTGCTCCAATTCCGACACATCCGCAATATATCCACTAATTCCCATTATGGGAAGTCCGCCCAAAAGTTCCCATGCATCCATAAGGCTCATCATCGCGTCGCGCTCGCCATAGGTGGTCGACATGACAATCGGGCACATATATATTTTTGCAATTTTCTCCTTATCGCCGTATAACCAGCACGAATCCAGAAACTGCTGCATCCAACCGCCGATGCCAAACCATTCCACCGTAGTTGCAAGAACGACACCGTCCGCATCTTTCAAAGTCTGCGGCAGTGTGACAATACTATTTTTAAATTCATATAAATCATAACGCTCCATCGTTACATTCAGCTCTTGCAACACCTCTTGCATCTTATTGAGCACATACAACGTCGCATCTCCAATCAGTCCTCTTCCTCCATAATAAATATTAATTTTCACTTATTTCTCCTCCCGTTTATCTATCATTTTCGCCCTTGCAATCTCAATCTGCCACTGTCTATCACATACATCGCTGTCATAATCAGTACGCCAAAAACAAGTCCTCCGAAATGTGCCGCATTGTCAATCCCCTCCGACTGCATTCCGCTATACACCATATAAACAACCGCAAATATCATTCTTTTAATCGAAATTCCCTCATAATGTCCATCGTGGATAATAACAAGCACCAACATCGCGCCGATTAGCCCAAAAATTGCGCCACTTGCTCCAATCGCAGTATAAAAATCCTGACTAAGCACAACATTGATCATAGAAAAAATACCGCCGCCAATTCCTGAAAGAAAATAAAGCAGCACAAATCTTACATGACCGATGACCCTCTCAAGCATCTCCCCAAGCGCTACAAGAAAAATCATATTACTCACAATATGAGAGATACTGCCATGCATAAACATACTCGTGATAAATCTGTAATATTCCCCGTTTGACATCACACGCTCCGCGTTCATGCTTCCGATATTATAGATCTCTTCCGCAAGTGTTTTATCATGATACATGACTCGCTCTGCATAGATACAACACAGATATACAAGTACATTAATCCCAAGAAGTACAAGCGTGACAATGCATTTTCGATATTGAAACGAATTCCTTTCCTCCATTTAATATCGCCTTTCTCTATCAGATATTTTTTCTATTTTTAAAAAATAAATTTGAGTTTTCTTAATTATCGCATTATCTGTATTAAGTTGTCAATCTTGCAGTGAAATGTCGAAAAAAAAAATTATATACAATTTTTCCAACAATTGATAAGTTGACATAACTTTATTCTACTGTTACACTTTAATTGTCACACAACACGTTCATTTTATGTATGAAAGGATTAAACTATGTTTCATAAAAAACGTTATCGCGCTTTATCACTTATATTAAGCTTCACACTTTTTATCGGTGGTGTTCCGACGACGGTGAACGCTGCCGAATCATATGACGAAAATGACACAAATGTCATAAATGATGTTTCAGAAATAGATATTACACAAGAAGAAACGGAAGTTAAAATGGAATCCGAACCGGAAAAACAGACAGAGGCTGCTATCGAAACACAACCTGAAAAAGAGACAGAAGCTACGATAGAAACTGAACCTACTGCCGAAACACAGCCAATCCTTGAATCGGAAACAATTTTTGAAAACGAATCCGAAACAGTTTTCGAAAACGATAGCGAAACAATTTTCGAAAACGAATCGGAAACAACTTTAGAAAGCGAATCCGAATTGACATCAGACGCAGAACCAGAATCCGAAATGGATTTTAACGTTCCTATTCAGGCTGCGATGGATGCCTTTAATAAACTCGCCGCAGAAAAACCTTTAATGTCGCTCTTATACCGCACAGAGACCTATGATGTGCGTCAAAGTCCCGCATCGGACAAAACAGCCGCCACGATAAACAGCGGTCACACACTCTACATAAAATCGGTAGATATTTCGGAAGACGGCATCTGGTATGAAGCTTCATTTTGGCTGGGCGGTACAGAGTACAACGGCTATGTCGAATCCTACTATCTTGCCTATTCCGACGAGGACTGGATTAACTGGGAAACAGAATATGACATGAATGTCATAATGCCCTACGCATTAAACGGCAGAATTGACACCTCCGATATTGAAATGTTTCCGGTATTTTATCGGGACAAGCTGACCGCATTAAAGGAGCTTCATCCAAACTGGATTTTTGTTCCGATGAACACAGGACTTGATTTTAATACCGTTGTTGCAAATGAAATGGGTGACAAAAGCCTGATCCAAAATACCACAAGCAACGCAGAAAAAGGCTGGGTTGGAAAACTCCACGGAGGCAGTTGGTATTATGCCACAAAAGATGCCGTTTCATATTATCTCGATCCGCTTAATTTCCTCACGGAAGGCTACATCTTCCAGTTTGAGCAGCTTACGTTTAACGGATCTTACCACACCGTATCGGCAATTCAGAGTTTTTTAAACGGTACTTTTATGAAAGGCAATCTCCCCGATGATTCCAGCAAAACGTATGCACAGGCATTTTATGAAATCGGCAAAAGCAGAACCTTAAGC
>JAAVAF010000091.1 GCA_014804225.1 Lachnospiraceae bacterium
CTGCAAGTTTGTGGTCACACAAACTTGTGAGTGAAAGATTTATCTTTCACTCTTCTCTCCCATGTGTCTACCTGTTTCCTGTATACAGTATAAGACAACTATCGGGAAAAGTCTTGTAAAATATCTTCATTTTCCGCCAATATACGAATCAAAATCTCCGTCACCGTAACCATCTCATGCACATTCGCATATTCCTTGCAACTATGCACATTGTTCATGGAGCACGCCATCACAATCCCTTCTATTCCATGCTGGAAAAACACATTATTGTCACTTCCGCCAAAGGTTTTTAAAAACTTCGCCTCCACCCCCGCGCCGGAAGCCGCCTTTTCATATTCTCGAACAACGTCGCTGTCAAAGCTTGTTTCATACGCCTGAATATCAACCGTTTCTTTCCATTCGGCAGACGCGCCCAAATCTTGTGCCGATTTCGTAAATTGCTCCCGATATGTCTTTGCAAGCGCAACTGCCTTTTCGTGATTCAGGCTCCTGATCTCCCCCTGAACCGTACATTGTTCCGAAACAATATTGACGCCGCTTCCCCCGGAAATCATGCCGATATTGGCTGTAGTAACGTCATCGATTCTCCCCTGCGGTAACTGTGCAATCGCATTTGCCGCTACCGCAATCGCATTTCTTCCCTCTTCCGGACAAAATCCCGCGTGCGCTGCCTTTCCATTGATTGTAACGCAAAAAGAAAGAATTGTCGGTGCTGCGTAAGCGGCATCTCCAATTCTTCCGCTCAGGTCCAAAACGTATGCACTTTTGGATTTTATTCTGCCATAATCAAATGCTTTCGCACCTTTGCAGTAAAGCTCCTCACTTACAGTAAATAAAAGTTCCGTATCGCGATGCGCTATCTGATTTTCTTTCAGATACTTCATCGCATAATAGATTTCCGTAACACCCGCCAAATCGTCTGCGCCAAGAACTGTTGTTCCATCACTTCTGACCGTTCCGTCCGTCGCAAAAACGGCTTTTTTTCCATATGCGGGCATAACCGTATCCAAATGCGCCGCCAATAAAACAGGCGCTTTTTTTCCGTCACCTTTTACATACGCATACAAATTTCCCGTTGTGGAGCCGGTCCGTTTGGCGCTGTCGTCCTCGCAAAGCGTTATCCCAATCTCCGCAAACAGCTTCTTCACCCGCTGCGCCATCTGTTCCTCATGGAGTGACGGCGAATCGACGCTTACCAAATCTGCAAATGTTTTTTTCACGTCCTCATACTTTACCACTTTTGCGTGCTCCCTTAAATCATATATTCCGGTTCACTCATTCGTGAATATATTTCTCCACCAAGACACAGGTAAATCCCAGTTTCTTCCGTTTCAATTCCTTCTGTGCCTCATCCTCCGGCTCTAAATCCGTTCTCGGTTTTTCGTAAATGCTTGGACTGACCTCCAAATTGGTAACATAGCCAAGTTTATTGTAAAAGCCTGCGGCTCTGTCCTGACTGGTGATTACAATGTGCTTGACACCGCTTTCCATCAGCCATTTTTCCGCTTCTTCAATCAAAATCCTTCCATAACCGGACTTTTGCTTTTCCCGAATCACACACACGCGCTCAATTTTTCCGACGCTCTCCTTGGGATAAGTAATGCGGCATCCTCCCACCGGCTTGTGGTCCTCCACAAGCACAATCGCAAGAAGTTCCTCGGAAACCGCATCGTGGGCAAATTCTGTTTCAATCGGGATATTCTGTCCAAAGCAAAAGGCGTCTGTCCGCACATAATCGTACGCTTTATAGAGCCAGTCGGGTGAACCTTCCTTGATCCGATAGATTTCCATATGTATCCCCTCTTATTTGCCTTTTCTATTCGTTTTCATACGCTCAAACTATTCCGCAGCAACTTTATAGCATCCCCTTCAGCGGATTAATGGACGCATCTACGGATAACACACCATTCTTGGGATCTCTGTCCTCCCAATTCGGACTGTTCCAAATGGACTTTGAAATTTCTCCCGCATAATCCTCGTATGTTTCATTTTCAGGGTGGCGTAAGAATACTTCATCCGGTGTTTTGCTCAGCTTTCTCCGCGCTCCGTCGTCTGCCCAAAGCGCATCAAAGTCTACCTTTGACAAAATGCGATCATTGTAGCCTCTAAAAATCCCTTTTCCTGGCTTTTTCGATCCCGCTGCCGCCGCCAACGTCTTTGCGTTACAGTTATTGTGGAATGCCGGAATGGTATTGAGCTCTCGCAGATATCCCCAAATATTCTTGTAATCCTTAATCGGCTTTTTCACGGGTCCGACATTGTGATAGTAGCTTACATCCCAACGCGCCAGCGTAACATAGGCTCTCACATCGCTGTCCGTAATGTAATCTCCAAACAGAAAACGGTTCGTTTCCAAGCGTTTCTCAAGTTTGTCGAGCGATTCATAGAAATCCTCATACGCCTCATCATAAGCCTCCGGCGACTGGCAGAATGCCATGCGGTAATGACCGTTATTCACATGAGGGAACAGCCAGTCATTAAACTCATCGATTTCCTTTCGGAATTTCTTCGGATACAAATCCGGCGCGTCCTTTGGCTGGAACGGGCGGAACTGAACTTCCAGATAATTTGTCAATCTGTGATAATCATTGTTCACAGCCCTTTTCTCGATAATGTCAACAAAAGTTGGCGTTGTCGCCCTTCCACGAAAATCAGGATTGGCTCTCTTATAAAATTCACTCAAAAAATATGCTCCCGTCGTCGCATCCCGATGTCCGGGTTGGTCGCCAAATCCATGTCCGTATTTGTTGGTTTCACCGGAGGACGTTGTCAGCTGATCCTTGATCACATCTTGAAGTCCCAGCAAATCTCTCACGATAACCGGTCTGTTTGACCAGTTGCAACCGATTGCCCAATAGATGGAATACCTGTTTGCATCTGCCTTCAAATCTCCTTCGTTGTCGCCGAACGGCTGAATAAATGCATTCGGCTGACGAATAAATGCGCCTCTTTCATCAATTTCACTAATGTTTTCGTTTGGTCTGGGATCAACGCCGACCTCCCTTGCGTGTTCCTCCGCCTCCTGATCCGTATAACTGTTTAACAGCTCTTCTGCATTCTCTTGTGTTTCTGTAAAGTCACAGCATCCCATTTTTAATCCCTCCCTGTTTTTCCGAAGGAAAAATGCGACTGCCCATCAGGAGCAGAGGGATTTTTCTCCTCAGTTTTTCGTCTTTCCTCTTTCCCGTTAATCTGCAAACAACGGTGTAGACAAGTATCTGTCGCCTGAATCGGGTAACAGTGCCACAATATTTTTGCCCTTATTTTCTGGTCTTTGTGCAAGAATCGACGCTGCCTTTAATGCCGCTCCCGAAGAAATGCCGACCAAAATGCCTTCACTTACCGCAAATGCCTTTCCTTCCGCAAATGCGTCTTCATTTTCAATGGTAATGATTTCGTCATATATCGTTGTATTGAGCACTTCAGGAACAAAGCCCGCGCCGATGCCCTGAATTTTGTGAGCACCCGCAGTTCCCTTTGAGAGAACCGGACTGCCTACCGGCTCCACTGCGACAATCTTTACGTTTGGATTTTTTTCCTTTAAATATTCACCAACGCCTGTGATGGTGCCGCCTGTACCAACCCCCGCTACGAAAATATCTACCTTTCCGTCTGTCTGATCCCAGATTTCCGGTCCTGTCGTTGCCTTATGCACTGCCGGATTTGCCGGGTTTACGAACTGTCCTAAAATAACGGCTCCTTCGATTTCGTTCTTCAGCTCTTCTGCCTTGGCAATTGCACCTTTCATTCCCTTTGCGCCTTCCGTAAGCACCAGCTCTGCTCCATATGCCTTTAAGAGATTTCTGCGCTCTACACTCATCGTTTCAGGAAGGGTGAGAATCGCGCGGTATCCCTTTGCCGCTGCAACTGCTGCAAGACCGATTCCTGTGTTTCCGCTTGTCGGCTCAATAATCGTTGCGCCTTCCTTTAAAATGCCTTTCTTCTCGGCGTCCTCAATCATCGCCAATGCGATACGATCCTTTACGGACCCCGCCGGATTTAAGTACTCCAACTTTGCAAGGATTACTGCATCTGTAATTCCCGCCTTTTTTGCATATCCGTTTAATTTTAAAATCGGTGTTCCTCCAATTAACTCCAGTGCACTTTCTTTTATTTTGCTCATAATTTCTTCCTCCTTCTTTATTCTATAAAAAATTGCGACAACGTAAATCATTTAATGTTTGCTGCCGAGCGAAATCTTTTTTATTTCCTACTTACTCTATATGTTTTATATGTTTTTGATTGTACTTTAAATTTTACGCTCTGTCAATAGCATTTTACATTTTAATCCAAAAATTTATTATAAGATACTCCGTATCCGGTCAAGTCCCTCTTTCAGAACGCTTCTCGGACAGGCTGCATTAATTCTTTGGAACCCTTTCCCGCTTTCTCCGAAAATTTTACCGCTGTCCAGCCACAGCTTTGCTTCATAAATAATGCGGCGGTCTAATTCCTCTGACGAAAGCCCCGTTCCGCGAAAGTCGAGCCACACCAGATAAGTTCCTTCCGAATCAATCATCGTTACGCCTGGGAGATATTCCTCCACATACTGTTTTGCAAATGCAAAATTGTCTTTCACATAAGCGCACATTGCCTGATACCACGCTTCGCCTTTTTTGTATGCCGCCTCACAGGCTACCAATCCCATAGTGCCCATTTGGCTTATCCCCGCCGCGTCCAGCTCTCGTCGGAACTTGCGCCTTAAGGTGCTGTTTGGTATAAAAATATTGGATATCTGCATACCGGCAATGTTAAAGGTTTTGCTTGGAGAGGTGCACGTAATACTGATTTTTTCGTACTCGCTTTTGATATTTGCAAATACCTCATGCTCTCCCTTCCATATAAAGTCGTGATGAATTTCATCGCTTACCACAATGACATTGTTTTTTACACAAATATCTCCTAGTGTGATTAGTTCCTCTCTTGTCCATACGCGTCCGACGGGATTGTGCGGGTTACACAGGAAAAACAGTTTGATCTTTTCTTCTTTGATTTTCCGCTCAAAGTCCTCAAAATCAATGTGATAGCGGTTGTCCTCACCGAGATAAAGCGTATTACTCACAACTCTTCTTCCGTTATCCTCTATCACTTCCGAGAACGGATAATATACTGGCAACTGTACCAATACACCGTCGCCCTTCTCCGTATATGCTTTAACTGCCATTGCAAGGGCAAAGACAATTCCCGGTGTTTTTACAAGCCACTTTTCCTGTGGCTCCCAGTTATGATGTTTTTTCATCCAGTCGCGCACGGTTTCAAAATAGGGCGTCTGCACTTCGCTGTATCCAAAAATGCCATGCTGCACACGCTCGATCAGTGCATCTTCGATGTAAGAGGATACCTTAAAATCCATATCCGCCACCCAAAAAGAAAGCACGTCCTTTGGCATTCCCCGTTTCTCGGCAAAATCGTATTTCAAACAATCTGTTTTTTTTCTTTCTATTACTTTGTCAAAATCAAGATTTCTCTCTGCCATGTATCTATACCTCCATGCTGCCAACACCCTGTAAATTTGGGCGTTAGCACAAATTTACCATGTGAAAAAACTGTCATATATGTTTTTTTCACATTTCCTCCGTTTCTTTCCATACCTTGTCCAGTTCTGCCAGCAAGTCCTTTACATCTTCGATTCCCACAGACATCCGCAGTGTGCTTTCCGTAATGCCGTTTCGCTCGCGGATTTCTTTGGGAACATCTGCGTGCGTCTGCGTTGTCGGGTATGTAATCAGCGTTTCCACGCCGCCAAGGCTTTCCGCGTATTTTATCATGCGCACTTTTTCCAAAATGGAGAGTGCAAATTCTTTGCTTTCCAAACGGAAGGTCAGCATTGCGCCAAAGCCGCGCGCCTGTTTTTTCATAATTTCATGTCCCGGG
Source organism: Lachnospiraceae bacterium (assembly GCA_014804225.1). Classification (GTDB taxonomy): domain Bacteria; phylum Bacillota; class Clostridia; order Lachnospirales; family Lachnospiraceae; genus COE1. The sequence continues at coordinate 5,875 of JAAVAF010000091.1, forward strand.
TGATCGGGTAAGCCGGGATAAATGACATCAGTTACCGCTTTTTGTTTTTTCAGCCAACCGGCAATCTCTATCGCATTTGCCTGTGCTTTTTCCATTCGCAGCGCCAACGTTTTGATACCACGCAAAATCAGCCAACTGTCAAGAGGTGCAAGTCCGGCTCCTGTTGTCTTGATGAGAAAGCGGAACCGTTCGGAGATATCCTCTCTGTCTGTGACCAAAAAGCCCGCCAGTGTGTCGTTATGTCCTCCCAAATATTTCGTTCCGCTGTGAACAACAATGTCTGCTCCTAAGTCCAGAGGATTTTGAAAATACGGCGATAAAAACGTATTATCAACGATTAGCAAAATGTTATGTTTTTTGGCGATTTTTGCAAGCGCGGCGATATCTGTTACATTCATCATCGGATTGGTCGGTGTTTCAATATAGACTGCTTTTGTGTTCTCTTTGATATAGCTCTCTACATTTTCTCTACAACAGTCAATCGCAGAGAATTGAATACCGTTTTTCTTTGATACATGGTCAAACAAACGGATGCTGCCACCGTATAAATCGGCGTCTACGATCAGATGATCTCCCGGCGCAAACAACTCCATCATCAGGGATATCGCTGCCATTCCGCTAGAAAGCGCCACTGCGTCAATTCCGTTTTCCAGTGACGCAACGACTTTTTCCAACTGCTCCCTTGTCGGGTTTTGCAGTCTGCTGTAATCAAAGCCTGTGCTTTTCCCTACTCCGAGGTGGGCATAAGTTGCTGTCTGGTAAATCGGATAGCTGATCGCACCGTAGTTATTGCTTTGCCCTTCGGTTTCTTCTAAGTGAATGCATTTCGTTCCAATTTCTCTTGCCATATTATGTTCCTCCGCGTGTGTCTTATTTCTATATATTCATATATTTCCTACTGATATAGTATGTTTTATTTATTCTATCAGATAATTTATGTTTTGTATAGTTCTTTTTTCTTTTTTATGGGAATTAATGAAACACTACTCATTTTTATATAACATATACAAATAGTAACGGACCCGATTCGTCCGATAAAAAAAGCGCATAAACTAATTTTCATGCGCTTTTACATGATGAAGCTTTATCTAAATATAATTAACGGCTTCATTTTTCTTCTTTATAAATGTTTCTTAACAATATTTTTATATATATTTTTCTTAAAATCTCTTGGTGTACCAAAAAATTCCAATTCCGATACGGAAAAATCATTGCGGTCTGCTTTATCCTTTAACAACTCCATCGTACATATGAGATCTGCTACTTGGCTCAATTTATAATCAACCGGTTTAATCTTTCGAAACTCTACATTGGTAAATATTGTATTAAATACTGACACAAGAATTTTATTCAGCTCCATTTGCCCATTATCATAATATACAATGACTTTATCAAAACCTGATATATAAGAATAATGTAATTTTAATTCATCAGCAATCGCTTTTGATAGTTTTCCTTCCATTTTTAGAGAATCTTGTTCCGTATTTCTACATTCAATCTTTCTAATCTTAGGACAAATATAATGAATATCCAATTTTCTTGTAAAATGATACAGTGCATTAAACAATGCCTTTCTTTTTTCCCTTATATCATTCCTGTAAAACGATTCGCGACGAATAATTGGTCCTGTATGTATTGCATGAACCTCATATCCAAGATAGTATATATGTTCATTCAAATTTTTAATATTTGCTTCAATATTATTCTTCTGCTCATGCATTATAATCGCGACATAGTAATTTGGTGCATGATAATCATATGTGCCAAAATCTCCTGATTCATCAATAAATATGCTTAAAATCTTTTCTGCCATAAATTCCCCTTAAATGAATAACGGCGGGGTAAATCCCCGCCTCTCGGTGGACCTGGGTCTTTCGACCAGCCCAAACCATGACCTTGGTCACGATTTATTATATAATAATACTATCATATTTATTCCTATGTTTCAAGGATTTTCAATTTTAGTAGAAAATTAACGACCTCTTACCCCTTTAATTCTCCCACTGAATCATACTTTTTTCAACTTTATTCACCAAAATATCAATCACCGTAGTAATCACTCCCACCGTTAAAATCCCGGCAAGCACACACCTGTAATCCGCAAAACTCTTATATTTCTCGATAAAATACCCAATTCCAAGATTAACGCCAAGCATTTCCGCTCCGGAAAGACACATAAAGGCTCCGCGAAGGCTTTTTGAAATACTCCTGATAATTCCCGGGAGGCAATACGGAAAAATAATCTTTACAAGCATACCCACCGTTCCAACACCCATCGTTCTCGCCGCCTCGATAATCTGACGGTCAATCTGTCCAACCCTTGCAACCGTTCCCTGAAAAGTCGGCCAGAAAACTGCAAAAAAGATAACCGCAATCGCTGCCTGTCTGAAAGTGGAAAGAATCATAATCAGATACGCCGAAAACATCAGCGGCGGAATGAGCGTAATAACATTGGAAACCGGAAGAAGCACCTCTCTGATCCGCGGAACCCAGCCCGCCAAAAGCCCCAGCAAGGTTCCAAGCACGACAGCAAACAAAAATCCCCAAAAAAGAAGTTGGATAGAGCCCCATACGTCACTCAAAATTTCAGACGGTTTTTCTACAAAGACATGAAAAAGTCCTTCGGCAGACGGAATTAACAAATCATTCTGAATCCACCCCAGCTTATAGGAAACCTCCCACAGAATAAAAAATCCATAAAGCACCACCACAATATCAGAGGCACTCTTTTTCTTGCTTGCAAAGAGATACAACGCATATATCCCATAGGAAACCAACAACACCGTAATATACGCCGCGCTGTCATAATATGCTTTGTGAATCGTAAAATACGGAAATACGAGCGTCAAAACAATATTTACAAGCATGAGCAGGGTTGCAATGCCAAACTCCGGATACATTTTTTTTTCCAGTTTAAAGAAATCTTTCATAATGCTACCCCCTCACCAATATGATCTTCAACGTGATCATAGAACGATGAAATCAACTGCCGATGCAGCTTTTCATATTCATCTGTGCGAACCAGCTCGTCCCTTACGCGTGGATGCGGAAGGTTCACCTTCAAGATACTTCGAAGTTTTCCCGGCTCCATTACGACAACTCTGTCTGCGAGTAAAATCGCCTCATCAATATCATGTGTGATAAAGACGACCGTTTTTTTATGTTCTACGCAAAGCTTGGAAACAAGCTCCTGTAATTCCAGTCGAAGTTTCGGATCGATTGCGCCAAAGGGTTCGTCCAAAAGAAGAATGTCCGACTCTAACGCAAGCGCTCTTGCCACTGCGACTCTCTGTTTCATACCTCCGGAAAGCTGATTGGGATAACGATCCTTCGCACTTGTCAGTCCAACGCTCTCCACATAGCTGTCGGCAAGTTCCTCTCTTTCCTTTTTGCTGTATTTTTTGCCGCTCTGCCGAATGCCAAATAAAATATTTCCTTTCACAGTAAGCCACGGAAACAACGAATACTGCTGGAATACGACTGCTCTGTCAATGCCGGGGCCCTTGATTTCTTCCCCGTTAACAAGAATTTTCCCTTCCTTTGCGCGGTTCAGACCGGTAAGCAAACTCAAAAGAGTAGATTTACCGCAGCCGGAAGAACCTAAAATACATACAAACTCTCCAGAACGTATGTTTAGATTGATATTCTTAAGCGCCTCAAACCTTGTTTTCTTTTCGACATAATCAAAGGATACATTTTTTATTTCTATTTTATATGGATTCCCTGATAAATCCCTGCCACCTAAATTACTCATTTGTAGCCTCCATGCTACGACTTTTTTTAGGATATGCTTTCTTGAAAGCATTGATAATGGCTCAAGTTTTTGCGTAGCACAAAACTTGTCGGTTGAAAATTTTAATTTTCAACCTTTTGCTCCTGTTTTCCTTGAATCGTTTTGTACTTAATCGTAAAGCGCGGTAGAAAGATATCGCTCACCGCTATCTGGGAAAATAACCACAATATTTTTCCCCTTATTCTCCGGTCTTTTTGCGACCACTTCGGCTGCATAAAGCGCTGCCCCCGATGAAATTCCCGCAAGTACGGCATCACTTTTTCCCAAATCTGCGGCTGCCTTTAGCGCCTGTTCGGTAGTTACCGCAATGACCTCGTCATAAATTTCCATATCCATTGTGTATGGAATGAATCCGGCGCCAAGTCCCTGTAACTGATGGACTCCCGCTTTTCCTTCCGAAAGAATCGGAGAATCTTTCGGTTCCACTGCAATCACCTGAATATCGGGATTGACCTCTTTTAAGTATCTCCCCGCACCGGAAAGCGTTCCGCCCGTGCCGACACCAGCAATAAAGATATCAATATTCGATGCGGTATCTTTCCAGATTTCCGGTCCCGTTGTTTCATAATGCGCACGTGGATTGGCATCGTTGGCAAACTGTCCGGGGATAAAACTATGTGGAATTTCTTCCGCAAGCTCTTTTGCCTTGGCAATTGCAGCCTTCATGCCGCCCTTACCGTCTGTCAGTACCAATTCTGCACCGTATGCTTTTAAGATATTTCTGCGTTCCGCACTCATGGTATCCGGCATGACGATAATCACCCGATATCCTTTGATCACTGCTGCCGCTGCCAATCCGATACCCGTATTTCCGCTAGTTGGTTCAATAATTACGGAACCCTTCTTGAGCAGTCCCCTCTCTTCTGCGTCCTGTATCATATAAAGACCGATGCGATCCTTCACGCTGCCCGCCGGATTAAAATATTCCAGTTTTGCAAGGATTGTCGCTTTCAAATCATGCACTTTCTTATAACCGTTCAGACGCAGCAGTGGTGTCTTTCCGATTAACTGTGAAACATTTTCTACTACCTTCATGAAACAAATCTCCTTTTTTCAATCTATCCTTTACTGTTTCACCTCATCAAAAAGGTCGCTTGATAAGTATTTATTGCCTCCATCGGGGAATAGCACTACAATGTTCTTTCCCTTATTTTCCGGTTTCTTACCAATTGCAACGGCTGCCCAAAGAGCGGCGCCGGCACTGATGCCGATCAAAAGTCCCTCCGTTTTGGGGCAAAGCCTTGCATATTGATAGGCATCTTCGTCGCTGCAAAGAAGGATTTCATCATATAGGCTTAAATCGGTAATCGGGCAGATTACTCCGCCGCCGATTCCCTGAATCTTGTGCGGTCCCGCTTCGCCGCCATTTAATACCGGACAGCTTGCCGGTTCAACGCCATATATTTTAATCTCCGGATTTTTTTCCCTCAAATACTTTCCAATTCCGCCTGATGTGCCGCTGGTACCCACGGTTGCAACAAAGATATCAACCTTTCCATCCATCGCGTTCCAGATTTCAGGTCCTGTGGTAAGATAATGCGTTTCCGGGTGATGCGGATTCTCGCCCTGTGCCGGTCGGAATGCATTGGGGGTATTTGCCTCGATTTCCTTTGCCTTACTTCCGCCTCCGCCAAATCCGCTGCTTTTTGGCGTCAATTCCACATCCGCCCCGTATGCTTTCAGAAGCTTTATCTTTTCCCGACTGGAACCCTCCGCCATACAAATGACTGCCTTGTAGCCCTTGATTGCGGAAACCATAGCAATCCCGATGCCCGTATTGCCGCTCGTTCCTTCCACCACAGTCGCTCCCGGTTTCAGTTTGCCCTCCGCTTCTGCTGCCTCGATCATATGTAGGGCTGCTCTGTCCTTTACGCTTCCCGCCGGATTAAAACTTTCCACCTTGGCGTATAAATGCGCTGCGACAGCCTCGCTTTCTTCAATCTTATTCAAATGAACCATCGGAGTGTTTCCTATCAGTTCGAGAATATTATCATAAATTCTTCCCATAATCCTTACCTCGATTTGTATTTGCTGCAAAAGTTCTGCTATCTGTTAATTTGCTGCCTCGTATTCGTCCAAAAGCGATGCATAAAATGCATTTTCCGGATTCGCGTCAATCAAATTGTCAAGCGCCTGTTTATAAGCGGAAGTGTCAACGTTCTTCTGAATGTCATAGCTGCCAAAATCTACCGCACTGCTTGCGAAAACGCCGGAATTGTAGGCTGCCTCAACATAGTTCTCAATCCCTGTCGTGTTCGGGTCTACCGCAAATTTTGTTACGCCGCCATAGAGATAGGTTTCGACATAATCCGTTTCCTTGCCAGAATAATTTGCTACCGTATTGACTACATCTGCTTTGACGGCATCATCGGTTTCGCCTTGCTTATAGTACTCGAATGCTCTGATTCTTGCCGTTTCATATGCCACAAAAGAATCATACTTTTCCGTATATCGTTTGCTTGAAGTGACTTCTCGGCAGCATACATAGTTCGGTGAAAGGTCGCCGGCTGCTGCTACAACCTCAAGGTCATAAGCATCTGCATAGAGCAGTGCAAATTCCATCGGCAAAAATCCAAGTTCGATTTCACCCTTCTGTACTGCCTGAGCAGTTGCGGTGTCATCACCATAGTAAGAAATATTACCTGTGTCCTCGTCCTCAATTGCTTCAATAACGCCGACATCAACGCCATTGTCTAAAAGATATTGTCTTGTAACAATCCATGCAGCCTCATTTCTTTTGAAACCAATTTTTGCTGTTGTTACTTCGTCAAAATTGATCAACGTATCCGTTGCCTTATATTTATCAGCATTTCCTTTCTTTGCAATCACTGCGCCACCTTCTACTGCAGTGCCTCCTACAAATTTCAAATCATATCCCGCTCCGATTGCTTGTACATCTCCCACGAAGCCCGCTGTCAAAATGTCCAATTGACCGCCATCCTCATTAATCGCAGTCAGCGCATCGTTTCCAATGATTGCGATTGGGACAATTTCCACGCCTTCTTCTTCGAAGTAGCCTTTTTCAAGTGCCAGAATGTCAACCGTTACGCGAATATTGCCGGTGGGAAACGAAACATTTAGTGTTCCGAAATCTTTGTTTTCCGATGGTGCTGTTGTGTCCTGTGTTGTGACCGTTTCTACCGAGGCGGTGTCCACCTTTGCGGTTTCTGTTGCGGCATTGGGATCCGCCGCGTTATTATTCTCTGCGATGCTTCCCTGAACACCGCAAGCGGTAAGGGAACCGGCAAATAATACTGCTGTTGTAAATAGTGATGCAATCGTTCTAACATTTTTTTTCATAATCTTATCCTCCAAAATCTTTCGTTTTAATATTTTTTGCTGTTTTTCAGTGCTTCCGATATCGGTATCTGCCTCAAGGCAAAAAATAAGCAGATGCCTCACATAACATCTGCCAAAATTCCCTGATACGGAATAAATCATCTATGTAAGATCAACAATTTGCCATATTGATATAGAAGTTTCTGATGCAGCAGCACATAGTTGTTCTTTTCTGATTTACAGTCATGATTGTCATAATCGTTTCTCCTTTATTTTATATATTTCCTATGGGTTTTATAGGTTTTAATTGTATAATATGATTATAGCACCTAAATTCTTCCTGTCAACACTTTTTTTCATAAAAACGCAAAAAAGCGCATAGATTGTTCTATACGCTCTGACGCTGTGTTACTATTCTGTTGCAATTGTGGTATTCGTTAGTTGATAAATCAACACCTATAAATCTTTCTCCATATATCCACACGTAAAAGGAAAAAAGTCAAATTTTTTAGTACCAATGTGTTCAAATCCCAACCTTTCATACCAATGCCTTAATACTGTATTTTCTTCTACAATTCCTATATTCATTTTGATACGGTCTAATGCTTTCGCTTTTTCAAAAGCATCCTTTACTAATTGCTCACCTATATGTCTATGTCGGTATTCTGGAAGAACACACAAATTATTAAGTTCACATTCCTTGTTCTCTTGTAACAGTAAGGAATAATATCCGATAATGCTACCATGATCATAATATGCACACATTACCCTATGTTCCTTTTCCAGTTGCCATGTTAATCGTTCAACGGTTATTGAAAATGCCGTAAATCTAGGTGCATTATCCGTATTAAATCCCATTTCATTTGCCACAGTAAAAAAACTTGCTTTAATGACAGATACACATTCTGAAATGTCGTTTTTCGCTATTTCTTTTATCATGATTTCTTTTTCCAAATTCCTAATATATTTCCTTAAAACGATATCATAATCATATTGCTATTTCATCGTTACTTGCTATTTTTGACCCAAGTGCTAACTTCCGATGATTTTGTCATCCCAAGGTGTCTGTAGAATTCCTGATTCGAAAGCACAATCGCCCTTTTTGCACCTTGTCCTTTTGCGCGATTGATTGCTTTATAGACAACTGCCTTGCCAAGACCTTTCCCTCGATGTTCGGGAACGGTTACAACAGACTCTATATATGCTGTATTTCCGCCATTATACCACACTCCACAATGAGCGACATATTCTCCATCCTTAATCGCCCCTTTGCACTATCCAACATCTTTAATGCTCACACAAAAAAGCTGCACAGCCTACGTCGTATCGTTTCAGCGCCATGCCATGAAACTCTGCGTCCGTTGCTTCGGCCTTGCCTTCCAATACGGAACAGGCTGCTTCCTGTAACTGCGCAATCAACTCTGGTCTTACGGGAATCGTACCATGTGACGGGTAAATGGTATCGAAGCGGTCTTTCATTGTTTCCAGTTTATTAAGGCTTTGGATATATGCATGAATTTCCCGCTGAACGCCAAACATGAAAATGTTGCCATCCTGTACAGTATCTCCGCTGTATAAAACGCGGTTTTCGATATCCAGCAAAGCGACACTGCCCGGTGTGTGTCCCGGGATTGTGATGATTTCCAGTTTGCGGTCGCCAAGGTCAATGATGTCACCATTTTCAATAGGAATAAAATTGCCTGTTCTCTTTTGTGTGTTGTAGTAATTTGACGCTTCCGCCGAGTGCATATAAAATGCTTCAAATTCCGCGTTGCTTCCGATGTGGTCAGGATCGGCGTGCGTGTTAAGCAGTTCAATCGGTAGCGAAACAAGCTGTTGTGCAATTTCTTTTGCATCGTGTACCTGCATTCCGCTATCTATAAGCAGCGCCTTTTTCTTTCCGGCGAGCAGAAAAAAGCGCACGTCATTATCTTCAATGCGCCATGTGTCCTCTGACATTTTAATGATTTCCATTGAGTTGTCCTCCTTATTAAAATTTTGATTTTAGGGTGAAAACGGTTATTGCTTTTCATTCTTATTATTTACCCGGCAAATCTTTGATAATTGGTTGGAGCTTTTTATAAACTATACCTGTTTCTTTACTTGAAAAAATTTTCATAAGTTTATTATTCAATTGTTGCTTTGTCTTTGACTTTAATACTGCTTGAATAATTTCTTCTTTTTTCTTTGTATAAATCGTATTTTTGAAATGCTGTCCAAAAAAACAACGAACCTGTGCCTCTCTCTTTTCCTTTGACACATTTTTCTTTGAGCAAATATTTTTCCGCACTTTTTGCTTCGTTTCTGTTTTCTTGCTCTCTTCATGTTCTATCTTAGGCACTGCAATTTGTTGTTCTTTCCTTATCCCTGAACTTTCACTAAAAGCAAATATTGATTCACCATTTAAAAATCTCTCTTTTGTTTCTTCATCAGAGAAAATAATATTTGACCCTTTCTTAAAAGAATCAAGTGTGTCATGACTTGAATTTTCAATCACTCGCATTGTACTGCCTGATTCAAATAATTTTTTATTCAAAATTTTTGCAAGTATATCTCCCTCCATTACATTCTCAGTAGGCTGTTTCAAAAATTCTTCCTGAGTTATTGCATTAAAATCAAACTGAAATTTTTCTCTATTATTGTCATAGAAACATAATGCACAATTACATATATTATTGCAAAGATACGTTACGTCAACAATGATTGCTTTAAATTTTACCTTCCCATGACCGAAATCAATTGCAATCGTGGAATCCCATATTGCAGTACCATCTCCGAGAACAAGAATAAACCGATCAATTTGATTTGCCTCTCCTTTTACCTTATCCCCCATCACATTTCGCGAACCCGTACGCAAATATGTATTTCTCAAATTATATATGATTTCCCCACTTAGCCAGGGATTCTCTACTCCATTCACATTCTTTCCCTGTGACATAAAAATGCCAAGATATTTATCATACCATTCTATATACCGTTTAGATATTAATGCTTCATCAGGAAATTCCACCATCCCACATATATCTGGCAATGTGAGCGCTAACGCCAAAGCGGAAAAATAGCAATTGTTCTCTAACGACTTTTTTATATCATTAACATAAATGTCTATCATATCATGTCCTTTCGCTTTTCATATGAATGATGTTAAATTTCTTATAATTATATCATGATATTCCCCTCATGTATGAAAAACTTTATTCATTTTGAAAATTCAGTTAGGACAAATATTTGTTTTATTGAAATGTACAATATTTAAAATAAATATATTATTTCATTCTGTCTATCTTCACTTATTTTCAATCAACAAAATTATCATAAGAACTGCCTACACGTATTGCGGCGATTGCTCCAACCGATTTTCCCGAAACATTGCTGCCTGCGCTCGTAATGTCATAATCTCGCATGGTAATATTGTAAAGCTCCGCACCTTTCGCAACGCCAAACAGTCCGACAAGCTTTGCATCGGGATCTGTCATGGTAAGCCCTGTAATTTCAAAGCCGTTACCGTTATAAGTGCCCGTAAACGGATTTTCCCATGTTCCAATAGGAGTCCATTCCTCCGCAGACAACACAATATCGGCCTGTTGCATATAATTTTTGTCCATACCATACACACCTGTTGCAATCGCTCTAAGCTGCGCCTCGTTAGAAACCAAATAATATGTCGTTCCGTTCAGGTCCAGCGTTTCAATTGCCGGCGTAACATCAACCTGCACAGGTAAAGGATTGATCGTTACCGCAAAGGTATCCGCTATCACAGGCAATACCGCACCCCATCCTTCTTCCGCCTCAATCGGATAGGAATAAAATATACCCCATATATCATTTTCAAATTCGTTCAACTTGACTTTATATATCAATTCATCTTCCTGTTTGATCATATCGGAATTTTCTACTCTATAGCCATCATCCGCCAATTCTTTCTGAATTTGATTTACCGTTTTGTCCTTAAAATGAGCAATCCAAAGTTGAACCTGACCATCTAACATAACCTTGCCATCTAACACAACCTTACCGTCCATGTCCACCATACTTATCCATGCATCAGGAAAATGCGGCTGCCATCTGCTATCGGCTAAGTCATGCGGCTGCCATCCGTCATCGGTTAAATAAATGGAATATCCTTCTCCCACAAAAAGCGTGGCAGGTATTTCCTCCGTTTCACCCTCTCTTGTAACCGCAAGGAATATTTTATCCCCTCTTTCCACTTCATTTTCGGTTTCCGAAAGTACAGGTTCTATGCTGTTTTCTGATATGTTATTGTCTGCTAAGGTATTATCGGCAGACGGACTATTTTCATTTATTTCTTCACCATTTTCTTTTGCAATGGAACAGCCTACCAATGTTCCTAAACTGATTGTTAGAAGAACGACACACAGCAATATTAAAATACCGTTTTTCTTCCTGTTTTTTAATAAAATATTTTTAAAGCGCTTCTTCATAACTTCCTTTCCCCCGTAAAATTGTGTCGATAAAACGGTTCTCTTTGCACACCGCTTATGAATCATCGCTAATAACGTTTCTGTATACGCTTTCCGCATATCATAACTTGTGCCCTGCGTCACTCTTTCATCACAGGACAGTTCCATGTCAACAGCCGCTTCCTTCTGCATGATCCAAATCAGAGGATTGAACCAATGAACCGCATTCGCCGCCACAAAAAGTAGTTTAAAATATACATCTCCCCGTTTCAAATGAACCAGCTCATGTTTCAGGATGAAATATAATTCATTTATATTATACTGTTCCTTCGGTAAAACCAAAACAGGTTTAAAAAAGCCGATTATCATGGGACTGTCAGCTTCCGGATATTCTATCATACGGATTGCGCCTTTTATATGTAATTCCCGTTTTCGTTCCATCATCTGAAACAAAATGCGTGGATCTTCTATGATTGTTCCTCTTTTCATCACTTGGTTTTTATAGTACAAATAACTGATCAAATGCGTGGATATCAAAATCAGACTGCCGACCATCCAGACAAAAGCCACGATATCAAGCAACGTAATACTGAGTCTGCTTTTTTCGGACGACATTGCAAATACATTTGCAACTGCAATCGGAGTCGTCATTTGTGTTGGTATCTCAACAATAACCCGTCCAGACGGTATCGTTGCGTCAATCGGCGCATCTGTATGTTCTTCTGATTTTGATGCAGCCTGCAGTTCCATTTGCAAAGGCATATCCATAACAGACTGCACATTCGCTCCGGTAACAGGGACAAGTAACCGCACTGCAAGAAAGATCCAAATCAGGTATTTCCATTTTGCGGCATACCTCTTATTGAAAAACGATGTGAACAAAATTAGGACAGCAACAAGGACACTGACTGACACTGAAATTTCAAAAAAGGAAAGAAATAGATTCGTTATCATTGTTCATCCTCCAATTGATCCAGAAAATTTCTCAGTTCTGCAACATCAGAATCTTTAATCGCTTTGTTACTATACAATGTCGCGATCATATTCTGAATGGAATTGTTATACACCTTTTCCAGAAAATGTTTGCTCGCACTGGTTTTATATTCATTCTCTGAAATAATAGAAGTGTAAAGATTACTTCCCGTTGAGCGGTCACAACTGACAAATCCTTTATCAGCCAATCTCGCCAATGAAGTCATTAAAGTGGAAAGCTGCCATTTCCTGCGCCCTTGCAATTGGTTTAAGATATAATTTGAAGTGACAGGATTTTCACTGTCCCAAATCACCTGCATAATTTCCAGTTCTGCTTCACCCAGTTTTTTTAATATATCGCTCATGTAATGATGCCTCCTGTTATACGTTTGTATAATTTATTATGCGCTTGTATAATACACTTGTCAAGTGGTATTTATAATCTTTTATAAAATCCGGTAATGGGCAAGAATGAACCAAAAAACAAATGACTTATATTAGTTGATATGCTATACTTTTTACAGTATTAAAAAGTCATACCGAAATGGAGAAATCGAAATGAAACTATTTAAAAAACGCGCTGAGAAAATTGATATGAAAACATTTTTCAATGATATCGCCGTTAAAATCGAGCAAGCAGTGAAAACAGATATGGAACAAATCCGAAAAGAAATCGGTGAGGAAAAAATATATGCGGTTGCGCTTGTGACAGACAGTGATTGCATTACCTTGTTTTTGGCATTGAATACTTATGAATTTATGCGAAAAAAAGATGCGAAATATTTAGAAATGATGCATGATTATTTATCGGAAGAAGATATTAAAAATATAAAAGAAGGCACTTCCAGCCTTACGAAATGGACGCCCGATGAATGGGGGTATTCCGATGGAAAGAATAGTCAGTTAGCCGAAATCAGTAAGCTGTTATATGACAAAGAAGAAGCAAATTCAAAGGAATATGAAAAACATAATGCGCTCTTTTTTGAAGCGGTCACTTCTGCATTTAAAAATCTGATTGCGGCAAAAACGTTTGGAGACAACTCTGATGAAATCACCTATTTTATTTCAATGTCAGATGACGAAAGGACATACGAAATTGAAGATTTTTCGGCGAAGCTTCTCAATTCGGAAAGTGTGTGTCAGGCGTTTTTGAATCGTAAACCGGATGAGGGTAGTTATACCTTTAAATGATTAATTTTATGGTGGTGAGATTAATGTGTAAAAACAAGAAAAAGAAAAACAAAGCTTGGCTCCATGCAAAGTCAGTGAGCGACACTTGCATGGAGTAACATTCGTCGCTAGTTGAATAGTGCTGACTTTGCTGCTTGAACTGATTAATCAAGGAGGAAGCCCGCATATGAAATATATCAATGCAACTACAATTTTGCCCGAAACGCTGGTCGAAGAACTGCAAAAATACGTGCAGGCAGGGTATCTCTATATTCCTGCAAAAGACAAACAGCATAAATTGTGGGGCGAATTGTCCGGTTATCGAAAGGAACTGAAAAAACGTAACGAAATGATTGTTGCAGAATATCGGCAAGGGATGTCTGTTGAAGCGCTTGCCGCACATTATCACCTTTCAGTATATGCCATAAGAAAAATTATTTATCAGAAATAACTGTGGAGGGCTGCCTTTTATCAAAAGCAGTCCTCCATTTCTACTCAATACCTCTGTACTGTTTGGTATATTGAAAACAAATTTGTAAACGGATAAGATAAACATAAGTCCATATTTGAAGTCAAATTTGACAAGGGGGATTTTAAAATGACCGACAAAACGAAAATATATCCACGAACAGGAGATACACAAACAATTTACTTAAAAAACGTGATTACCAATGCCAATATCGAAGTTGGTGACTATACGATGTATCACGATTTTGTAAATGATCCTACAAAATTTGAGCAGAATAATGTCCTCTACCATTATCCAATCAATCACGATAAACTCATAATCGGAAAGTTCTGCTCGATTGCCTGTGGTGCAAAATTTCTTTTCAATAGTGCAAATCATACGCTAAATTCGCTCAGCACATACCCGTTTCCTCTATTTTTTGAAGAATGGGAACTAGAGCCAAAGAATGTC
>JAAVAF010000092.1 GCA_014804225.1 Lachnospiraceae bacterium
GAATGAAAAGAATTTTAGCAGTTTGAGTACCATACTTATTTACATCATTCTCAAACCTCAAATTCAAAAATGATATGCCATCATCTGCATAATAATCGGTACTCAAACATGCTAAAATAACTTCTAAATCTCACATATATCATTATCTATTATATACTGTGTAATACCTTTAGGAAAGTTTTTTTGGTTACTTTCAATAAACAATACCTCTATCCCATTATATACTGCTTCCTTCATAATTTCTTCTATTTGCTCTATCTCCATATAACTTCTCAAATTAACAAATATCATTACCTTTTTATCCAAAAGTTCCGCAATCAATTTCATATATTGGCTTATATTTTGTATATAATTGTCTGCATAACTCTCCACTTTTACGCCCATAGCCTTAAAAATAGCTGTCATGTCAATTTCTTCATCCACAGTCAGAAAATATGTTTCCTGCTGTTCTAATTCCATAAAATATTGATTTAATGCAGAAATTATCTTTTGCGTATGTAAATACATTGTTTCCCCTAACGCTTTTTGTTGTAATTCCTTATACAATTTACCAAGTATGCGTTTATCATTAATGTCAACCGAGAATGGATTAATAACTATCTCTACATATTTCTCAAAATTAACTTCCTTGTCATTTTCTGATAGTACAAATCGCCCCTCACCTCCTGCCTGTTGTACACATAGTTCCTGTACATACTCAGCAAATTTCTTTGGCGATTCAATAACCCATAGCGCACACTGCTCGCTACTGAAATTAATAGGTCTTTCTAATTCCATACAGACTAATTTTATATAATCACCAGCCTTTCGTCACTGTCTAAAATTTCTTTTTTAACATCACCAATAATTAAATCCATCTTCGCATACTGTTTTTCAGTAACGGTCAGTAATTGTACCAATCCCTCTGGTGGCTTGTTTTTATGTACACTATCAATTATCCCCTGTGCAACTGTTCCGTTTAAAGCAATTTTACAGTAAACAGACTCCTGCAACATCATAAACCCACTTTTTAGTAGAAATTTCCTGAATTTCGTATATTCACGACGCTGTATGCCTGTCACAATTGGAAGATCAAAAAACACTAAAACTCTCATAAATCTATAGCTCAATTCCGTAAAATCGAATCAGCGAAACATCATTTTCGTTCAATGCATCAAATACACTTTTACAATATACTTTAATAGCATTATTCACAAACTGCATTTTTCCATCTATCCTGATTTCATCATTTAAAATATTTACAAGCTGCATTTTTTCATCATGTTCAAACTGCTCCATATCCATCATCGAAACTCTCCTGTCCACCAAAATGCGAAACGGTTCCATTAAATCTGAAGCAAGATTAAACTGATTAAACATATTATCATGAAAAAGACCTAACTGTGTAATATATCCGTTTGCGACTATCTCTCTTGTAAATGCCGACAATATGATAGTATATCCATAATTCAATGCTGCATTAATAAAAGTATCTGCCGTTCTAGAAAAATCCATTCCAAACAGAGCGTTAAAATACACCTTTGCCGCATGACCTTCTCTGTTTGTTGCATCATTCCACTGTATTTCACGCACATACGAATCTAATAGCGCTGCCTCCTCCTTTCCTTCCATTTCCAATACCATCTTTTGTTTTCTTATTTTTTCAGTAACAATTTCTGTCCAAACAGCTTCTTTTATCTTATTACTCCATTGAATCTGTTTTCGCACTTTATTGCTCGTGTCATGACTTCCATAATATCCCATAAGTTCTGATATCGGATTTCTTTTTTCATCACAAAAGATTACCTTGATTTTTTTCTTTACGAGTTCCGACAAAAGACTGGCTGTAAGCGACACTGCCGTTGACTCTATCATCAAAGTCGAAATCTCGTTTAAATAGATCTTTGTTATCTCTTCTGTCCGCACTACCAAATACCCCATTTGATATTCCAGTTTTGCCCGTTTGGAGATAACAACAATTCTCCAGCTCATAATGTCTTTAAGTCAATCTCCCGCTCATAAATTCCAGTAGGTGATTGATTGATTATTGAAATATTCTTACAATCCGTAATATTATTATTAAGTACCAAAATTCCTGCTCTCGCAGGTCCTCCTATTAACTTCAAGTTAGAAGTAGCACTTTGGCACTGAAACATATGTAAAATTTCAGATAATACTATACATTTATCTTCTTTATTCAGTTCTATAAAGTTGCTTTTCTTATCCGTTAATGTTTTTTCCTGCTTACTTAGCCT
Source organism: Lachnospiraceae bacterium (assembly GCA_014804225.1). Lineage (GTDB taxonomy): Bacteria > Bacillota > Clostridia > Lachnospirales > Lachnospiraceae > COE1. Next base: position 2,235 of record JAAVAF010000092.1, read on the forward strand.
CGTGTTGTATACTGTATTTTGAATTTTATCTAAAAATGTATCATACAGCACTATCAGCTCTTTATCACCTAATGCATCATGTTCCACAATGTTTATATTTTTATTTTCTTTCTGTCGTTGCACAAATTTTAATACCTTTTTAAGTATTGCCGTTTCCTCATTACCCAAAATAAGTTGATTTGCCCCCTTAAAAATTAATTGATTTTCCGTCCTTCCTGACAACCACATATAAAATCCATCAACCCTAAACAAAGTATCAATCTTAATTTTGTGTAAAAGAATACGCGGTTTTTTCAGTTTTCTGTCCTTTTCCAAATACTGCAACGCGGCATCGCCATTTTGCTCGATTTGTGTTTTCAAATACAGAGGAACATACTCTATCGTTCTAATTTTATTACCTTTTTTGTCTTCCGACTCTACTAACATAAAATACGTTCCCTTTGCCTTATTATATCCTCCATACTTTTCAATATCCGACAGCCTTTCGTCATGACCTTTAACCGGCACTTGTCCTTGCCCTTTCTTCATTAACTGCTGGTCAAATAGACCGCCCTTTTCCTGATAACTTCTCCTTGTCACTAATATATTATTTTTCTGCATAGTCTTTCTAACCGTACAAATCGTTCCATGATTTCCGGCTTTCCATGCAATTTCTCCACCACGTGCTACATCACTATCGGAGGTGAACATTCTTTTTAAATTGTAACTTCTTCCGGGATTATTCTTAATATACCATGCTGCATTTTTCGTAAATTTTGTATAATACGTATTGCCAACAACAATATTTAAGTATGCATCTGTCGCATGATGCAAATCGTTCATTTCCCTAACCTTTATTAAATCAAAATCCTGTCTGAACTGTGATGTTATCTTCGCTTTAGAATACACAATCTCCGTTTCCGGAAACACCTGTTTTAATAAGGACGCAACTACTTTCGTTCCTTGTCTTGTTTCAACAATCTGCCTTGCAATAAAGCCTGCAAGTTCATCTGGTTCGAATGTCGTACCTCTTGTGAGCCTGTCATACTTTTCCTTTGAAATAAATCCTCCTAAAAGCAACGATTTCCAAAACGGTTTCATTTTATCCCGTATATCCGCGTGAATCGGATAAGTATCTGTCTTGTCTGCATTATACGTCTTTTTCACCAAAACGCGGTTATCCAAACTGTCATCCATTACTTTAGATTGTGGATAAATATGGTCAATATCATATTTTGTATTGTCCCATAACGCATCCAGTTCTATGATCTCACCAGAATACATGCATCTTCCTTTTTGTGTATAATAGAGATACAACTTATCGCTCCTAAGCTGGTGATCCTGAAGATGAGCCAGTTCCTGAACCCAGTCTTTTTCTTCCTCTTTGCATTTTTTATATAAATCTATCAACTGATTTTTTCTTGAATTTGTCCTTTTACTGTCTGTTTTCTCCCGTGCCATTTCTACAAATATGCGTTTCGGCGCTTTTTTCATAACCTTGCACAATTCCCTAACCACTAATAATGTCTGCCATATCTGTCGCTTTACCGCCGGAGAAACATTCAACTGTTCTACCACACTATACGATATTTCTTTTATCTCATCTTTTTCGTTTGCGGAATCAACAGCTTCTGCAAATAAATATTTGTCACTTAGTATCTGCATTAAATTATCATTTGTATACCAAAGAGTCTGAATAATACTCCATGCCTCTCCTGTTTCCGGCGCAGGTGCCGTAATTTCCTCTAAGAAAGTTCTTGACAATCTCCCCCAGCCTTTATAGGAAAGAGAGCGCAAAGCCTTTCGCTGCGTTTCTGTTAAATTAGGATATTGGATTTCAAGACGATGATCCAACAGTTTTTTATCGTCACCAAACAGCGTAATATCTAAAATAATATTTTCATAATCTTGCATAGATAAATTACATCCTGTAAGCTTTTCTTTAAAATCATGATATGCCGTCAAACTCGCCTTAAAATCACCGTCTATTCCTGTAATATCAACATCCCGATCTGCAATGCCTTCTCTTATCAAATAATTCTTTAATTTTTTAACTGTCACTTTACGGTAATGTTGAAAAAGATCATTGTAAATATTCTGTTTCTGTTCTACCGATATTGGTATACCATTTAGTTTTAAATTGTTCAACTCGTTTAATACCATAAATTTGCTATATAACATTGAATTTTGAGGAAGCACATCCTCATATAACAAGTATGTACATTTATTTGTCATTCTCAATATAAATTTCTCAGCGCTTTTCTCCACATCAACTACTTCGCTAAAATTCCACGGATATATTTTATCGCGTGACTTTCTCTCAACCCAATTTGTAGTACACTCTCCCTTTTTCACTCCATTTAGCGGACCAACGTAGTAAGGTATCCTAAATGTAAAAATACTGCGTAATTTATCCGCATTTGCTTTTACAAAAGGAATTTTATCACCAACATTACGCAAAATTTGGTCAAGTTCTTGTAAATGCACTTGATAAGGAATAACACCATTATCCTTAGTCACCTGTCTTGGCAGAAATGTTCCCTTTTCCATTTCCGATTTCAGATACTCTGTTATTGCATTATCTTGTATCTGCTCCAATACATTTTTCTTCAAAAATGCATAAAAATCTTCTCTACTGCACCGCTTGCCCTCTATTGTCACTTTTTTACCATTTAATTTTGTCATTCCAATATATTCACTATAATTAGATACTTTTGCATCTGTTTTCACAAAAATATTCTTATATGTTTCTTTATCTAAATTATTTTTTACTACTCTCTTTAAATAGGCTAAATCTTTCTTATGTTTATCATATACGGCAATTTTTGCATCAGATATACAATGATGGTCTCCCAATATCTCCACTAAAACAGACCAATCATAAACAGCCTTTGCCAATGCAATAATCTCAAATTGTTCTCCTAAATCTGCTTCAATAACCGTAACATATTCGTCATAATTGTTATCAGAAAACGATATTTTAGGCTTTTCACAATTATCCAACTGAGCATTTCCAAATACATCACTTAAGCTTACTTTAGTACCCGCTATCAATCCCAATATTGCTTTTTCACATGATGATTGCGCCGAAAACAGTTTACAGAGCATATTTCTTTTTGTTGCTTTTGTTATATCCTTATTTTTTAAACAGATTTCTGCATCATGTACTATTTCGTCATTCATATTAATGTGAAAATCCAATTCCTCATCTCTGACAACCTGCACAAATTGTTCAAAGACTCCTTTAAATGCTTTAATGCTTTCTATGTTTCCTGATAATAGAAAATGTCCTCTATGCTTCATCATATGGTGCAATGCCAGATATACCAAACGTACGTCTGGCACTGTATTTGTTGTCATTAAATGTTTTCTTAAATGATATATCGTTGGAAATTCTTTATGATAATCCTTGTCTGTATATTCTTTATCAACAAACAGCGCATATGGAAGAAGCGGACATTTTCCATCCTTGTCGCGCTTATCTTCTGCAGTGTATCTGCTTTCTTTCATCCGCAAATAAAAGCCTGCATCAACTTTGCTGATTTCTTCCGCGAATAATTCCTGTAAAACATCAATTCTCCAATTTCTTCTATCCAAACGTCTTCTGGCTGTGCGGAAAATTCTTCTTTCTTCCGCGGTCTGCGCACTGTCAAACAGTCTTACTCCCCAAAGTGCTTTTCCATGCGCTCTTAATATATTATACTCGCAGTCCGTCACTGCCCATCCCAAAGAAGCGGTTCCCATATCCAATCCACAAAAATAATCCTGCATATCCCAGTTCCTCTCTTGTACAATATTGTCTTTCACATTAATGCTATTGTAGCATGTTTGTATTATTGTTACCATATTTTTCCACTATTTTATCTATCAACATAAAAAGAGTCCAACGACTGTCAGACTCTTTTTGTTTCACACACTGTGAGCCATCAAAGATGGCGATTTGAATAAATTCTTATTTGAACTTATGATGTAATTTAGTATGGTACTAAATATATGTTCAGTATACCATCCTGTTACTAATTTATCAACTCTCAATTTTGAAAAAAGTTTTCGAGTAATAGAGAAATTTTCCTCACTACAAAGCCTTTGGAACTTTCACATTCTCTCCAATTAAAATAAAGTTCAACGGATGCTGCAATCTTTTCGTGAAAAATTTCACAACTACACCTGTCAACAACGCTGAAATAATTGTTCCTTCCCTTGTACCGACAATGGTAAAATCAAAAAACACAAGCGACAATATCAGTGCCATAATCACGCACAATACATCAAATGCAATTTTTACATTTCCAAACTCTTTATGGATTTGATCGGAAACGGCTTTTACAAACGCTTCTCCCGAATTCATAATCACATTGGCAATCACAGAAAGTGCAATTCCAAAGCCAAGAATAATGACGCCGACAATGACCATCGTCAAACGGACTATGTAGGAATTTACCGGGATAAAAGACACAATCCACATACCGAAATTGGTAAACCAGCCAAAAAGAAATGATAGCGGAACTTGCAAAAGCTGAATTGGCTGAAATCGTTTGCGAAGAATCGCAATCTGCCCCGCAATCAAAATGCAATTCCAAATAATCAGCCATGTTCCAAGTGAAAGCGCGTCAAATTTACAACTCATCACATTAGCAACAGAGGAAATCGGCGATACGCCAAGCTCTCCGTGTTTTGTAAATGCTACTCCTAAAGCAGAAAAAAACAGGCTGATGATAAACAGTGTATAGCGTTTTGTTGTTTCAATTTTTGTCATTTGTAACATCTCCTTCACGATTCATGTTGTTGTTTACTTTTGTTAGAAATGCAATGAACATTTCCTTTTCCTGATCCGTAAATCCGGAAAAGGCATTGGTTTCTATTTTAGCAAATTCATCTGCCACACGCTCTGCAAGCGTTTTACCTGTTTTTGTCAGATAGACATACAAACTGCGGCGGTTTCCGTCAAGCATTTTACGGACAATCAGGTTCTTATTTTCCATGCCAAGCAAAACAGAAGTAAGGGTTGCTGGCTCGATGTTGCACACTGCCGCGATTTCCTTCTGAACTGCTCCGTCATGATTTCTTAGGTAATCCAGTACCTTTGGTTGTCCGGAAGTTAAACCTGTGTCTTTGATTTCTGTCAGCAACGCTTTCTGAAACATCAAATGGTTTGCCATCAGCAGGTAATGAAGTGTTTCTTCCATTTTTATCACCTCTTATATTATTGTTTGAAACCAAATAATTAGAATTCAAATAAAAAGTATATATGATACTATTTCTCTTGTCAAGTAATCATTTTGATGATTATATCCTCTATCTTAGTGCAAACTATATTAAAAATCTTATATTTCAAAGACAAAAATTCCCCGGCATAAACCGAGGAATTTTTACATATATTTTTTATATGTATATTTTACATGTATATTTTACATGTATATTTTACATGTATATTTTACATGTTTACTCTACTCATATTCGTAAAAAACTCTTTATTCACACTATAAGTCACATCTGCGGATATCCGGTAGATACTTGTATACTCCGCGCCGTTTAGCAAAAATCCTGTGATTTCAAAGTCGTGCAGTCCTGTCAAAGATATCACATTGATGATATTTTCTTCTCCCAACGGCTCTACCCACATCATAATCGGTGTTCCCTCTGCCGCACACAATGCATCATTGGTATGCTCAATTCCTTCTCCTTCACCTGAAAAACTAAGACTCTCATAAGTTCCCATGTTGCCTGGCACCCAAATCGATTTATTGTACTGCTCCGGCTCCCCATCATTATCCAAGTCACACTGGTATCGGTATTGCTTTTCCAAAGGTGATTCTTCTTCGCTGCTTCCGTCGATATTCTCGTGTTCGTCAATCATTTCCTTAAAGTGCAGGCTGTTCTCATATATGTTTTCAGCAAATGCCCTGTACTTCTCCCCTGCGCATTCTGCCAGCCTGATGTCATATTTTTCGGGGAAAAGCGTCAGTTCTGCCGTCTGCGCCTGAACGCCGTCCACATAACGCGCAATGAAAAAACCATTATATATTTTTTTGCTGTAATCGAAAAGTGTGCGGCATAGATAATTTTTTCCGTCATAGGTAATGATGGCAAATTCCTCTTGTACCGCATCATAGCTGCTTTTTTTTTGATACGTGCCGTCTTCCTGACCTTTATAAAAAACGTAATCCGTAAAACCTGCCGTACCGCCAAAGTATTCTTCCGCGACAATATCCGTAATACCGTCATTATCGGCGTCCGTCATTACCATAATGTAATTCCCTGACCACTCCGCCACAATGACATCACTGCGCATTGCAAGATTATCTTTAGCAAGCGCCAAAACCTCATCCTTTGTTAATGCTTTGTCATGTGTCAGTTTCTTGAGGGTTTCCAATTCCGTACCTTCAAGCATAGCGTTTTCAATTTTTTCTAAAAGCGCTTGCGGTATATATTCCTGGTGTTCCTGATGATAGTCAATTTTATGAAGATAGCCGTCGTTTTCCTCGGGAAGCATTCCGGCGTAGAACAGCCGATATCGCTTTTGTACATTGACAGCATTCCGCTCCCACTCCTCCGTTGTAAAAGCTTCGTCAAACGGCACTTTTTCAGAGCCGCCTTCGTATGACAAAATCTGCATGTGTACGCCCGTTTCCCGCACTTTCGCCACGCACTCACGCTTTTTCACCAAGGCAGTTCCCTCCCATTTCCAAAGCGTTTCCGTGTGGTCAAACGCATTCCATGAAGTTGTTCCATCTGCATTTACCACAAATTCGTTATCATATGCCCAAATTGTTTTTGTTTCCGGATAACGTTTTGTGTCCCATGTACCCTTCGGAAAATCCTTCGGGATTTGCGCCAACTCATACTCTTTTTGTTCAGCATTCCAAAGATACATCCCTATATTGGATACAAACATGTCCAAATATCCGTCAAAATTACAGTCTTCAAATACAGGTTCCTCTCTCCATTCTTCATACGCAATATTTTGATATACGGAAGAAAAATATCCATCCTGATATAGCATAATTTCCCGCATTTTGTCTTTCATTGCAGTTTGAATTACAAAAAAAGTCATATCGCCTGCCACATTGAATTTGTTGTAAAGTCGTTCCGAAAAGCCGAACCTGCTGTCGAATCCGCATGTGATGCTTTGCCATTGGACCGCCTGATCATCGAGCAATCCGCCAAAGCTGTAGTCCCTTTCTGCTGAAACTTCTTCCACAATATAAACATCACAGCCGTATATTAGTATATAGCCGGTTTTATAATAAGGTTTTTTATAAGTATACAAATAGCAGCGTTCATCGTCCACAATATACCGTTCACAGAGGGAAATGTCGGGCAGCAAATCCAGTAGTGCGCTGATTAATTCCATGATACCATCATCATATTCCGCATCATAATTTGCAAGCCATATACGCGGCGGAAATGGTTTGCTTCTGTAGAATTCTTCCGTTTCTCTGGCGCTTTCTGCGCCAACCAAATCAATTACAACCGTGCCCCCGTCAGGCTCCTGCTGCTCCACAGTCACGCCGTCGGGCAGTGTGATCCGGAGATTTCCGAAAATCAGGACATTCCCATCCAGTTCCGGTTTCGTATTGAGAAGTGTCAAGGTTGCAAAAGACGGTTCCAATTGTTCTTCTGTCGGTTCATTTATAGTCTGCGTTTCTTCTTCGCTTGGCGTACTCATATCCGGCATTGTCGTATTTTCTGTCTGTACATCGTTGCTACAGCCCATTAGCAATACGGCAAACATCATCACAACAAATAATCTGTTTTTCAAAGATATTTTTTTCATATCAGTCATCACATTCCTCTTTTTCTGTATTTTTATTCTGCGGTAGGGTAAGTATAGCGTTCCTGACGGACTCCGGCGACTGCATCCGCCGTAATCCGATATAATTGTTTATATTCCGTGCCTTCTATCAAAAATCCCGTAATTTCAAAATTCTCCCATTCTTTTAGCGAAAGGATATTGATAATATTTCTTTTCGCAAACGGCTCCACCCACATCATGACCCCAATTCCCTTTACCGACTCCCTGATCTCAAAAAAAGGCTCAATTCCTGTACCCATACCGCCAAAGTTAAGGTCCACCAAATCTCTTTTCATCCAAACAGACTTATTATACTGTTCCAATGCATCATCATTATTTAGGTCGCATCGATAATCATAATCCCCTGCAGACATTTTTTCTTCGCTGGC
>JAAVAF010000093.1 GCA_014804225.1 Lachnospiraceae bacterium
ATACCATAGAGGAGCAGATTGCGATTGCAAAACATAAGGCAGGCATCGGTGAGAAGGAAGACATTACACTCGAACGATTTGAAGTGATCAGGCATTATTAGCATTGTTCAATCCTTAAAAGGCTATAACAAGCAAACGGTTATAGCTTTTTACGCTATAGGAAATTGCGATAACGTAAATCATTTAAGAAAGAATTTGCTTTGCAAATTCTTTGAATGCAAGCTGCTGAGCTTGCGTTTATTTCCGTTGATATACGGCGTAGCTTAGACTTTGCAAAAGCGATACTGCCTCTGCAAGCGCTGCTTCCTCGTAAAATTCGACACGCAGAACGCCTTCCTCAAATTCGCGATTGTTGACAATTCCGATATTTTTAATAGAGATATCGGCTTTTGCAAGGAGCGTGGCGATTGCGGCGAGAGAACCTGCCTCGTCGGGAATATCAATGTAGCAGGCGTATATTTTTTTGATGGGACCTTTTGGCGCATCGGCAAAAGAGTCACGGTATTCCTTTGACGCTTTGAACAAGTCATAGGTATAGCCCGACTGCTTTGCGCGGACCGCCGTGCTGATGTCCTGTAAGGAACGGATATAGTCGTCGAGCAAATCCGCGATATTTTCCGTGTTGGACATACAGATGGACTCCCACATGTCGGGAGAGGACGACGCAATGCGCGTAATATCCTTAAACCCGCCCGCGGCGATAAGTTTCATGGTGCATTCCTCCGAATCGTGGTCATGCACCAAGTTTGCGAGCGCGGCAGCCACCAAATGCGGCACATGGCTTATGGCAGCAGTTACATAGTCGTGCTCTTTGTGCTTTAAGATCAGGGGAATTGCTCCCGTTTTTTTGACAAGCGAATAATACTCGGCAACAGCATCCTTGGGAACGTCTTCGGTGGGCGTAAGAATATAGTATGCGTTTTCCAGAATCAGCGGATTGGCGTTTGCAAAGCCTGTCTTTTCACTTCCTGTCATGGGGTGTCCGCCGATAAAGTTTGTCGTAAGTCCTAACCGTTCAACTGTTTCGTGTATAGAGCCTTTGACGCTTCCGACATCTGTTATAATCGTTTTTTCGGAAATGATTGGCTTTAACTGCTCCAGAAACCGATTATTGACGGCGACGGGCGCACACAAAAAAATCATGTCGCAGTCATGAAAACGGTTGTCAATTTCTGTGGTTCCCTCGTCAATCGCACCTGCCGCAAGCGCTTCGTCCAACGTTTCCTGTCTGCGCGCATAAGCGATGATTTTTGCATGTGGGTTGATCTGTTTGATTGCAAGGGCGATGGAACCGCCAATCAGTCCCAGACTGAAAAAGCCAAATGTATTCATAATATTAAAATCCTTTCGTATTTAAGTCCTTCGTATTCAATATGATTATTACACTTTAAAGTGTTAAAGTCAACTGAAATGTAATTTTTATTCTATAGGAAATTGCGATAGCATAAACCACTTAAGAAAGAATTTGCTTGCAAATTCTTTGAACGCAAGCTGCTGAGCTTGCGTTTTTATTCTATAGGAAATTGCGATAGCATAAACCATTTAAGAAAGAATTTGCTTGCAAATTCTTTGAACGCAAGCTGCTGAGCTTGCGTTTTTTTACTATATTGCACAAAAAAGATTGAACTATTTCGCACAATATAGTAAAATTTAATTATCAGTGATTGATAAAATCAAAATAGGAGGTAACTGTAATGAATGTTTACACAACTGATAAAATCAGAAATGTAGTTTTATTGGGACACGGGGGTGCAGGAAAGACGACGCTCGTGGAATCTATGGCATATTTGGCAGGTATCACTTCACGTATGGGAAAAGTGGAGGATGGAAATACTGTCAGTGACTTTGGCAAGGAAGAGCAGAAACGGAAAATTTCAATCAGCACATCAGTCGTACCTATTGAGTGGGAGGGTACAAAGATCAATGTACTCGACACACCCGGCTATTTTGATTTTATAGGCGAGGTTGAGGAGGCGATCAGCGCGGCAGATGCAGCAGTTATTATCGTTTCCGGAAAATCAGGCGTTGAGGCAGGTACCGAGAAAGCATGGGAGCTTTGCGAGAAGTACAAATTGCCAAGAATGATATACGTTACGGGGATGGACGCGGACAACGCATCGTTCAAGAACGCGGTTGAAAAATTGACGGAGATGTATGGAAAGAAAATCGCGCCGTTCCATTTTCCAATCAGAGAGAACGAGAAATTTGTCGGTTATGTAAACGTTGTGAGTGAAACGGGAAACCGTTGGAAGGGAAAAGAAGTTGAAGAGTGTGAGATACCCGATTACAGCAAGGAGAATCTCTCGCTTTACAAGGATACGCTGATGGAAGCGGTTGCGGAAACCAGCGAGGAGTTTATGGAGCGTTACTTTGGCGGTGAAACGTTCACGGAAAATGAGATTCGTGCGGCGCTTCGAACAAATGTTATGGACGGTTCCATCGTGCCGATTAGTATGGGTTCGAGCTTATTGTGCCAAGGTACATATACGCTTTTGGACGATATTGTGAAATATATGCCAAGTCCGGAAAACAGACAGATTGCGGGCTTTAACATGAAGACAAACGAAGTCTTTGAGGCAAATTATGATTTCTCCAAGGCAAAATCCGCATATGTGTTTAAGACGATCGTAGACCCGTTCATCGGTAAGTACTCACTGATTAAGGTTTGTTCGGGCGTATTTAAGTCGGATGATGTGATCTACAATAAGGATAAGGACGTAGAGGAGAAAGTGAATAAGCTCTATGTTTTGCAGGGCAGCAAGCCGGTTGAAATCAGTGAGCTTCATGCAGGCGATATCGGCGCGATTGCAAAGCTTACGGCGGCGAGAACGGGCAATACGCTTTCCACAAAGGCAACGGTTATCGAGTACGGTAAGTTTGAGATTTCAAAGCCGTATACGTCAATGCGTTACAAAGTGCCGAACAAGGGTGATATCGATAAGGTGTCACAGGCATTGCAGAAGCTTTCGCATGAGGATCAGACACTTAAGGTTGTCAATGATACGGAAAACAGACAGACGTTACTCTACGGTATCGGAGAGCAGCAGCTTGACATTATCCAGAGCCGTCTGCTGAATGAATATAAGTGTGAGATTGAGCTTACTAAACCGAAGGTTGCATTTAAAGAAACGATTAAGAAGAAATCTGATGTGGAATACAAATACAAAAAGCAGTCGGGCGGACATGGTCAGTATGGTCATGTAAAGATGCGCTTTGAGCCGTCAGGTGATTTGGAAACACCGTATGTATTTGAACAGGAAGTTGTCGGCGGTTCCGTTCCGAAGAATTACTTCCCCGCAGTCGAGAAAGGTATGCAGGATTCTGTAATCAAGGGACCTCTTGCGGCATATCCGGTTGTGGGCGTAAAGGGTATTCTTTATGATGGTTCTTATCACCCGGTAGATTCATCGGAGCAGGCGTTTAAGATGGCGTCGGTTCAGGCGTTTAAGAAAGGTTTTATGGAGGCTGGTCCAGTGCTCTTGGAGCCGATTGCAAATCTGAAGGTGACAGTGCCTGACAGATATACGGGTGATATTATGGGCGATTTGAACAAGCGCAGAGGCAGAGTGCTTGGCATGAACCCGATCGGAAACGGAAAACAGGTGATTGAGGCGGATATTCCCATTATGGAGCTTTCCGGTTATTGTACGACACTGCGTTCTATGACGGGTGGACGTGGAAATTTTGAGTACGAAATTGTACGCTATGAGCAGACGCCAAGCGATGTACAGGCGGCAGAAGTTGCGGCGCGTGCGGCGAAGGTGGCTGAGAATAGTGCGGAATAGTGTAAAAAATAGGATAAAATAAACAATTGTGAAACCGCTCGAAGTGATTTGGATTACTTCGGGCGGTTTTAATGAGGCTTTACACTTTTGGTATTATCTATTATAATGAAGTTGTAACAATCAATACAGATTAAAAGAAAGTAGGTGATTGTATGCCAACTGGTATTGAAGTTACGAAAGCAGCGCTTGACGATTTCAAAAAAATCCAGCGATATATGCTTTTAGCAAGAGAAGAAAACGCTACAAAAACATATGCAGAATTGAAAGACGAATATTTGACATTAAAAGCGATTTTGAATGTGTCGGGGGTCAATCTCACAGACATTGACAAAATAAAAGAATAAGCAAAAATTACGGCAGTCTAACGGTAAACACCGTCCCTGTATCCGATGTCTGATTATCTGCGACGGAAATGCTTCCGCCGTGTGCGGCGACAATTTCATATGCGATGGATAACCCAAGTCCGAAGTGATCTTTTTCACTTCGGGCTTTTTCACTTCTGTAAAAGCGCTCAAAAATGTGTCCTTTTTCGTGGTCACTGATTCCGACACCGGTGTCAGAAATTTTAATCATAAAACGTTTTTTCTCATAAGAGAGCGCGGCAGTCACCTTGCCGTTTTCGGGGGTATAGCTGATTGCATTGTGCAACAGAATGGTAATAATCTGCGCAATACGCTCCGCGTCGCAGTAGCAAAGGGGAAGATGCGTATCGGGGAGTGTGACCGAAAGACGGATATTTTTTTCGACGGCAAGATGTTCAAATGCCTCACAAGTATTGAGCAGCAGTGTATCAAGTTCTGTGGGAACTTTGCGGATATCGAGATGTCCCGCATCACGACTTGAGAGGGTAAGCATATCGCTTAAAAGGCGGGAGCTGCGCAGCGATTCGTTTCTGACAGTGTTTAGATCATGTCTTAAATTTATGACATTCGTGTCAGATTTTTCGCTGTCAAGGAATGAAATTTTATGCAAAGCTGATTCGGCACAGGAGAGAATCACGGCGAGAGGCGTGCGCAGCTCGTGGGAAGCCGCCGCCACGAAACGGTTTTGCCGGATACGGTTTTCTTCAATGGGTTTTAACAGTTTTCCCGTATAAATCCATGAAAAAATCCAAATTGCGATAAGTGCAAAAAATACAATCACGGTATAGACAAGGCGTTGTCTGAAAATCTGCTGCCGGATGCCGGAGAGTGGGATTGCAATCAGCATTTCAAGGGGAGATTTGTCCTGCATGACAGTGATGACAAAGCAAGAATAGTCGGAAACAGTAAATGACTGATAGTAGCATTTGTAGGAAATATTGCCGCGCGCAGGGGGCTCATTGTTCCTGTAATATGTCCAGATGTCATTGAGGAGCGCGGTACGCTGCGTGTCTGTCTGCTTGGTGTCGAACAAAGAAGGGGTGCCGTTGTCAAGTAGTGAGATATAGCATTTATGAACTGTTTCAAGCTGCGAAAGCCACGCATGCGAGATTATGCTCTGATTATCCAGCTGGACAGCAATATTGTAGATATCGGACTGAAAGGAATAACGTTGGTTTTCTATCAGATTTTTTTCTGAGGTATAGAGATAGCCGAAAGTCATTATGATTAAGATGAGTGTGGTGATTCCGCCGCTTAGGAGTGTCAGACGGATACGGACTTTTTGGAACATGGTAATCCCCCCTTACTGTTGGTCGAAACCTTGCAAGCAGTAGCCGACGCCGCGGATTGTCTTGATTTCAAGGCTGCTGCCGACGCTTTTTAGTCTGCGCCTTAGAAAATAAATATAGTTATCGAGATTTCCTTCTTCGACATCACTGTCCGGTCCCCATATTTTTAAAAGCAGTGTGCCTCTGGTGAAGGTCTGGGTGGGATTTTTCAGAAACACTTCCAACAATGCGCCTTCGCGGTTGGAGAGGGTACAGTTTGTGTCCTTGCCAAAGAGCGTGTTATCCGCCGCGCGATATCGAATGTCGGCAAGACAGAGTTCGTTTGTCATATGCAGAATGGGAGAGCGGCGCGTGACGCATTGGATTCTTGCCAAAAGTTCCTCAAAAGCAAATGGTTTGACGAGATAGTCGTCTGCGCCAAGATTCAAGCCTGTTACTTTGTCGTTTAATGTGCCGAGCGCTGTGATAAGAATCACAGGGATCGCAATGCCGTCACTGCGGAGTTTTTTTAATACGGCGCTTCCCTCCATGAAAGGAAGCATGCGGTCAAGTAAGATCACGTCATGGATATTCTGCGAAGCATAATAGAGTGCCTCCTCACCGTCAAAACAGCAGTCTACTTCAAAGCCGTTTGTTATAAGTTGGTCTGTGATGGAATTGTTTAAATTTTTGTCGTCCTCTGCAAGTAAAATACGCATAGCCGCGTTGCTCCTCCTTTGTTTTCGTTATCATATTTCTTTACATTTAATTATTTTTAAGAAGAATGTAATTTAGAAACAGTATAGCACAAATCTCTCTAAAGTATCTCTAAAAAATGGAAATTCTTTAAACAAACGACAAAGGAATAAGACTTTACACTTTTTGCAGAATTCGCTATAATAAAGTTGTAACAATCAGAACAGATTATGAAAGAAAGCAGGCGGTTGTATGTCATTGGAAGAACAAACAGAAGTAACAATTGATAGATATGTAGATTTAATGAGAATAAAAGCACATGAAACAGGCGAAAACAAAGAACTTGAGTATCAAATTAAAGTTGCTAAAGTGAAGTTAGCAAGTTTTGGGATTGACTATAAATAAAAGGGAAAGTAGGTGATTCTATGCCAAGTAATGCAGAAATAGCGAAAGATGCAATTGAGCAATTTAAAAAAATACAAAGATATATGACAGTA
>JAAVAF010000094.1 GCA_014804225.1 Lachnospiraceae bacterium
ACAACCTTTGACATTATAGAAGTCCTTGACGTCGGTTGGACACATATTCTCTATAACGGAGAAGATGCCTACATCTCTTCTGCATATGTCATTATTACCAGTGAATAAACAACGGACAACACGCTTTTGGAACTGTCTTATGTTAGTAAACAGCGTCACGTTAGGCGACGCTGTTTACTTTCTTTTTAGGAGCTCAAACACATTGCCTTTGAGCAAATCTCCCTCATATTCATCTTTGTAATACTCATATACATTTCTGTAATTATAATTATACTCCACATACATTCTCAACACCACATTAATCTCACCACCGATAAACACAATATTCATAGTACCATACAGCCAGCATATGAAAATGATAATCGTGGCAAGACTTCCATATGTCAAAGAATAATTCGCATAATAACTGATATAAAATGAAAATGCCCATGAGAACGCAAGCCATGCGGCCGTCGAGAACACCGCGCCTGGAACTTCATAGCGCAGCTTTGACTTTCGGTTTGGCATTGTCATATAAAGCGTCAAAAAAAAGATCAACAGCACCACCAGCATACACAAATACTTTCCATATTGAAAATAACCACGAAACGCCTCTAACGGCGGAAAAAAGTGAATGAGTCCGTAAAACAAATGATTTCCAAGCACAATCAGCACCATCAATAAACCAAGCATGACAAAAAATGCAATCACATATGTAATAGCGAGCGCATAAATGACAACGACATTTCTCGTTTCCCGAATACCATACACCGCATTGATACCGATGATCACTGCATACACACCTCTGGACGCACAAAAAAGCATTACAAGCATAGTAATTGATTTTACCATCACCGTAGTGCTTTCCATATATGCCTCCTGTAAGACTTGCTCCAAAAGCGGCGTAAGCCCTTGTGGCATCACTGTTAAAATATAGGATGAAATAACGTTCGAATCGATCGGCAGATGTTGGAACATCGACACACAAAACAAAACCATAGGAAAAAGCGACATCAGAATGAACAATGCCGCATGACCTGCAAAGGAAGAAACATGATCGTATCGGATCTTCCTCATAAAACTGTATACCAATTCATATAAGATTTTTATATGTCTTTTTCTTAACGTACGCATAGACATTACTGTTTTTCTTTTGCCTTTTTGATTAGGAAAAGGTCACTGATTGCCTTGCCCAAATCGTGCGGATACAGCTGTACCACCGGACTATCAATGAGATCGCCGATCTTCATGCGAAACTCCACCTTCACAAATTTGTCATCATTCGGAAACTCATAAGCCAAGTATTCACCGTCCTTCATATACTTTGTTTCCGGTGTCGAAATATCGGTTCTGTGCTCGAGCATCAAACTCATGGATGTTGCCGCAGCCCCCATCATCTGATTCATTGCCTCGGAAACCGCGCTTAAATGCATCTCACCCAGCTCCATCTTCGCAAAATCACCATTTCCGTCACTGCCCACCATGAGATCTGCAATAATCTTTGCATCATTCTCCTCAAGCATCAGAATACTACACCCCTGAATTCCTTGTACATAGCTCACCTTTATAAATACTTTTTGGTTTGAAACGTTCTTGGTATACTCACTCTTTTCGACAATGGATACCTGCGGCGGCGTAATATCCACGGGAAGCCGCAGCAACATGCCTAACGTCGTTGCCGAATTTCCTAAACATATGTTTGATATTTCTCCTATTGCATCAATTTCCATACTAGTAAATACATATTCGCTCATACACTTCCCTCTCTCTAATTGATAATCGTTTCAATGTCACACTCAAGCGCTTTCGCAAGCTTACTTACAAGCGTATCCGGCTGTCTTGACATGTCACAGTAAGGAACCTCGCAATTTCTGACGGCAGATACATCATACCCCATTAAGTCCGCAATTTGTTTTTGCGTTTTCCCAATCTCAAAGCGACGCAGCTTGACCGGAGAAATCCGCGCATAACGCAGATAAAGATTTTTCCCATCATAGTTGACAGAATTTACAAGATGAAGAATATCTCCCCTGTTGTTCATCGCATCTTTATCCAATGTGCAGACGGAAACAATCGCCGTCATCAATTTTTTCATCAGCTTTTCCTCATCATAATGTCCAAGGTTTTCAAGCGGAATATACAAATTGATATAAATTTCCTTAAGCTCCCTGACCTGTTCCTCATCAAGCTTTAACATATAATTATTTTCCTTCGCCAATGGATACATAGACATTATTTTAACATAAAACTCGTCCTTGTCGAATCCTGACATACGCTGCCTCCTTTATGCACACATTATATGTCTTATTATACGCTATCCGAAAAATAGTGTCAATTCATGTTTCCTATGTAACCGTTTTTTTTCCATGCTGCGCAGATGTTTTTTCGTGTACTATTGACGGAAAACATTCGTATTGATATAATAAGACTGTTGGAAAAAGTGAAAGGAGCATTTTTATGAGCGTTTTTAATGATGACCGATCAACTTTAAATCAAGCTGCCACTAATTTTGATTCTGAACTTTCTTCTTCTGGACTTGATGCCGCGCTGAAAAATGCCTTTGAGG
The DNA here is from genome assembly GCA_014804225.1 of Lachnospiraceae bacterium. GTDB lineage: Bacteria > Bacillota > Clostridia > Lachnospirales > Lachnospiraceae > COE1. The sequence continues at coordinate 2,546 of JAAVAF010000094.1, forward strand.
CAGGCATGGAGCTTGATGAAATCATGTATGTAATAACCACACACACGGAGAAAACAGTCAGAAGATATATTGTGCAGCATCAGCTCAAGGCAGCCGCAAGCAAGAATAAATAATGTTTCATTTTTTGCTTGCATTTCGATATCAGTCTATGTTATACTATTATTCGTTGATGAAGTATACTTTCACAACATAAACTGAATAAAGGGGCATAGTTCAGCGGTAGAACAGCGGTCTCCAAAACCGTCAACGAGGGTTCGATTCCTTCTGCCCCTGTTATAAAACAGGTTCTTCAAAAATATGAAGAACCTGTTTTTTGTCCAATAAGGCGGATTACCAAACGTGACAGTATTTGGTCACATCGAATAAAATGCCTTTGCGAGCTTTATCATCGATTCGATATCCTTCGTCCCACCGGTTTCATATGCGGAATGCATCGCAAGCTGCGGCAATCCCACATCCGCTGCCGGCACGGATACTTGTGCCATCAACAAATTCCCAAGCGTTGAGCCTCCGACAAGGTCCGAACGATTCGTATAAATCTGACACGGAATATTCTGTTCTTTGCAAAGCATTTTCACAACTGCTGCCGAATACGCATCTGTTGCATATTTTTGCCCACCGTGATATTTCAGCACAATTCCCCCGTTGAGATATGGTCTGTTGACCGGATCCGCCTTTGCGCCCTGATTGGGGTGGCATGCATGCGCATTGTCTGCACTCAAAAGAAAACTCTTTGCCTTCCACATACGGCATCTCTTTGGCGTAATTCCAAGTCCATCCCCGATACTTTCAAGCGTCTCTCTCAAAAAATCCGAGTCTGCCCCCTGTCTTGTAAGGCTTCCTACCTCCTCGTTGTCAAACATTGCAAGCACATTGATATATTGATCCGATTTCGCCTCAAGCATCGCTTTCATTCCCGCAAAAACACACGATAAATCATCATATCTTGCAGACATGATAAACGTGTCATTTGCACCTGCAAGCACTGCTTTCTGCGCATTTTCCGCAAACAAATCAAAAGAAAGGATATCCGCAGCACCAAACGCCCTTTGATATTCTTTGTTCAACGACTCTGCAATCATATCCTTGATACATGATGTCATTTCCTCTTCCTCAGATTTCATCATCAAAAGCGGCAGCATATCTGTTTGCGGATTGAGCTCCACACCTTTATTCACATCGCGATTCATATGAATTGCAAGACTTGGTATCACACACGTATTTTCCTTTAGCGTTACAAGATAAGATACAATTTCCCCATTCTCTTCCACGCACACTCTGCCCGCAATTGTTAAAGGTCTGTCAAGCCATGTAGACAATATCATTCCACCATACTTTTCTGCATTGAGACTCACATATACCCCTTCTTTTGTCATTTCAGGACATTCCTTCAGCTTCAATGCCGGCGAATCGGAGTGCGCCGCAAACATATGAAATCCTAAAATATCCTCTACGCCGCATGAAGGCACACGAAACGCAATAACTGAAGAATCGTTTCTCTTTACATAATAACTGCCCCCATTCTCAAGCGCCCATACATTCTCTTCGCAAAGTTTTGTAAATCCTGCCTTGGTAAGCTCCTTTTCGACCTCTCTCACTGCATGATAGCACGTAAGGGACTTGTCAAGAAAATCCATAAGCTCCCTGATTTGTATCTTTTCCATTCAATACCAACTCTCTTTCTTCCATTTAAATCAAATCAATCGCTTCGCCGATACCACCTACACCGATTACTTTAATCCCCTTTACAGGCTCCATCCCCTCAAGGTTCACCCGCGGCATAATCACTGTATCATACCCCAGTTTTTTCGCCTCCAAAACGCGCTGCCCTGCCATCGTGACTGCACGAACCTCACCGCTTAGTCCCACTTCGCCAAACACCAATGTCTTTTCGTCAACCGCCCTGTTTTTAAAGCTTGAAACAATTGCCATAATAATCCCCAAGTCTAATGCCGGTTCATTCACCTTCATACCGCCTGCAATATTGACGTAAGCATCACAGTCGCCAATCTGAAGTCCTAGCCGCTTCTCAAGCACTGCCATCAGCAGATTCACCCTGTTAAAATCCGTTCCCGTTGTCTGCCTGCGCGGGATGCCGAAGTTTGTGTGGCACACAAGCGCCTGTATTTCGATTAAAATCGGACGCGTGCCCTCAATCGAGCAGACAACCACAGAACCGCTTGCACCAACAGGCTTTCCGCTCAGCATGTACTCCGACGGATTCTCAACCTCAACAAGCCCCTCTCTGCGCATCTCAAACACACCGATTTCATTCGTTGAACCAAACCTGTTTTTCACGCCGCGCAAAATGCGGTACGATGCATACCGATCTCCCTCAAAGTAAAGCACCGTATCTACCATGTGCTCAAGCACTCTCGGTCCCGCTACCGTGCCTTCCTTTGTCACATGTCCCACAATAAAAATCGAAATGCCAAGTCCCTTTGCCAGCTGCAAAAATACATTGGTCGCTTCTCTTACCTGAGACACGCTTCCGGGTGATGAAGATACCTCCTCCTGATACATCGTCTGAATCGAATCGATGATGACCACTTCCGGATTGGTGCGCCGGATTGCCTCCTCGATCAAACCTAAATTCGTTTCACACAAAAGCAGCATGTTATCCTGAAACTCGCCGATTCGCATCGCGCGCAGCTTAATCTGCTTAAGAGACTCCTCCCCCGAAATATACAACACACGCCTTCCCATAAGCGAAAGATGTCTGCACGTTTGAAGCAGAAGCGTTGACTTTCCGATGCCGGGATCACCTCCCACAAGGATCAGCGACCCTTGCATAATGCCGCCGCCAAGCACCCTGTCAAGCTCCTCGATTCCTGTTGTAATCCGTTCCCCGTCTTTTAGGGAAATCGAACCGATGTTGACAGGTACGGGCGCTTCTTTCACCGCCGCCGTCTTTGACGCGCCGCCCATACCGCTCCCCGTAACCTGCACCTTCTCCTCTACCAGCGTATTCCACTGCTTACACGCCGGACACTGCCCGAGCCACTTTGACGACTCATGCCCGCACTCCTGACAGAAAAAAACAGTTGTTATCTTTTTAGCCATTCCCGAAACTCCTCTATTTTATCAATTATTAATCAAAATCTAAATTAAGATAAAAGAAAAATATCTCCTCCTGTTTTCACGCATAGAGGAGATATTTCATTTATTCCAATCATTTATTTCTTAATAATCTTTACTTCAACTGCACCTGCACCCTCAAGCTCTACGCTGACACTAAGCTTGCCGGAAAGGTTTGTTTTCATAATGCCCGCACTCTCTCCTGCCACAATAACCTCGTACTCCGCGTTCTCGTCCACACCAATCGTAATCTGCGCATCTTGTGCGCCTTCTGCGGTAAACGAAATCTGATCACCCTCCTTGCAAAAATCATGAACAGAGGTACCGGGAACCGATTCATATAAAAACAATCCGTTTTTCTCCAGCCTTGTAATCTCCTGATACGTCTTTACTTTATACGTATCTCCGGCATGTTTATAATCCTCAAGCTTTGCCTTTGCCGAAAGCTCATGATTTCCAAAGCTGATGCTGCCATTACTCTCTGAACGTAGTAATTCCGTGACTGCTGCCATTTCTTTTGTCCTCCTAAAACAATAAATATTAATCTTCGGTTATTATTATCATAACCTATTTTTTTTTAATTTGCAACCGCCTTAGACGCCTTAACCGTAAAGGAAATTTTGTCATTTCGCACACTCGCCAAAACCACATCGCCGCTCTTTACCCTGCCCTCAAGAATTGCCGTTGCAAGCTCGTTTTCCACAACATTTTGGATTGCCCGCTTTAGTGGTCTTGCGCCCATTTTTAAGTCAGAATGCTTCTTTATAAGATACTCTTTGAGTGTCCCCGAAATCGTCAAATCAATATCCATCTGTGCCTTACAGCGCTCGCAGAGATTTTTGGAAAGCAACGTGATAATCTGCTTCATGTCGCTCTGAGTCAATGCATGGAATACCATAATCTCATCGATACGGTTGATAAACTCCGGCTTAAATAAACGCTTAACCTCTTCCATGACATTCGACTTCATTTTATTGTAATCGGCATTCGCGTCCTTCGTCGTCGCAAATCCCAGATTTTTCGGGTCAACGATCCTTTGCGCCCCCGCATTGGAGGTCATAATCAGGATTGTATTTTTAAAGCTGACCTTTCTGCCCTTCGAATCGGTAATGTGACCGTCATCAAGCACCTGCAGCAAAATATTAAACACATCGGGATGCGCCTTTTCAATCTCGTCAAAAAGCACCACAGAATAAGGATTTCTGCGCACCTTTTCACTCAACTGTCCGCCCTCGTCAAAGCCAATATATCCCGGAGGAGAACCGACCATCTTCGATACGGAATGCGACTCCATATACTCCGACATATCCACTCTGATTAACGCATTCTCAGAACCAAACATTGCCTCCGCAAGCGCCTTCGATAACTCTGTCTTTCCGACACCCGTAGGTCCCAAAAATAGAAACGAGCCAATCGGACGATTCGGATCCTGAAGTCCCACGCGCCCGCGTTTCATGGTCTGTGCGACGGCCGTTACCGCCTCTTCTTGTCCCACAACACGTTTGTGAAGAATGCTCTCTAACTTTAAAAGCCGTTCGCTTTCCTTTTGTGTTAATTTTTTAACGGGTATCTTTGTCCAGTTTGCGACAACCTCCGCAATATCATTCTCCGTCACTACAAGATTTTTCTCTGTCTGCGTTCTTTCATAACGGTTGTATGCCTTATCATATTTCTTAATCAGCTCATCCTGCTTTTGGCGAAGCTCTGCTGCCTGTGTGTATGCTTCCATTCTAATAGAGCGCTCAATCTGTAAATCCAGCTTCTTAATCTGCTGCGTCATCTCTTTGAAGGTATCAGGCAGATGCATATTTTTGAGCCTGATTGCGGCGGAAGCCTCGTCAATTAAGTCAATCGCCTTGTCAGGCAGATTTCTGTCATTGATATAACGATCCGAAAGCTTTACAGCAGCCTCAAGCGCCTCATGTGTGATGGTCACCTGATGATGCTGCGCATATTTGTGCGCAATTCCCTCAAGAATTTCCACAGCCTCGCTCTCCGTCGGCTCCTCCACCATGACTGGCTGGAATCTTCTCTCCAATGCCGCATCTTTCTCAATATATTTTCGATACTCGGCAATCGTCGTTGCACCGATCAGCTGTATCTCGCCTCTTGAAAGCGACGGCTTTAAAATGTTGGATGCATCAATTGCACCCTCCGCGCCGCCTGCGCCAATCAACGTGTGGATTTCATCGAGGAACAGATAAATATTTCCCGCCTCAATGACCTCCTTAATGACCTTTTTGATACGCTCCTCAAACTCGCCACGGTATTTTGAAC
>JAAVAF010000095.1 GCA_014804225.1 Lachnospiraceae bacterium
AAAGCGACGGTTTTAAAATATTCGATGCGTCAATTGCACCCTCCGCGCCGCCCGCACCAATCAACGTGTGGATCTCATCGAGAAACAGATAAATATTCCCCGCCTCGATGACCTCCTTAATGACCTTTTTGATACGCTCTTCAAATTCGCCACGGTATTTTGATCCCGCCACCATTCCTGCAAGGTCAAGTGTCACAACACGCTTGTTTTTCACCGTATCGGGAACATCTCCGCTTATAATGCGAAGCGCAAGCCCTTCCGCAATTGCCGTTTTCCCGACCCCCGGCTCTCCGATCAAACACGGATTATTTTTCGTGCGCCTTGACAAAATCTGCACGACGCGCAAAATCTCTATTTCCCTCCCTATAACGGGATCCAGCTTTCCGTCGCGTGCAAGCTGCGTTAAATCTCTGCTGTACTGATTCAAGGTCTGTGTAACGCCGCTTTTCTTTTTCTTATTTTTACTCAAATCATCTTTGTGATGATTAATATCTTCTCCCATTGCAATCAGCGTGTCCATATACAGCTTCTGTACATTAATGCCAATCGTATTTAAAAGCCGCAGTCCCACATTTTCCCCTTCTCTGATAATCGCAAGAAGAATATGTTCCGTTCCTGTGAGCACATTTTTGTATTTATGTGCTAATATATGACTTTCTTCCAATATCTTTGTCGCTCTCGGTGAATAACCGTCTCTGTCCAGTGTAGCAACATTCCCCTCCGGTGCGATCAGCTCCTTAATCATGCTGATCAACTGCACTTCATTCACACCGTTGTCCGCAAGCACCTTCGCCGCAACACCCGTCCGCTCTCTGACAAGTCCCACAAGAATATGCTCGCTTCCGATATAACTCTGGTGTAAATCCTTTGCCGTCTTTGCAGCCTTTTGTAAGGCAGTCCTAGCTTTATCCGTAAACTGCTGCATATTATCTATACCCCTTTCCCAAGTTGAAAAATCAATGATTTTTCAACCTAATTTCTTTATAATCGCTCATAATCCTCATATATCTCATCAATCAGCGCATGAACCTCCGCACGTGATATCCGCTTGCAGCTGCTCTTTGCCAAAATCACCTGCATCTCACACTTTAGCTCCTCCATCGCCCGCATTTTATCAATGTCCACAGCGATAACCGCGCCTTTTCTTCTGTCAACCTTTACAAATCCTTCCTGTCGTAACACGGAATACGCCTTGTTGACCGTATGCATATTAATGCCAATCGTATCCGCAAGCTGCCGCACAGAAGGCAGTGCATCGCCCTCCTGAAACTGCGCGGTCGCGATTCCCATAATAATCTGATTGCGCAGTTGTATATATAGCGCCTCATCGCTGTTAAAATCAATTTCTATATACATCTATGCCCACGCTCCTTCATTTTAACCGACCGTTCCTGCGAATTTATAAAATAACGATGCTTGCGTTTGCAATATCCGATAAATCGTATGTCGTCCCGCTCTTTAAACCTACAACCTTAGGGCGCAGCACGTATTTCGTGTTATTCTCCACGACACGCGCCAACTCACCTGTGCTGAGCTCCACATCTGTCCCGACAGGATACAAAATCACACTCTCCAAAAAGCTCCGCATGACATGAATGTCCAAATCCTCCGTCATCGACATAATCATTTCCACTGCATCTCGCGCCGAAAACGGTTTTTTATACGGACGTTCGGTGACAAGTGCGTCATAAATATCCACCACCGAAATAATGCGCGCAAAAAGATTGATTTGCTCTGCGCCTACGCCCATAGGGTAACCTCTCGAATTCATCTTTTCATGATGCTGTAAAACCCCCATCTTAATCTGATTGGATAAATCATCCTTCTCCTTCAAAATACCGTAGCCGAAAAGAGAATGCTGCTTCATCATCGCAAACTCTTCATCGGTCAGCTTCCCCGCTTTATTCAAAACCTCGTTTGGTATCTTAGATTTCCCGACATCATGCAAAAGTCCCGAAATACCGATTTCATATACATTCTTATCGTCAAGCCCATGCCGTTTTGCCACAATCATCGCCATTGTCGCAACATCGACACTATGCTTAAACGTATACTCATCGCTCACCTTCAATGCACTGATATCCACTGCAAGCGCATCATTGTCCGTGATTGCTTTCATAAGGTCATCCGCGATGTTCTTCGTCGCACTCGTAAAGTTCTGCGATTCCGTATCGTTGTAAAGGTACTGAATCCCCTCTGCAACACGCGCTTTCACGCTTTCGGACAAATTCACCTTTGCGCGGTCCGCGACAATGTTCTTTTCAATAACCTTTTGCACCGCCGCAGGCACTTCGGGCTTACCGCTCTTGTCCTCCACAACTTCGTCTTCTTCGCCCTCGCGGATATAAACGCCGCCGATGCCCATCTTTAACAGTGCTTCCTTATGAAACTCGTCCATCGGTGTATTGCGCGCGATCAATATTCGTCCTGCCCTGTCCACAATGGACTGATCTATTATCATACCGATCTGTAAGGAACGCGTCCTCACGAATTTTCTCTTGATCAGAATGTCCACTTCCTCTCGTGTGTTAAAAAAACTACATACAAATTAAGTTTACACTAAAATTCAAATCATGTCTAGCGATTCACACGAAACAATTCACTCTTACACAACTCGTTCAATTCTCCTTAAATCGGCAAGCTCCCACTCAAACAAAGCGTCCCCCATCCGGAACGTGAGTTTGGTCTCTCCGGCGCGCCCGCAAGCGGTGCCGTACCCTTAATCAAAAGCGCCTTCAATTTCTCCCCATACAAAAACCGGTCATTTCCGCGCACAATCCCCCACTCCATCATCAGCGCCGCCGATCCTGTCACAAAAGGCGCAGCAAAGGAAGTCCCCGATACCTGCTCATAACCGCCATTTGGAATAGGTACCGTAATATTCGTCCCCGGTGCCAGCAAATCGGGCTTTACATCTGCCACAATCTCTCCGCCGTTTGACGAATTGCTTCTCCCTGCACGATATCGATAAACATAACCGCGCCCTGAAAAATCTGCATAACTTCTCAACGTAACATCATACGCCCCCACCGTCACTGCGCGCCGCGCCGTCGATGGAATCGTGAGCGTCATCTCAGGCGTTGGCAGGAAAAGACCCGTACCGCTGTTTCTTGCTGCATAACTTGGAAGATAAATGCGGTACTCACCCGTCACCACATTCACCGGTGAAAGCACTAAGCTCCACACACCGCTGTCCACATAACTTCCGCGCGGTATCATATCAATAAAAATCTCCTGCGTCGCACTATAAGGAAGCGGCTCTCCCAAATAACATAAAAGCGTTGTATTCTCAAGCATCTGCCGCACAGCCTGAGGAGAAACATTATTCGCCAAATAAAGCGCCATGCGCTCTCTCGAAGGTGACACAAGTGTCACATTCATAACGTCAATCGCATATTTCCAAAGCTGAACACTAAGCCCCGTTTCATAATCCGCCACCGCAAACTCCACCGTCGTTTCCGTGCGCGCCACACCCGCTGTATGCCCGTTTGATACCCCCTCGTTTCCACTCCCCACAACAATCGAAGTTCTTCCGATTTCCGACGCATTGTCTATATAACGCTCCAAAAGCGAATTTCCCTGATGATCGCCATAGGTATTTCCAAAACTGATATTAATCGCAACCGGTCTGTTTAGCTGCACCCCAAGCTTTACACAAAAATCAATCCCGCGCATCAGCTGCGTCGTACGCGGAAACCCGTCAGCCAAAGCACTCCCAAGCTTCACCACCAGAATATCCGCCCCTACAGCCACGCCGCATTCGTTCCCTGCCGCCACAGCCGCCACGCCCGTACCATGACCAGAATAGTCAATGACAGGAACATATCTTGCCCCGTTTTCCCGTCCAAGCGAAAGCGCCTCGTTTATCATTTCCCGCGTATAAAGCACCCCCATGCTGTACCCCTCCGGCGGAAGCAGTCCCGCCTCTGCATTCGGTGTGGCACTCTGGTCCCAAATCGCCAAAATGCGCGTATTCCCCGCACGATCCCGAAATTCCGAGTGAAAATAATCAATCCCACTGTCAAGCACCGCCACAATGACGCCCTCTCCCGTAAGATAAGGTGCACGCTGCGTCACTTGCGTAATACACGAAGCAACCTTCTCATAATCATTCATAAAACACCTGTCATAATAACCCTTTTTATATTATATAGGATGCTTCATGCATATATTATTAAAAAATAGCGTGTGCCAGCGCACACGCATTAAGAGAATGCAATATAAAATCTGAAGATTTTATATCACATTCTCCCGAAGTGATATACACTTCCGCAATTTCAATACTATAAAACGCAAGGAGTCCACTATGCCAAACAATCAAAAACTCGAAAATCTTTTCAATTTAGCACTTGCCGCAACCGCACAAGAAATAGAAAAATCCCAGATTTTGGAAACAGGGTATGACCCCTCCACCAAAATCTGGGAATTAATCGTCAAATATCATGGAAGCCTAGAGCGTTTAAACTCCGATGTTATCACCATCGAACCGTTAATCAACGGCTACTGCATCGCCACCGTCCGCGAAGATTTCATCGACGCGTTTGCAAACCTTGACGAAGTGGAATACATCGAAAAGCCAAAACGACTCTATTTTGAAACTATCGATAGACAACCGAATTCCACCGAAGCTCATTCTTAAAGGTTCTGATATCCGTAGCCTTGTCAATGACCACAGCCTCGATGCCCATCGCGTCCGCCCAGTCAATCATTTGCTCTACGCTCAGGTCATAAGAAAATGCCGTATGATGCGCACCGCCCGCCAAAATCCAAGCCTCCGCGCCAACCGTCAAATTTGGCTGCGGTGTCCAGAACGCCGTTGCTACGGGAAGCTTCGGCATCGGCTTCTCCACCTTTTTACAGTCAACGGCATTGATAATCAGGCGGAAACGATTGCCAAGGTCAACAAGCGATGTTGCCACTGCCGGACCAGTCTTTGACGTAAATACAAGTCTTGCCGGATCCTCTCTGTCGCCCATAGAAAGCGGACAAACCTTAATCGCAATATCGCCGTCTGCAATCGTAGGACAAACCTCAAGCATATGCGCCTGCAAAATCCCCTCTTTTCCGGGAACAAAATTGTATGTGTAATCCTCCATAAAGGAAGTGCCTTTTGCGTCCTTTACATTTGATGCCATAATCTTCATCAAACGCACCATCGCCGCCGTTTTCCAATCACCTTCCGCACCAAAGCCGTAGCCCTTCTCCATCAGTCTTTGTATCGCAAGACCTGGAAGCTGCTTTAAACCGCCAAGCATGCCAAAATGTGTGACAATCGCATGATAATCCCGCTCCTCCAGGAACTTTTCAAGACCAATCTCAATCGCAGCCTGTACCTCCACGTGCTTTCTGAATTCTGCTTCGTCTCTACCCTCAAGCAAAATCTTGTATTTTCCGTAATACTCATCTGTTAAATTTTTCACATCTGCTGCCGAAACCGCGTCAACATATTCTACAAGGTCATTGACATTGTAATGGTCAATCTCCCAGCCAAACTTGATTTGCGCCTCAACTTTGTCGCCCTCTGTAACTGCAACATTGTTCATGTTATCACCGAAACGGCACACTCTGATATGCGAGGACTCCATCACGCCGACAGCCGTCACCATCCACGCCGCAATCTTTTTGATGACCTCAGTATTCTGCCAGTGTCCGACCACAATCTTGCGCTCAATCCCCATACGGCTCACAATATGCCCATATTCACGATCTCCGTGCGCCGACTGATTCTCGTTCATAAAATCCATATCAATCGTATCATACGGAATTTCCTCATTAAACTGCGTATGGAAATGCATCAGCGGCTTTCTGTACTCCTGTAATCCCAAAATCCAAGACTTTGCCGGTGAAAACGTGTGCATCCATGTAATCACACCCGCGCACTCATCGTCCGCATTTGCCTCGTTAAACGTCTTTCGAATCACTGCATTCGTAATCAATGTCGGTTTCCACACAACCTCATACGGCAGCAGTCCCGAATTGTTCAATCCTTCAACAATCTTCTTCGAATGTTCTGCCACCTTTCGCAAACATTCGTCACCATATAAATCCTGAGAGCCTGTCGCAAACCAAAACTTGTAATTTTTTCCTGTTTTCATTTCTTTCCCATGCTCCTTTCTTTTATGATACCCCACGGTTCTGATTCTGTATGCTTACAAGCTTTGACAAAAAATCCGCACCACACACCGGCTTCGAGTAGTAATATCCCTGAAAGAAATCACACCCCATCTCCTCCAAAAGCTGTGCCTGCCGAAGCTCTTCGACACCCTCTGCAATCAGCTGCATTCCCATCTCCTTTAACATCGCAATGGAATGCTTGAGGGCCGCCATTGCCTTTTGGTCGTCCATTGCAGACCAAACCATGGATTTGTCAAGCTTGACCGTGTGGAATGGATACTGAATAACAGCTGCCGTATTGGCAAAACCCGTACCGTAATCGTCAAGCGAAAAGTTGACGCCATGCTCCCTGAGTCGATCCATATTCTCAATCAACGTTTCCTGTGACATAACTGCCGCCGTTTCCGTAATCTCCAAATTGATACAAGTATACGGCAGTTTATATTCATCCATGATCGCCAAAAGATGCTCATAAAGCGTCGACTGCATACACTGCACCACAGACAGATTAACGTCAATATATTCAATGCCCTTGTCAAGCAGCGCATTCGTTGCAATGAAATCACATACCTCACGGAATACAAACTCACCGATCTCAATGATCATTCCGTTGCGCTCCGCAATCGGAATAAATTCTTCGGGACTGATAAATTCTTTGTCATACTTCAAGCGTATAAGCGCCTCTGCCGACACATAGCGCCGTTTCTCCACGGAATAAATCGGCTGATAATATACCTCAAATTTATTTTCATGAAGGGCGTTCTTCATAATCTGAACAATCCGCCCCTCGCGGCGTCCTCGATCCAGGAAATCATCATCCGCATAAACTACGGGAACAGCAGTATTCTTCCTTGCGTCCTCCGTTGCGACCTCCATGATCGCCAGAATATCGGCAAGACGGTTTGCATTGTCGGGATATCCCACCATGCACATTGCCGTTGACAGCGTCACAGGCGCCTCCTCTAACAGAAACGGCTCGTTAAACCGCTCACGAATCCGGGAAATAAAGGCATCCCATTTGGCGTCTTTCTTTGTGGAAACCAGCACAAAGCGATAATTTCCCATAAAAAACACCTTTTTTTTCTTCGTAATTCCCGAAATCAAATCCGCAATCTGCTTCAACAGTTTGTAGGCATTCTCCACGCCAAACGTATCCGTGATATAATCCATGCCCTGAATCTCGATGCCGAGCGCCTGAAACGGAATTCCCCTGTAGATATAATCAAGCGTAAATTTTTCAAACCCCTCACGATTGTAAATTCCAAGTCGCTTTTCCTCATAACTTTGCGGATTTTCAAGCGAAAAGTATATGAGCAGCACCGCAATTGCCACAGCAAACTGCGACACCAGAAGATTCTGCACAAGTGACTGCAGCAGCACCACCAAAAAACAAAATACCGTATAGCAGCTCACAGATATAATCTGTCCCAGAGAAAATACTTTTCGATATCGAATGACATATGCCTGTGACAACGCCACATAGTAAAGCGACACAGCGTAAAGAAGCACAAACCATACACCGTGCAAATACTGACCGCCTTCATCGACCGTAAAAATCAGCCCATGCATCGGCGTTGTCAGTAACAAAATCTCCGCGACGACAATCGGCGCATAAGTCAGAAACTTTTCTATTGATTTATAGGGCGCGGTTCCCCGAATGACCTTATGGATATACACAAAGTATACCACGGGCGTTAGGTTAAACAGCGCAAGATAAAGCATATTGATCATATAATGAAAAGAAACAGGCACAGCCGCAGGATGACCGATTGTATACACGGTAACCAAATCCACCAAGGTTGCCAGCAGTTCAACAGCAAGCAGAAGCTTAAAAATGCGATTCCGGCGGGTACTGATTGTCTTCTTTTGGCAAAAATAAATGCCAATCGCCACCGTTACGATAACCGCAGCAATATCATAGTGAAAATTGTAATTCACGACAGCTCCTCCTTTCTCATTACATGTATCGTAAATTTTACCACATTTTCCCGACCATTTCAATCATAAATACACAAAATATACAAAAAAGTGTAAGGTTGTCATACTTTACATAACAAACTTTACACTTTTTTGACTCTTATCATACAATTATTGTGCATTATTTCATCTGCTATTCCTTTATCTTATCAATTTCCGCAAGATTAACGCCTAAGCTTGTAAGTAATGCTTTTAACGAGATATAATCGTCTTTAAGATCAGCATATGTTTTTACGGCGTTTTCATCTTTTGCCAGCAGCATACGTTTTTGCACTTTCTGAAAATCATTCAAAGCATCTTTAATAATTTCTGCATCATTCGGCATATGATCGCCATCCTTCTATCATCCATACTATTCAATCACAGCAAATGATATTGCTCACTTACTATTCTTTAATTTCATCAATTTCCGTAAGATTGATACCCAAAGAGTTTAAGATTGCTTTCAGAGATTTATAATCCTTTTTTAAGCCCTCATATGTTTTTGTTGCATTCTCCTCTTTTGCATTCTTCATGTGTGCCTGTATTTTTTGAAATTCATCAACTGTGGCTTTAATAATTTCCGCACCATTTGGCATACAATCACCATCCTTCTATCATCCATACTGATTTACCGATTACTATAAATTAATCATAGCAAATTATACAAAAGGTGTAAAGCCTTTCAACAAGACTTTACACCTTTTCAACTGCTTTGATAATCTTACTTAATTAAACTTCACATAAAGCACGCCTTCGCCGGTTGCTAAATCAAACAGCGATGTATCCCGATTATATCCGACATATTTTCTATCAAACAGCCTGCCTTCTATGTTCATCCACTCCATGTCCTTGATCATCGTTCGGATACGGTACTCTGCGCTTGAACCGGAGTAAACCTGATAAATCTGGAACTGCGGACAACTCGTCTGCAAGTGCCAATAGGTCTGGTTGGAAGTAACATTGTTTGGTTTTGGTCTGGGAGCATCCCAACCGCTGCTCGTCACAGCAACCTCCTGCCACTCTCCGTTTATCTTCTGATCGATATACGCATTCATATTATACTGCCTCTTCCACAGACAGAACGACGTAGGCGCTAACTTAACCGCAATCTCATCCATCGGCGTCCATGTATTAGCAGGATCGCCCTGTAAATGGATTGGTGAAGATGCCGACATATTTGCCAATGTAACGGACGTATCTTTTGTCTTCCATTGACGCGCGTCACCAATCTCAAAGTTAATCGTAATCCTCGGTACATCAAATGTCCACAACCACTGCTCCTTAGAAGCCTTAATCTTATTGTAGAGATCATGCTCTTGTTGAAGCATCCCGGCATCTCCCGAATGCGCCGATTTCATGATCTCGTCGCCGTTCCACAGCCGGAAGCCTTCCTCTGTCCAACCTCTTCCCGTTTCCAAAAGCGTTTCGTCAAGCGGCCAGTAGATCAGCTTCTTACTCTTGCTGAACACAACATTGATAATCTCAAGGTCGTAATCATACTCCGGCAAAAATACAAGGGACTCTTTCGTACCGATAAATCTTGCAATTTGCGGGCTCTCATCCTCTAACAGATAATACGGTGACCACGTTCCGTTCTTAATACGGTAACGGAAGAAGCTGCGCTGAGACGAATCGTACGCCCAATCAGTGAAGCCATCACGCATATTCGGAATATTCTCAACGAACGTAAATTCGTCCGCTCTCTGGAAACCATCGTCTAAAAGCTCAAGTTCTCCGTATGTATTTGCGTACTTTTTCCCGGACTTGTTATACTTCACATAATCCGCAGACGCCGCATCTTTACCGTTATTGCCGCGTGCATGAAGCGAATATGCGCGAAGCTTGCTGCCATACGGGATCATCTGCTTCAGCTTAAATGACACCGTCGCTTTGTGGTCGCTTTCGTTCACAGAGGTCTTAATCGAACTTGCATCAATATACTCCGTCCACTCGCTCAAAGGCTTCTCGACGCCCTTCATCACCAGCCTCCACTCCATCGGAGACGGCTCTATATAGCCTCCGTGACCCTTCTGCTCCCAACGGAATACATTTCCGTTCTCGTCCTTTTGAATATCATAGAACTCCGTGCCGTTACTGCCGCGGCCTTTCGGGAATGCATCAAGCGTCATGGTGCCGCCTTCCTTATTAACCGCACTGATTTTCTTACCGTCTGCGATCCTGACATCTACATTGTCAACACGCCTTACACCAAGCTCAAAGTCTGTAGATGCAACCACCTCTTTACTTGTGTTGTATGCATCGACATGAACTCTGATACGCCCGTTGCTGTTTCCCATCTCGTTCTCGCCGATGATAAGTCCCAGATACCACGTACGCTTGTTATTTGCACTTGTAGCGGTTCCCGCTGCATAGGGATTACCTCCGGAATAAGATGCAAGCTGTGTAGCACTGTCCGTCTTATCCGCATTCTCAATCGTTGCGGTCATACTATAAACTGCAACACCGCCAACTGAAATCGGAATGACTATCTCTCTATCAGACTGCTCCGTGCTGTTAATACCCTGTCCCGGTTCAACAATCACGAGCGGCGATGGCGCACTGATTGTCATATCTCCAAAGATAGATGCACTTGCCTTTACGTCATCTTTATATAACTTATCCGTCTTATTATAAGACTTCCCACCATCTGTACCAAGCGGGTGAAGCGCTTCCATTGTCACCTTAATTTCATAGTTTTTCGGAAGTCCCGTCAAGGTATTTGACGACGGTGAAATATCAATCTCCGGAAGCTGCTTAATAATCCAACTGCCGCTTGTATCCTGTTCAATCCGTGCAGGCTTCACATTCACGACTGTAAATTTCGCTCCGCCTTCTTTCTCATATTTTTCACTATAACTTCCTACGATTGTTCCTTTATCCGCCGAGCCGACGCCCGCCATACAAACTACGCTATCCTTATACTCTACTTTCCCGTTATTATTGTGATTGATAACCTCCCATGTAATGCGTGAAGAAAGCGTCTTTCTTACCGCTGCCTCGTCAACTGTTCCGTCAGTCTTATACTGAATCAGGTTTTTCACCACGTTATTCATGTCGGTAATACTTCCGTTATCGACATTAAATCTTGCACGAAAGTCGTAGGTCGGAAGTGCCATCGTGTTCCCTTTGTTATCTTTGAAATTATCCTTTACCTCAATCGAAATTTCATCAATTCTGCACACATGTACCGTAATTGTCGTCTTCGTCACACCGCTGACCTTCACATCAACCGTAAACGTATACGGCACCGTGCCCTCTTTGCCGCTTCCCTTCTCGTCCTTGCCAAGCGTAATCGCAACCGTATCGTCCGCTTCATTATAAACGGCAATCGTTCCGTTCGTATTTGACTCTGAGCGCACATCAGACGCATCATGATAATCAAACGTCACATCATTGGAAACGCCGCCCTTCATGCCAACCTTAACTTCTCCGGTCTCATGCGGTTCCAGTGTAATCTCAAGCCCCTGATTCAACTTCGTTTCTCTCGGCTTAAGCGTATCCTCGCCATAATAAATATTCTTCGGATCAATGCCTAATCCGTCATAATACTTCGAATCCGCCTTATTCGCGCCGGACGCATGTTTTGATGTTGCTCTCACCGTAAGCTCCATGCTTGCCGGCATCGCCTTTTTCGCCTTAATCACAAAGGAAGGAACCAGTGCATCTTCTTTCGTTGATGTAACCTCAAAATAATTCGCAAACGTACCTGTCGTAAAGTCAGGTGCTGTAAACTCCCACACACCCGCACCATTTTGCGCAGATGTCCAGTTATATGTATTCTCCGTTCCGTTTACCTTCAAAACACAGCTCCAAACAACCGCCTGAGCCGTCTTATATTCTCTGTCATAATCGTATGCAACATGCTTTCCCAGTTCGTTTCCGCTAACTGAAGCTGTGAATGTATAAACCGTTCCCGCAGTTTCATACATTCCGCCTGTTGAGTTTTTCGTGTCGACCGAATGCGTTACCTGTACACTATCCACTCTTCTGATGAGCACATTGCAAGAAGCCGTCGCCTTGTAATTGCCCTCTTCGTCCATATCCTTTGTGTGAACAGTGATAGTTTCCATGGTGGAAGTCGTCCCGACCGGAACCCTCACTTCCGCATAATCAAGTGTCAGGGAAACCGTTTCCAACGACCCCCATGATACCCAATCAAGACCTTGCGTAATATTCCCTGCTACAACAAGCGGTATCTTGTAAGTTTCTCCCGGAACAAGCACGACATCACTATCCTCAAACATAAGGACAACTGCTTCCGTATGAGACACATATACAGCGCCTGAGACTGCGTCATTTCGCGAAGTCATCGTGTATTCCATCGGAATCCTTCTGTTCGTGCTCTTGTCCTCAACCGTCATATTTAACTTAATCGTCTTACTATTCTTAAAGTCCGTGGTATCCGCGGTGAAGGCAACGATATTGTTTGCCATAATCTCCGTGCCCGTAAGCGCTGAACCGTCCGACCCAAATTCCTGATACATCAGCATACTGTTCACTTCATCGTACGTCATGGTATACTGAATATTTTCGTTTGTCATAATCGACAGTTCCGTAAATCCTGCAGCCTGCATCTTCGGCGTATTATCTGGATTTAACATCAGATCAGCGCCGTTTTCAAGATACTGCTGTCCGCTCTCGCCATATACGACACTGCACGCGTCCTTTACCATATTTCCGATATTGTTTGCCGCAAGCTGTGCCTCCTGTTGAATACCGGTTTCCGAAATACCCTTTTTGTATGTACGCGTACTCATCACGACCACCGTGCCGATTACTCCCGCCACAAGCGCAAAGATTGCAACCGCACAAAGCACTTCCACAAAGGACATTCCCCGATTATCCCTGCGTGCCCTGCCACGCAGCATGTTCCACATCTTTTTCATTTAAAACCATGCTCCTTTCTTAAACT
>JAAVAF010000096.1 GCA_014804225.1 Lachnospiraceae bacterium
AAGTCTTGCCATTTTATAATTGATACTCCTTTCCAAAGGTTAAACATCACTGTTACTCTCGTCCTCCGTATCTTCATGCTCTTTGAGCTCAACGGTCAACGTATACGTGGTATCCGGCTCTATCTTAGCACCCTCTGACAATTTAAAATCAAAGATAATTTCACCCTCATAACGTCCCACCATCCATTCCTCAAGTGCAAGACGCTCATATATTTTATCCATATCAATGACACCGATGACAAGCCCCTCATCAACTGCATCAACCGCCTCCTGCGTTCCCGAAACTCTTACCCGAAGCTGCGCGTTCTCCCGCCCTTCAAATTCGTTGAGCACCACATCAAGCGTATCCGGTTTCGCATGACTTCCAAATCCTGCCGCAAAGTTCGAAGCAGGTATTGACAAATCTCTTGTAACAAGCCGTTCAATGCCAACCAAAACACTGACATTTCCGTTGAAGCTGCTATCTGCAAACTGTGTTCCTGTCGGCAGATACTTTCTGATGTTAACGATATTTGTCACATCATCCGTCTTACCCTCCAGACTTAGTGAAGCGTCCGAAACCGTAAACTTCGTCACTGCATCCAGTGCCGCCTTTCTTCCCGCAAGCACAATGGTACTCGGCACGCTCTCAATCATTCCGTTCGCAATATACCCTTGTGCAGGCTCATCTGAAATCACAAAGTCAAGCGGAACCTCTTTCGTTGCAAGAATCGTAACCGATACGTTTACAGTGGAAATATTCATTTTAATCGAATTGCTCTTGACATCATTTCCTTCCGCGTCATAAAGCTTTAACTCAACATTTGTGTTAATATCCGTAGAATATCCGTCAATACTTGCCACAGCTTCCACATGGTCAATCTGGTCAATCACGGATTCCGGTCCCGAAAGACGCACAATATTCTGGCTCGGCGTAACGCTTCCTACCACATACCCATCCTCGGGCTCCCCACTTGTCGAAGTATTGATAATCATCTGAATGCGTTTCATATCTTCAATGGAAAGTTTTACACTGTCGATATTGCCCTTAAACTCCAACTCGGAATTGTTCCTTGTACTGGAAATTTCAATGCCGGCCGTATTCATAAAGGTAAGCTGCTCCAAATCCGCAGTTGCCCTGATATTTTCCCTGGTGATATATCTCAATATCGAACGCTTCCCCGTCACTTCCACATTCACAGTGCCTGTATTGTCGATAATCTCATAAACCTTTCCGCTATTGGTAATCTCATCTTCATTGAGAATTTCAACGGGAATATTGTTGAATCGCGCTTTTTCAAGCGGATCATTGATATTATTCACCACAAACCACAATCCAACAGACACGATAACCGCCAACAGCTTTAGTCCAAAATTATTTGTAATCAAAGCAACGAGTTTATGAAGCTTACTTTTCATCTCTACCCCTGCCTTTCCACAATCTGCGTTTCTTTTCTTCCGTGTCCTTATTCTGTATTATCAAAAGCTTTTCCCGAAGACCGTTGGCGTCAAGATTTCTGTAAAGCTGTCCTTCATACGTAACGCTCACATTTCCCGTTTCCTCCGACACAATAATCGTCAAAGCATCTGTCGCCTCAGAGATTCCCACGCCCGCGCGGTGTCTTGTTCCAAGCTCCTTGCTGATTCCCATATTGTCCGAAAGCGGCAGATAACAGGTTGCCGATACAATCCTGTTCCCGCGGATAATCACAGCACCGTCATGAAGCGGCGTATTATGCTCAAAAATATTGATAATTAACTGGCTTGATATCAGCGCATCCACTTCGATTCCCGTTCGTTCATACTCTGTGAGCAGCACATTCTGCTCAATGACCATAAGCGCCCCCGTCTTGACTTTACCCATCTCAAAGCTCGCCTTCACAATGTCATTGACGGTCTTATCTGAGAACCGCTCCTCCGTCGTCTTTTCAAAGGGCATGAAGCCCGAAATAAAGGTCTTTCTTCCAAGCTCCTCCAACGCGCGCCGCAGTTCCGGCTGCAAAATAACAATCACCGCAATCACGGCAATACTCAAAACATTTTCCGCGATCCATATGATTGTATTCATCTCAAAGATAATTGCAATCAAGATAAATAAGAGTATCACAATAATACCCTTCATCAACACCCAAACCTTTGTATGTTTGACCCATGCCATAATATGATACAGCAAAAAGGATATAATGATAATCTCCACTATATCCTCCCATCTTACGTTCAAACCATGCAAAGATGATGATGTAAAGTATGAACTTAGCCGCTCAAAAATCATGCTCGTATTCATTCCACACTAATCCCCATACAACTGCCTAAGTTCTCTTGACTGCCTTTTCTGGTACTTTAATTGTCTTAACACGCTTTTGCGGCGCAGCTACCGTATTTTTCGGAACTGCTTTCACATAATAATAATACTCGTCGTCCTCAAATTGTACGCGCTCCGTTCGGGAGTAATCCACATTAAATACCAAAAATTCCAGTACTTTTGCCACGCCTACCGCTACAAGACTTCCCAATATCAATCCAATAATCGAAATCTTTGTATTGTACAGCAGTTCACCAAACAGCACGATCAAAATATCCAAAAGCGCACCTGTTATAATCGCAATTGTCCACGCATAATCAATGCTCAATCGTCTGATAAAATAGACCACAATCAGTGTTACCACAAATGCCACGATTGTCACATACATCGCTTTATTTCCCATCAAACCGTCTATCACATACCGAAATTTTTCAAGCGCTCCGTCCTCCTCAAAAGTGCTAAGCACAGAGGCGCTCTCATTCATATAATGCAGCGTATAGTATACGATCACTCCTCCAGTCACGGATACTACTGAAAACGGTGTTCCCACAAGACCGACAGCAATTGGGATAACATATGGTATTTTTAGCACAAAACAAATTGGTGTAAAAAGCACCACAACCGTATCCTTCGGTGAAAATCGAAAATACAGGATAAACAACAGCAAAAATACCGCAAGTGCCACAATCGCACATTCGATTGAAAACCGGTACAGATGCCCAAGCGTCACAAGCGCCGCAAGCACCACGGTAAAATTCATCGGCAAAAAAGAGCACATCAGCGACAGCACAAGCACCACGGCAAAGTTTTTCAGTTCACTCATATATCCGATTGATGCGTTAATCACCAAAATTGATACCAAAGCAAGTAAAAACTTACTAGCCGGTGTTATATACAGCTCATATTTACTATAAAACTTCCTTAGCTGTTCTCGAAAAACTAACAGACTAGTCATAACAATTAACTCTCCAATTTCTCAAATCAGCGTTTACTTTCCTTGTCATAAAGATAAGCAAGCTTTTTCAGATTATTATAATATATTTTCAGACTTTTTCTTGCTTTTGCATAGCGATACGTATAAACACCATAAGAAATAATGCCGTATACTGCCGCAAAAATCAAGTAAGCAATAATGACTGACTTTCCAAATTCAAACAAATCCATCTTATAAAGATCTGCCATAAACACTTCAAAGTCATACATAATGAACAACCCAAACAGAATGCAAAAGGCAATTGTGGCGCTGATCATCGATTTAATCACCTGTAAGGCAATATAATCCCCTCTAAAGTAGCTTCCGACCGCTACGTTTTTTTTGCCCTCATGTTCCTCATAGCATGCCATTCTGGTCATCAATTTAATTCGCTCTTCGTTTAACATACAAATCCCCTGCTACATATCACGGTCAAGAAAACGCATCTTATTTCCCGTAGACTGTGTCTTTTTCGGCTCTTCTATGATTTTCTTGGGTTTGTCTATCGCACTCGAAAGATTATCTGCCATCTCCCTCTTGCATTTCTCACAATATTTTCCCGACCGGATCATCTCTCCACAATTCTCACAAGGTATTTTAACAGGCGAATCTTCCGTAAACTCAAGACGATCCTCTCTAATCCACTGTTGAATCTGGCCTGGTTCCACCTCACATGCCTCAGCAACCTCTCTGATATCAGCCGTTCGATTCTCGCGAATATACTTCTTTACATCCTGAAATTTCTTTTCAAGCGCCTCTTTACACGCGGGACAAATCGGTGCACCCATAATATGATTAAAAAGTTTTCCGCATTTTCTGCAGTTTCTTACATTCATCAAAATTCCCTCCATTCATATTCTTATCGCTGTTACATACCCTCTCCGATACATAAGGTTATAAAGTAAATTGTTTCTACACCGCGGCATTTTAATACATTCGCCACAGCATCAATTGTGCTCCCCGTTGTATAAATATCATCAACGAGAAGAATCCTCTTACCTAATTTTACAACATTTGGATTAATATTGAAAGCCTTTTTCAAATTATTTTGCCTTGCGCGCGAATCCAGTTGTTTTTGCGGAACGGTTTTTCTCACTCTTTTCACCAGATTATGCTTCATCGGAATACCCGTAATCCTTGATAAATGCTTAGCGACAAGCTCTGCCTGATTATAGCCGCGGCTCTTTTTTCTCGATTTGTGAAGCGGTATCGGGACAATCATATCGATCCCCATACTTTGTATTTGCGCTTTTAAATGAAGAGAAATATCTTCCGCATAAAATTTTGCATACTCACGGCGCCCTTTATACTTAAACCGGAAAATGCTCTTTTTCATGCTCTGATAATCGTAGAGCGCCACGCCTCTATCGAATATATGTTTTGTTTTCTCGCATTCCATACAAAATACTTTTGCATGATCGTTTAGCTGCCTTCCGCATTTGCGGCAAGTCGGCTCCACAATATACCGTATTTTCGGACGGCACAAGCGGCATACTTTTCCCTCTCCCACAGGCACAATGTCATCACAAACAGGACAACGCAGCGGAAACAATAAATTGATCAAAACATCTCGCATATTCTGTCCCTCAATCCCGTATATCGTTTCTGCTCATTCTCATTTGCAATCATCTGCCTGACCGTATCGCGGCTTCCAAGAATCGTCACGCAGCTCTTTGCCCTTGTAACGCCTGTATACAAAAGGTTTCTGTTCAAAAGCATTTTGGGCCCCGTAAGCAAAGGCATAATAACCGCCGGATACTCGCTTCCCTGCGATTTATGTATCGTAATCGCATATGCAAGCTCAATTTCGTCGAGTCCGCTGATCGGATATGTCACCTGCCGTAAATCATCATATTCTACTACCACTGTCTTTGCTGTTTCATTAATCTCTTTTATGATTCCCACATCTCCGTTAAATACGCCCTGTCCGCTGTCAACTGCGATTCCGTATTTGCTGACAACCTCCCATTCGAGCTGATAATTGTTTTTAATCTGCATTACCTTATCACCAAGCCGAAACACACCGTCACCGTGAATCAACTCCGCCTTTTCGGGAGACGGCGGATTCAAATACCGCTGCAAAATTTCGTTTAACGTTTCCACACCAAGCGCTCCTTTTCTCATGGGGGTGAGCACCTGAATGTCATACATTCCCGATTTTACATATTTTGGAAGCTTCTCTGTAATCAACAAAATCATGTGTTTATAAATCACATTCACATTATCGCGCTCTAAAAAGAAGAAATCCTGACTTTTATTATCCAGTTGAATTTCCTCTCCCGCATTGATTCGATGCGCATTGACAACAATGTCACTCTCCCCTGCCTGACGAAATATTTTTGACAACACCACAGACGCAATCTTCCCACTCTCCATCAAGTCTTTGAGCACCTGTCCCGCTCCCACGGACGGAAGCTGATTTCTGTCCCCCACCATTATCAGCCTTGTGCCCGGCGCAATTGCCTTTAATAGCGATTGAAAAAGATAGATATCGACCATGGACATTTCGTCAATAATCACCACGTCCGCCTCCAACGGATTCAGTTCATTTTTTTCAAAGTGCACGGCCGCCGCTTTATCATCATCGGAAACCGCACCATTTAACTCCAAAAGCCGGTGGATTGTTTTCGCCTCAAATCCTGTCGCCTCGGTCATGCGCTTTGCCGCACGTCCCGTAGGCGCCGCGAGAAAGATATCAAGCCCTTCATCCTCAAAATATCGTATAATCATGTTAATCGTAGTTGTTTTTCCCGTTCCCGGTCCTCCCGACAAAATAAAGATTCCGTTTTCCACTGCATTGATGACTGCTTTTTTTTGCAGCGCATCAAGCTCCATATCGTTAGACATCTCTAACTTTG
>JAAVAF010000097.1 GCA_014804225.1 Lachnospiraceae bacterium
ATCAGTGTTTTTTGTTTTGGTTGGAATTTATTCCACCATTCTTTGATCCGCTCTAATATCTTTTTGCCAAAATCCAATATCTTGTCAACCATTTTAGCGTTCCTCTCCTATATCCCCTGTAATCTGAAGTAACAGCCCCTTCTATCTTGGAAAGCGCTGTTCTTCTTATCTCATTCATTTTAAATCTGCATCTGCATAATTTCTTTATATGCCTCAAGCAGTTTGTCGCGAAGCGCGACTGTGTAACTCAAAGCTGCATCTGCTTTTCCCGCTGCAATCGTAAGATCATGTGGGTTCTCCGAAATGCCCATCGACCACTTTAAGATCTCATTCTCCTGATTGGAAAGAGCAATGTTGGTATCGTTAATATTATGTACTGCCGCGTCTAAAAAGGTACTGAAAATATTGTCCTCGTCTTTTTCCTGGGTATTGTTCCCATACAGTGCATTTTTAACGGCATCCGAACTTATGTTGTAAAAACTATCAATATCATTTGCTGCCTTTATAACCATTTCTTATTTCCTCCCAGCTTAATTCATCTCAAGTCCTTTGAGCGCCATTGCCTTTGTCGCCTCAAAAGCTGCCTGATTTGCCTCATATCCGCGGCTCGCATCAATCATGTTTGTCATTTCCGTGATAATGTTTACGTTTGGATAATGCACATAACCGTTCTCATCAGCATCGGGATGCTCGGGATCATACGCCATAACCTCTTCGGTCCATGTGTCCTCATAAACACCACCGATCTTCACACCCTTCCCTTGTACGGAAAGCTCTGCTGTATTGATATAGCCAAGCGGTCTGCCACTCAAATTACTAAACGCTGTATCAAGCATATGTGAAAAGCTTCTTGTCTTAACGTCCGTTTTTTCCTGAAAGGTCACAACCTTTCTCACATAAGGTGTACCGTCCTCGGTTCTTGTCGTGTTAGCATTTGCCATATTCTGCGAGATGATATCCATACGGTATCTTTCTGCAGACATACCTGATGCACTGATGTCAAACGTATCAAAAAATCCCATTTTAATCCTCCATTCCTGTGTAACTTACGAATTCTTGACAACGAAAAACGCAAGCAATTTTTATAGCTTGTCTATGTATTTACCCTATTTTAAAACAGATTGTATCTGTGCAAAATTCTTATTCAAAATCTCCATTAATCCGTTATATTTAATCTGATTTTCCGCCACAATTCCGTTTTCCGTATTGATGTCTACATTGTTGCCGTCATAACGGTAAGAAAGCTTCGCATAGTCGGTATATACCTCCGGCTCTAACGCGTCAAGGTCAAGATCCTTTACTTTAAAGTCGACACTGTCACCGTTTGCCCTAATAAATGCGTTCTTAAGCTCCGTTTCGAACCGAATGTCTTTTCTTTTGTAATTTGGCGTATTAACATTTGCAAGATTGTTTGAAAGAATCGCTTCTCTCTTTGCCGTCGCATCGAGCGTAGCCCCCATTACATTGATGTAATCAAATACGTTGGAATTACTTAACATCGTTTTTCCTCCTCTTTCTTGTTCTATAGAAAATTACATTTATACTTATCTATTTTTTAGCATAAAACTACATAATAATTCATTCTACTATTCTATTATAAAGTATTTTTAGAATATTTCAAGTATCCTTTGCCTCTTTCCATAATAATGTATTTTTTTAATTTTTATTATGGAAACCAAATAGTTATGCCTTTGAATGAAAAAAGCCTGTTTTTTTGTTTCAAACAAGCCTCTTTCTTCATTGTTTAAACTGTCGAAAATATTATGTAAATTCTCAGAAATTCATTTAGGCTAGGCTACTTGTTTAACTGGCGTTTTAAAGACTCAACTTCTTCAAACACAACATCATTTAAAACTTTTATATAAGTTCCCTTCATACCCGATGAACGTGACTCTATGACTCCCGCGCTCTCGAACTTGCGAAGCGCATTTACAATAACACTTCTTGTAATTCCAACCCTATCGGCAATCTTGCTTGCCACCAAGATTCCCTCTGTACCGTTTAACTCGTCGAAAATATGTGTAATCGCTTCCATTTCCGAGAACGAAAGCGTAGAAATTGCCGATTTGACAACTGCGACCTTGCGATTTTCCTCCGCGCTCTCCTCGCTTACCGCACGGAGCATCTCAAGTCCTACCACTGTCACACCATACTCGCAGAGGATAATGTCTTCAATATCGTACTGCTCGTCACATTTGTAGATAAAAAGTGTACCAAGCCGCTCCCCCGCAATCGTAATCGGTGTAATCACCGCTTGGAATTTTCTGATATCGGGACTCTCGAAGCCTAATGTTGTCAGGTTCACATTTTCTTTTGTAGAAAGTACTCCCAAAAGCCGTTCGTTCAACATCGGGTCAATAAATCCGCCTACTGTGCTCTCAACAAGCTCTTGCAGCTCGTCAATGCCATCACACTTTCCCACTCCAAGCACTTTTCCTTTTTTGCTAATCACCAAAACATTGGAATTAACAATATCGCGTATTACTTTGCAGATATCGCTGAACACTACCTTGCTGGAGTCTGTATTGTGTAAAAGCTTTCCGATCTTCCTTGTCTTATCTAACAGTTGAACACTACCCATGATCTCGAACCTCCAAGTTATTTTTAAGCATTTGTCGAAAATCCTTTAATCCCAAGTAGCATTTTACCACACTCATTTTTATTTTTCAATAGTTGCAAATAATTTCACAATGTTTTTCATGCCGTACATTCAGATTTTACCTGTATTTTTACCGTTTCTATTTTTTATTCGTTTTGTGCTTTTTTCAGAAAACCACACTGTTCATTCGCGCAGACAAGCTGATTTCCTTTCACCAGCATAATGCCGCCGCAGCGCTCGCATTTTTGTGTGGAAGGACGCTGCCATACCATGAAATCGCAATCGGGAATCGCCTCACACCCATAATATTTTCTGCCTTTTTTTGTCTTTCTGATCACAACTTCTTTTCCGCACTTCGGACATTTCACGCCGATTTTTTCAAAATAAGGCTTCGTGAATCGACATTCCGGAAATCCGGGACAGGCAAGAAATTTTCCATGTGGGCCGTATTTGATGACCATATTTCTGCCACAGACTTCACATAATTCGTCGGATACTTCATCGGATATTTCAACCTCTTCAAGCTCTTTTTCCGCTTTTAATACTGCCTCCTCCAAATCAGGATAGAAATTTGATACCACTGTTTTCCAGTCGATAATGCCCTCCTCCACTTTATCAAGAAGCGCCTCTAAATTGGCAGTAAAATTTACGTCCACAATCGAAGAAAACGCATCCTTCATCATGCTGTTTACAACTTCGCCAAGCTCCGACACATATAAATTTTTGTCCTCTTTGATCACATAACGTCTTGCGATAATCGTTGTAATCGTCGGCGCATAAGTACTCGGTCTGCCGATGCCAAGCTCCTCAAGCGCACGCACAAGCGATGCCTCCGTATAATGTGCGGGCGGCTGTGTGAAATGCTGCTTTGGATCCAAGTTTTCAAGGGAAAGCTGTGTGTCTTTTGTTATTTCTTTAACAAGAGTGTTTGCTTCCGCTTTTTCCTCTTCCTCCTCCTTGTATACACTCATAAAACCGTCAAAGACAAGCTTTGAAGCCGCTACGGTAAATCGATGACCATTTGCGTCAATTTTTACGGAGGTTGTTTCATACAAGGCATTTGTCATGCGGCTTGCCACAAAACGCTTCCAGATAAGCTGATAGAGTCTAAACTGATCTCTGCTCAACGATTCTTTAATCTCTGCCGGTGTGTTTGCGATATCCGTCGGTCTGATTGCCTCATGCGCGTCCTGTATTTTTTGTCCGCTCTTCTTCTCCTTGGCAACCTTTGCCGCATAATTTTCGCCATAATTTTTGCTGATATAATCTTTAGAAGATGCGACTGCCTCGTCGGACACACGCGTCGAATCCGTTCTTAAATAGGTAATAATACCGACTGTTCCCTGTCCTTTGAGTTCAACACCCTCATAGAGCTGCTGCGCAATCCGCATGGTCTTTTGCGTCGAAAAGTTTAAGACTTTACTTGCCTCCTGTTGCAGCGTCGAAGTCGTAAACGGAAGCGGCGCTTTTTTGGTACGCTCGCCTTTTTTGATATCCGTCACTTCAAACGCAGCCTGATCAAGCTCCGATAAAATTTTATTCATTTCCTCGTTCGAGGTAATTTCTGTTTTCTTGTCACCTTTTCCGTAATATTTTGCAATCAGCGGCTTTTTCTCGCCTTTTACATTCAGCACCGCGTCAAGCGTCCAGTATTCCTCGGGAATAAAGGCATTGATTTCTTCTTCTCTGTCACAGATAATGCGCAGCGCAACTGACTGAACGCGTCCAGCGCTCAAGCCTCTTTTGATTTTTGCCCACAAAAGCGGAGAGATGCGATATCCTACCATTCGATCAAGCATACGCCTTGCCTGTTGCGCGTCCACAAGCTTCATATCAATCTCCCTTGGTTTTTTCAGCGATTCTTTGACCGCATTTTTCGTAATTTCATTAAAGGTAATGCGATAAACCTTTTTATCTTCGAGCTTCAGTGCAATATAAAGATGCCACGAAATCGCCTCTCCCTCGCGGTCTGGGTCCGTTGCGAGATAGATTTTATCTGCTTTTTTAACTTCCTTTCGAAGTTTCGCTAAAATATCGCCTTTTCCTCTTATGGTAATATATTTTGGTTCATAGTTGTTTGCAGCATCAAAGCCGAGCTGACTTTTGGGCATATCCCTTACGTGCCCGTTGCTTGCAAGCACTTCATAGTTCGTACCTAAAAATTTCTTAATCGTTTTCACCTTCGCCGGTGACTCCACGATAACCAAATACTTTGCCATATTAATCTCCCATACCGCTGCTATATTTTAAATAAAAAACTTTTGCACATATTGTGCACTCTTACGATTTACCATAATAAACTAATTTTAAATGGATAGCAAGTAAATTTTTATTTTTTTTTGAAAAACCTTTTCGCTGCTCTCCTCTGGCACGCTAATCAAATTTCTTTTGATACTGGCCGCCCGCCCTTTTGATTATTCCTTTTAATTCCAACTCTACAAGCGTATTCGAAATTTCTGCTACACTCTCCCCAAATCCTTTTTCACGAAGCAACATTATTATCGTATCCTGTGTCACAGGAATTATGTCAATAATTTCACAAATTGTTTTTGCCAATGTAGAAAACCCTTTTATATAAGAAGAAACACATTTCTTTTTCTCTTCATTTGCGCCCGGCAGAAGCTGATCCCAGCCCATATCGTTGATGATATCCTCTGCGCAAAGCGCAGCCGACGCGCCCTGCCTTAAGAGCATATTGCAGCCGACACTGAGATTCTCCGTACATCGACCCGGAACCACATAGACCTCGCGCCCTTGTTCGAGCGCCATATCAACCGTAATGAGTGTCCCGCTTTTTTCCCGTGCCTCCACCACCAATACAACATCCGAGAGTGCACTGATAATCCTGTTTCTTGGCGGAAACAACATCGGTCTTGGTTCCGTGCCAAGCGGATATTCCGAAAGGATTCCACCGTTTGTTAAAAGTCTTTCATATAACGGTTGGTTGGACTTTGGATAAACCACATCAACGCCGCAGCCAAGCACAGCATAAGAGCGTGCACCAATATCGAGTGCCGCCCGTTGACTGATTCCGTCAATACCAAGCGCCATTCCGCTGATAATATTGACGCCCCGTCTGCCAAGCCCCTCTGCAAATTTCTTTGCCATACAATGTCCGTATTCGCTGCACTTTCTTGCACCGATCATCGCTACTGCAGGCGTCCTGTCGTTTGGAAGCGTCCCTTTGTAAAACAGTCCAAACGGCGGGTCTGGAATTGTGCGAAATCGTGTCGGAAAATCATCTGCATTACAAAAGATATAATTGACCCCCGCCTTTTGCAATTTTTCATACAGCGTTTGGGGATTTTGCGCCTTTGCCTGTTTGATCAGTTCACAGTTCTTTTTACCTATTAGAAATGTGATATCGCTTTCCTTCATATTATAAATATCAGATACCGTCCCCACCGCATCAAGGAGCTTGTATTTATTGGCACTTGTGATAAACCGAATCGAGTCAAGCCAACAGGCGTATATTTTTTCATTCTCGCTGTTTTTCATGATAATTATTTTACTCCTTTGCCGATTAATTTCCCCAGTATGTGGTATCATTCATGCGAAAACACGCTGCCTCACTTAAATGCGCACAGGTAATCCTATCTGCGCCCTCCAAATCGGCGATTGTGCGGGCTACCTTAATAATCTTGTGATATGCTCTTGCCGAAAGATTCATGCGCGTAAAAATTTGTTCCATTAGTTCTTGTTCCCTTTTTCCAAGCGGACAGAACCGTTTGATATCTCCTACGGCAAGCTCGGCGTTAAAATGGTATTTTGTCCCCGCATACCGCACAAGCTGCCTTTCTCTTGCTTTCAGCACACGCTTTCGAATTTCTGCACTGCTCTCATTTTTCATGTTTGCGGAGAGTTGTTTGATATCGACCTTGGGTGCCTCGATTGTAACATCAATTCGGTCTAAAATTGGTCCCGATATTTTCGAGAGATAGCGTTTTACCTCACTCTCCGAGCAAGTGCATTTATTCCGGTCGGGAAAATATCCGCATGGACAGGGATTCATCGCCGCCACTAACATAAAATCTGCGGGATAGATAAAATTTCCCTGTGTGCGGGCAATATGAATTCGTTTATCTTCAAGGGGTTGTCTTAAGATTTCGAGCGTGCTTCTGCGAAATTCGGGAAGCTCGTCCATAAAGAGCACACCTCTGTGTGCCAAAGATATGATGCCGGGTTTGGGAATCCGTCCCCCGCCCGCAAGTGCCTGTTCCGATATGGTATGGTGCGGATCCATAAATGGTCTTTTTGTAATTAACGGCTTGTCCTTTCCTAACATCCCCGCCACACTGTATATGGTAGACACCTCGAGTCCCTCGGCCGTGGAAAGGTCAGGAAGAATGGTCGGAATACGCTTTGCAATCATGGTCTTTCCAGATCCAGGCGGCCCAATCATTAAAAAGTGATGAAATCCCGCCGCTGCAACTTCAACGGCACGCTTTACCGCCTCCTGACCGTTGATGTCCGCAAAATCCAGCTGCTGTTTGTGCATTTCTTCTAAATTCGCTTCGCTATATCTGACAGGCGGTATCAAACACTGCTTTCGTTCCTCATCCGCCTTTAAGTATTCAACCGCCTCTATTAATGTGGAAACACCGATAATTTCAATATCCGCGCCGTCTCCCATGGACTGATCACACACGATTGCACCTTCACTCACATTTTCTTTCGGCACAATACAGCGCTTGATTTTGCTGTTCTGCGCACAGCTTACAATTGGCAGCACGCCTTTAATGGGCTTTACCTCACCGTTCAATCCAAGTTCTCCTACAATCAATGTATCACTTATATTTTCCTTTGGAATAATCCCGAGGCTCACAAGAATGCCAATTGCAATCGGCAAATCATAGGAGGCACCCTCTTTTCTCAAATCTGCTGGCGAGATACTCACAGTTAGATGAATCGGCGGAATGTCCACCTTGGAATTTTTGAGTGCCACTTTTACCCGCTCTTTCGCCTCACGCACCTCGTTTCCAAGCTGCCCTACCATGTCGAAGCCCGGCATTCCTTTTGCCGCGTCCACCTCCACGTGACAAATCGTACTTTCAATTCCTGTCACTGCTCCTGTTATAATACTGCTATACATAAAAATGTTATCCTCCGTTTGTTGTGTTTTTCTGGAAATCCTAGAATTTGCAATCGAACGCAACAGATGCACCCGATTTTTTCACAACAAGGAGAATAACATACCCTTTTTCTTTTTGCAATTATTTCTCATTAGAATGTCGCTGAAATGTCAAAATTAATACAATTTTGCATCTTGCAGTCCCATTTTCAGTTTCCCTAACGCTTTTTTTTCAATTCTTGATACATAGCTTCTTGAGATTCCGAGAAGCTTCCCGATATCTCTCTGCGTCAGCTCTTCCCCGCCAAGCGAACCCTCCAGCACACCATATCGCTGTTTGATAATATAGCGCTCACGCTCGTCAAGACGTTCCTCAATCAAAGTATAGAGGCATTTTAATTTCGCCGCCCGATCCATATCTTCTATGATATCTGTCTGTTCCTGTTCGCAGACATCAATCAGATTGATCTCGTTGCCCTCTTTATCCGTTCCAATCGGCTCGTAAAGTGATATTTCCCGTGTAACTTTTTTTCTTGCCCGAAACATCATTAACAGTTCATTGTCGATACATTTTGCAGCGTATGTCGCAAGGCGGCTGCCTTTCTCGGGTTTAAAGGTATTGACTGCCTTAATCAACCCAATTGTTCCTATCGAAATCAGGTCCTCGATATCCTCACCGCAGCCCATATATTTCTTTGCCACATGTGCCACAAGGCGAAGGTTTCGCTCAATCAAAATCTGTCTGGCATCATGGGAGGCTGCTTTGTCATCACCATACATTACGCTTAGATACCGCGTTTCCTCCTCTGCGGATAACGGTTGCTCAAAGGTTTTCAAAGGAGCGCCTCCGTGACTTATTTATCTTATTCTATGTCACAGCGCGCCCCTAAGTGCCTTTCCAAATTAAATTTTCATAAAACGGGAGGATCGAGAAAATCAGCAAAGATCTGGTTACTGATATCAATTCCTTTTTCGGTTAAACGCCAAAAGCCGTCTTTTTCACATAAACAGCTTGCATCCTTCCACTTGTTTAAGACCGTTTGATAGATACTGCCAAGGCTTGTGCCAAACGTCTGTTCAAACTCCGATGCCGAAATGCCCTCCATTCTGCGCAGTCCCAGAAAACAAAATTCCTCCATTAAGTCTGTCTGCGATAAAAATTCCTCATCGCATCTTAATTGCTTGGGCGTTTTCGCGTTCTTTAAATACTCCGCGAGATTGTCTGTATTCCGATAACGGTAATTTCCCACGGTTGACGAGGCGCCAAGTCCGAAACCGATGTAGTTGCTTATATGATCACAGCCTCTCTGCCAGTATATCTGATTATGTCGGCTTTCAAAGCCTTTTTTCGCATAATTGGAAATTTCGTATCGATGATATCCATGCTCTGCTAAAATACTGTTTGTTTCGCGGTACATCAAGCGGTCTGTATCTTCATCTGGAAGCGGTGGATATTGACTAATATGGTCAAATAAGTACGTATTCTCCTCAATAATCAGACTATATACGGAAATATGAGAAGGATTGCACGCAATCACTGCCTTTAAGTTTTCGCGCCACGTTTCAAGACGCTGCCCCGGAAGTGCAGAAATTAAATCAATATTAATATTTTGAAAGCCCGCACGTTTTGCCAGTGCATACGTATTTAAAAAATCCTCATACGTATGAATGCGTCCCAACATTTTGAGCTCATCATTCTGCGCCGACTGAAGTCCGATGCTTAGACGATTCATTCCTGCACGAAGAAGACATTCAAACGTTTTTTCGTTATCACTGCCTGCAGTGCCCGGATTAAACTCCATGGAAATTTCCGCATCAGGGGCAACGCAAAAGCATTCCTTCACGGTTTTTAGGCAATCCACAATCAACATACTGTCAACGCAAGAAGGTGTACCGCCTCCAAAGAAAACAGTCTGTACCACATATTCCTTATATTCACTTGCAGTGGCTTTTATTTCTTCCTGCAATGCTTCCATATATGTTTTTTTTGTCGCACTGTCTGCCGGTGCCGATAAAAAATCGCAGTACACGCACTTTTTGACGCAAAACGGGATATGAATATAAATTCCTAGCTGTTTCATACGAACTTATTTCCCGCTGTCAAGTTTTAAGACAGACATAAACGCCTTCTGCGGGATTTCCACGTTTCCAATCTGGCGCATACGCTTTTTGCCCTCTTTTTGCTTTTCGAGAAGCTTCTTCTTACGCGTGATATCACCACCATAACACTTGGCAAGCACATCCTTTCGCATCGCTTTTACCGTTTCTCTTGCGATAACCTTTCCACCGACTGCCGCCTGAATCGGGATTTCGAATAAATGGCGCGGAATCTCATCCTTTAACTTTTCACACATCTTTCTTCCACGCTCATACGCCGAATCTTTGTGCACGATAAACGAAAGCGCGTCAACTTCCTCTCTGTTAATCAAAATATCAAGTTTTACAAGCGGTGCCTGTTCATAACCTTTGATATCATAGTCAAACGACGCATATCCTCTCGAGCGCGATTTGAGTGCATCAAAAAAATCATAAATAATCTCGTTTAACGGCAGCTCATACTTTAAGAGTGCCCTTGTTTCCTCAACATAATCCATACCAAGATAGCGTCCGCGCCGCTCCTGACAAAGCTCCATAATCGAGCCGATAAATTCCGTTGTCACCATAATTTCTGCCGTGACAATCGGCTCCTCCATATAGTCAATCTCGGACGGATCGGGAAGATTCGAAGGATTGGTTAGCTCAATCACATCGCCGTTCGTCTTATATACCTTATAAATAACGCCCGGTGCTGTCGTGACAAGGTCAAGGTTATACTCCCTCTCCAACCGCTCCTGAATAATCTCAAGATGCAGCAATCCCAAAAAGCCGCAGCGGAATCCGAAGCCCAACGCAACAGAAGTTTCCGGCTCATAAAACAGGGATGCATCATTTAATTGAAGCTTTTCCAAAGCGTCGCGCAAATCCGGATATTTCGCACTATCAGCGGGGTATAGACCGCAATAGACCATAGAAAGCACTTTTTTATATCCGGGCAGCGGCTCTTCACACGGGTTTGCGTCATCCGTAACGGTATCACCAACCGCCGTATCTTTTACATTTTTAATAGATGCTGTAATATATCCTACCATGCCCGCGGATAGCTCATCACACGGGATAAACTGTCCCGCGCCAAAATAGCCTACTTCTACTACGTCCGCCACCGCACCTGTCGCCATCATTCGAATCTTCGTGCCTTTTGCAACCGTTCCTTCCTTAACGCGGCAAAATATGATAACGCCTTTATACGAATCGTAAAGCGAATCAAAAATCAACGCCTGTAACGGATTTTCTCTCTTCCCGCCCGGAGCCGGAATTTTATGCACAATCGCCTCAAGCACCTCCTCAATCCCCACACCGTTCTTGGCGGAAATCAGCGGTGCGTCCTGTGCTTCAATGCCGATGACATTCTCAATTTCATCTTTCACCCAATCAGGGCGTGCACTCGGAAGATCAATCTTATTAATGACGGGAAATACATCCAAGTCATGATCAAGCGCCAAATAGACATTGGCAAGTGTCTGCGCTTCGATTCCTTGTGCCGCGTCCACCACCAAAATCGCGCCGTCGCACGCCGCAAGCGAACGACTCACCTCATAGTTAAAGTCAACGTGTCCCGGCGTATCAATCAGGTTCAAAATATACTCATTTCCATCCTGTGCTTTATAGACGGTGCGCACAGTCTGCGCCTTAATGGTGATGCCTCTCTCCCGCTCCAAATCCATATTGTCAAGCACTTGCGCCTGCATCTCACGGCTTGTCAAAAGTCCCGTTTTTTCGATAATGCGGTCCGCAAGAGTGGACTTTCCGTGATCAATATGCGCTACAATACAAAAATTTCTGATTCTGCTCTGGTCTATATTCGACATACGCTTTTCTCCCATCTTCTACCTATTTTTATCTTGTTTTGCCTCCAAGCGCTCTTTTCCCAAGCAACGCTAAAATGACAAACAACACAATTACCCACACGGCGACCGGAACATCTTTAATGTCAAAGCAGCGGACATTAATCCACATACGGTTAATCAGCTTGCTCGCATCCTCATCAAAATAACGCATCACAACAGTCCTTTGCATTACGTCCTGTGGAGGATACTGCGCATAGAGCTGTCTGCCAATCTGGTCCGACGATGCCGTTATGAAATAATTTTCGTCCATATCATCGCCGCTGAAAAAATATCCTACAGGATACTCCATAGTATCAGTATCCGACTCCTCCGCTCCATAGCACCAATTCATATACTCAAATACAGTCGTGTCAGTCTCCGTGCCCGCGATTGAAGACGTATAGCCGATATAGTACATATTCCGCACGGCACTGTCCGTTCTTGATACAAAATTAACAAATGCCTCCGCCGCGTGCTTTCGCTCCGCACTGCCACCAATTCCGTTCTTTAACATAACCCAACCGTCAAACCAAAGATTGGTGCTCTCTTTTGGCACGGCAAACATGAGCGTAAAATCATCCTCGTCCGCCTGATCCATCGCATAGACCGCATC
>JAAVAF010000098.1 GCA_014804225.1 Lachnospiraceae bacterium
AGAAACCTTTATTGTAACGGATGAGGAAGAAGCTTCGGAAACGGCGGAGCGGTTTAAAACCTATATACAGTCGCCCGTTATGACAGATATTGAAGTTCAGTTCGAGGGCTTTGAGGCTTATGATGTGGAGCCTGCTATATTGCCAACGCTTTTTGCGCAACGACCGATCGTGTTGCTTGGAAAGTGGCGAGGTGAGCCTAGTGGAGCCGTTACAATTACGGGAAAAACCGGAAACGGTGATTATCAACAGACAATTGCGATTGCAGAGGCAGCATCCTCTGTCGAAGCAGAAAACACAGACAGTGCGCTTGCAGAAGCTGTTTCGGCAGTCGCTTTGGAGAGCGACGCATTACAATATTTGTGGGCGCAGAAAAGGGTGGAACGACTTACAAACTATGGCTTAAATAAGGATAACCCTGATATTAAGGAGGAGATCATACAGCTTGGTTTAACCTACAATATGCTCACACCCTACACGTCCTTTATCGCAGTGGTGGAAACCATACGAAATCCGGACGGGAATGCAACGGATGTAGACCAGCCGCTGCCCCTTCCGTTGGAGGTATCGGATTTTGCAATAGGCGGCTATATGCTAGGCTGTGAACCGACAGAAATGCTTTTTGTGGCGGCACTTTTGTTCTTTGTTATATTACAGTTTATGCGTGTGCAAAAAAGAAAACGGAGTTTATCATGAAGAAAAATGGTTTGATTTATTTCATTGCACTATCTGTTGCTGCTGTCGTAAAGGTTTACGGCAGCACGGCAGACAGCGATTTGCTTGCATGGATTTTGACGCCTGTTGCATGGTGGGTCACAAGCCTTAGCGGGATTTCGTTTCAATATGCTTCCCATGTAGGATATGTCAGCCACGCGTACCGTTTTATCATAGCTCCTTCCTGCGCCGGCGTGCGTTTTCTTCTGCTGACGTTTCTGATGTTGGTCTTTTCCTTCACGCATTTGCTGCGCACGTCAAGAAGCAAGGCGCTATGGCTTGCATTCAGTGCCGGTTTTTCTTATATCACAACAATTCTTATCAATGGAATTCGCATTACGATATCCATTTATCTGCCGGAATTTCTTGTAAAGAATGCGCTTATGCCTAAGTGGCTGACGGCAGGAGGTTTACATACCATGATTGGCACTACGGTATATTTTTCGTTTCTGTTTGTGATCTATTTTCTGGCAGGAAAGGTTTGCACGAATTTTTTTGGTGTGTCATGTGGAATAAAATCAGTGCAGCATAGAAAAAAAATAGGGAGCCCTGTATTCTGGTATGTTGTGATGGTTCTTGTCATTCCGTTTCTTGGCCGGCTGTATCATAATGAGTGGAATGGCTTTGGACAGTACGTGCTGATCGTGACAGGAATATGTGCCGTAATTGTATTATTTTTGGCGCTGATTACAAGGCGTGCGGAGGCTTGACGCGTCGATGTAAGTTGCGTGAAAAAGGGGCCAATTTATGTAAATTAAAAGAATTATTTGTACAAAATATACAATTTGAAAAATAAAAATAGTGTAATTTTGATAAAAATATTGGGGTTCGCGACTTGACAAGTGGCGAACTCTTTGCTATTATATAAAATCGTAATAGGTGTTAATATTTATGTAACATTTATCGCAAAAATGTAAGAAATTTTTAAAATTGTTCTTACAATGCATGAAATTGGGGTTGAGTATAAAAAATAAAAGGTTCGAATCAATGAATATGCATGAAATGGATATGCAATATATATTTTTGGTTCAATACTTAACCTATGGAGGCAAAAAATGAAAGCAAATTGTAAAAAGTGGAAATGTTTGCCGTTTATTATGGCAGCAGCGCTTGCGTTTACATCGTTATCGATGGATGCAGAGGCGGCGGGCAGTAAGAAAACGATTACAGCCGATAAAACAAGCAGTGAGCAAAATACCACCTTAGACAAGATGAATTCAGAAGTTACAATTGTAGGCGATACGGTGGCGGCAAGCGGCTTGGGACGGAACGACTGGAGTTATACGACAGCAGGCGCAGCCGAAGTGCTTGAGGCAGCCGTTGTGATGGAAACCGAGGAAATGATCGCACTTACAAGGAGCAGGGCAGCGTCGGAAAAAAAGAAGGACGATGAGAACAAAGGCACGCTTGTAATGGCAAAAGTAAATCAATCGGTAAATATGAGACAGGAAGCCGATCAGGATGCAGAGAAGGTCGGCGTGCTTTACAAGGACTGCGGCGGTGAAGTCGTTACGCAGAAGGACGGCTGGACAAAAGTGCAGTCGGGAGAAGTTACCGGCTGGATAAAAGACGAATATCTGTATTTTGGAAACGAAGCAAAGGAGATTGCCAAGGATGTCGGAATGCTCACGGCATATTCCGAAACCGAAACCTTGCGCGTCAGAAAAGACACAAGCTTGGACGCAGGTGTACTTGGACTTTTGGCAAACGGTGAGGCAGTAGAGGCAATCGAGGAACAAGGCGAGTGGGTCAGCGTCAATTACGAGGGAACTACAGGCTATGTTTCGGCACAATACGTAAAAGTTGTATTTGATATTGATAAAGCAGAATCAATGGCATCAATCAAAGCGCGAGAGGAAGCAGAAAAAGCGCGTGCGGCAGCCGAGGCAGAACAACGGAGAAAGGTTCAAAAAGAAGCAGTACTTGCAACTGCATCAGAGGCTGATATTCTTGCAGCGCTCATTCAGTGCGAGGCGGGCGGTGAATCTTACGAAGGTCAGGTCGCAGTCGGATCGGTTGTTATGAACCGTGTAAGAAGCGGTGGTTATCCGAATACAATCACAGATGTCATTTATGCATCAGGTCAGTTTGTACCGGCTTCCAAGGGCAAAATGGAATCGCTGATCTTAAACGGAAACATTAAAGCATCATGCGTACAGGCAGCAAACGAGGTTATTAATGGTGCATGTAACGTCGGAGATGCGCTTCATTTCAGAAGAAATAATGGCAGAGACGGACTTGTGATCGGAAATCATGTATTTTACTAAAATAAGTCTATAAAAATAAGAATAATCCCATAAGAAACAATGGTTTGAAAAGGTTGTTTCTTATGGGATATTTTTTGTTTGGATCGGTCGGCGTTCCAATGCCAGTCCAATTAGTCGATCTGTATGGTCAGCCATGAACAGCGGAATGTTCAGCACATCATCGTCCAGCTTTAAATTGTTCGGCGAGAACCGCACACGGAGCTTGACTTGATCCGGGAACAGTTCCTTGAATTTCTTTAAGCTCTTGCCGGTGGTGTTGGCCTCGGACTTGACCTCTACAGGGAAAATATCATTCTCCCGCTGGATAAGGAAATCGACCTCATAGGGTGGGTTATTTTGGCTCCAGTATCGGGGAATCACTTCAAACTGCGTGATTAAGGTCTGCAGCACAAAATTCTCAGTCAGTGCGCCTTTGAACTCGGTGAACAAACGGTTGCCTTCTCCGAATGCCGTAGGAGCCAGCTGTGCCAGGCGGCGGAGTAGTCCCACATCCACCAGATAAATCTTAAATGCTGATAGGTCGTCATAGGCAGCAATAGGCAGTCCGGGAGCGGCGCTGCGGTAAATCTTATGCACCAGTCTGGCATCCACCAGCCACTGCAACGCATCCTCGTATTCACGGGCTCTTGCGCCTTCTTTGACAACTTTGTAGAGAAACTTCTTATTTTCTCTTGCCAGCTGGGATGGTATGGACTTCCAAATCATAGAGATCTTCGGGAAATCGTAGATGTTGGGTTGTTTGGCAAAGTCACGCTCGTAGGCGCCAATAATCCCGGACAGGGCTTCCTGCATAGCAGAAACGTCTCGTGCTTCCGTCCACATGAGCACTGGTTCCGGCATACCGCCTGTAACATAGTACATCTTCAATTTCTCATAGAGCGGATTGAAAAAGGCATCGGGAACCGGATCAATGTTATCCACGCTTTCCAGATACTTGACAAGGTTTTCGTCGCCATTGGCAAGCAGGAATTCTGTGAATGTCATTGGATCGATCTGCATGAAGTTGACCTTGCCCACCGGAAAAGAGGATGGTTTTGCCAGGGCAATTCCCAACAGAGAACCGGCACAAGCAACATGATACTGAGGTGCATTCTCGCAGAAATACTTCATGGAGTTGATGACCTTGGGACAATCCTGCACCTCGTCAAAAATAATAAGGGTCTTTTCCGGCACAATCTTTTGACCGCTGGCCAGTATTAGATTCTGCAGAATACGATCTACATCCTTGGTGGTCTCGAAAAATTGCTTATATTCTTCGTTCTCATCGAAGTTAAAGTAGGCTGTATTTTCATAATAACGTCGGCCGAATTCTTTTAGGACCCATGTCTTACCCACTTGGCGTACGCCCTTTAAGATCAGCGGCTTGCGATAGGGCGAATCCTTCCAATTCAGCAGCTTATTCAAAATTAATCGTTCCATAGATACACACCTTCACATTTTTATTAGTGTTTATGTGTTATATAATCACATTTTTATTATATGTTAAATGAATAAAAATTACAACACGTATCACAAAATTATGATTGTTTTAAAGATGTATGTGTGTAGAATAAAAAAGTGTAGAATACCTCTATACTTTTTTATTTTTTGTAGCATACTAAAAATGAACATATATTCGAAACGAGAAATGGAAAATGTATTTTTATTGTAGTCATATGCTTTTAAAAATATAATGGAACGTAGAATAAGGGGAGAACTCTGATGTAGGAAATTTTGAAAAGAAAGAAGGAAGTAGTGTGAAAGAAAGAAAGAGCAATTGATATGATTAGTCGTATGCCAGAAGAAAAGTTGTATTATGTAGTGCAGCTGCTTGAGAGCGTCGAGGGATTGTCCGAAAATACGGAAAAAGGGGTTAAGACACCACAACAGAGAGCTTTGGAAAATTTGCAGCGTTTTCGTAAACGGAGTGATGTAGAAATTGACTATAAAGCCGAATTAGCAAAAGCCAGGGAGGAGAAATATGCGGGTATTGATTGATACAAATGTTCTTGCTCTATTCCAAATCTCTTTTACATTTTGCGAAAATCAATGACGAAAGAAGAGCGGAGAGATGCACTTAAGGACATTTGCCAAATTGTTAAAGTAGAGGGAATCGATTACTTTAAAATACTTTCTGCTTAGGATAACGAAGATTTTCATGATTTTGAAGATTGCCTTCAAGAGGAATGTGCTGTTGCGATTTCGGCAGAGTATATCATAACAAGAAACACAAAGGACT
Organism: Lachnospiraceae bacterium; assembly: GCA_014804225.1. Classification (GTDB taxonomy): domain Bacteria; phylum Bacillota; class Clostridia; order Lachnospirales; family Lachnospiraceae; genus COE1. The sequence continues at coordinate 5,198 of JAAVAF010000098.1, forward strand.
TTTCCTTATCAAGAATTCCGGCAATTTCTCCAGACAAATTTTTAGAAAAATATAGATAATTGTTAAAAGAACGTTGTTGCGGGGCAATCCAAAAGGGTTGCCCCTTCTGAAAAAATGTAGTAAAATATGGAATATGTTTTAAAGTATAGGCAATAGGAGGAAATACGATTATGGACTTAAGAGGACGCAATTTTTTGACATTAAAAGATTTTACGCCGCAAGAGATTGTATATTTGGTCGATTTGGCGGCAGAATATAAGGACAAAAAGAAAAAGGGAATCCCGCATGATACGCTGCGTGGAAAAAATATCGCGCTGATTTTTGAAAAGACAAGCACACGCACACGCTGCTCGTTTGAGGTGGCGGCGCATGACCTTGGCATGGGTACAACTTACCTTGACCCGTCCGGTTCACAGATTGGAAAAAAGGAGTCGATTGCAGATACGGCGAGAGTCCTTGGCAGAATGTTTGAAGGAATCGAGTACAGAGGTTTTGAACAGACAATTGTGGAGGAGCTTGCAAAGTATGCGGGCGTGCCCGTGTGGAACGGACTGACAAACGAATACCATCCGACGCAGATGCTAGCCGATATGCTGACCGTCAGAGAGCACTTTGGGCATTTGGAAGGAATCAAGCTGACTTATATGGGCGATGCGCGCTACAATATGGGCAATTCGCTGATGATTGTATGTGCTAAACTTGGGATGCATTTTACTGCGTGCACTGCAAAAGAATATTTCCCCGACGCGGCACTTGTGGCACAGTGTGAGGAATATGCAAAGCAGTCCGGCGCGACAATCACGCTGACAGAAGATGTAGATGCGGGAACAAAGGGCGCGGATGTCATTTATACGGACGTGTGGGTATCTATGGGCGAACCTGAGGAGGTATGGGAGGAGCGTATTAAAAAGCTTTCTCCTTATAAGGTGACAAAGGCAGTGATGGATAATGCCGGCGCACAGTCTATCTTTTTACATTGTCTGCCCGCATTTCACGATTTAAAGACAAAGATTGGAAAAGAGCAGGGAGAAAAATATCATTTTACGGAGCTTGAGGTAACAGACGAGGTATTCGAGTCAAAACAGTCGCTTGTGTTTGATGAGGCAGAAAACCGTATGCACACAATCAAGGCTGTGATTGCCGCAACATTAGGCGCATAAGAAGAATAAAAGTCTTTGATTTTTCATTCTGTAAAAGGTACGGTTATGAGGTATGAAAAAAGAAGAAATATTAAAAAAGTTAAGGGACACCGATGACTATATCAGCGGACAAGCCCTCTGTGAGTATTATGGTGTATCAAGGACCGCAGTTTGGAAAGCGATTAACCAGTTGAAAAAAGACGGATACGTAATCGAGGCGCAGACCAATAAAGGATATCGACTTGTGGAAAGTGACACAAGTGTCATTTTTTCAAAAACGGCAATCGAGAGTTATATGGACACAAAGCAAATGGGAAGAACGATTGTCTTTCAAAAAGAAACAGGCTCTACCAATCTGGACGCCAAGGCGATTGCAGAAAATGGTGGGAAATCGGGAACACTTGTCGTGGCGGATATGCAGACGGCGGGGCGCGGACGTAGAGGACATGGTTGGGTTGCGCCTGCTGGAAAAAACATTTACATGACACTGATGCTTCGACCGGACTGTATGCCCAATAAAGCCTCTGCGCTCACGTTGGTTATGGCAATCGCCGTGTATGAGGCAGTATGTGAGCTGATTCCCAAGGAGAACTGTGGAATCAAGTGGCCAAACGATGTGGTCGTAAATAATAAAAAAATATGCGGAATCCTTACGGAAATGAGTGCAGAGCCCGAGTGCATTCACTATGTGGTGACAGGTGCCGGTATTAACGTGAATCAGACGGCGTTTCCAGAGGAAATCAAAGACACGGCGACTTCGCTTTATATGGAAAGCGGAAAGGAATCTGACCGTGCAAAGTTGGCGGCACGCGTGATGCATTTTTTTGAGCAAAATTATGCACTTTTTGAAAGAAGTTGGGATTTGGAGCATCTGTGTGATAAATATAACAGTATGCTGATTAACATGGACAGACAGGTGCGTGTGCTCGATCCGAAGGGGGCCTATGACGGGATTGCGCGTGGAATCAATGAAAAGGGCGAATTACTTGTAGAGCGCAGTGACAATGGTGAAACAGTCAATGTATACGCCGGAGAAGTGTCTGTAAGAGGCGTCTACGGTTACGCGACATAAAAATCAAATCGGTAAGCCAAGAAGGGAGCATCGTTATTTCAATGGATCAAACGGGGGAGCGGATTGTGCTTTGCGGAGCAAATGCTTACGAGCAGAAATATTATTTTAACGAACAATTTAAAGCGATTCCTGATGCAATTAAGGAGGAGCTGCATATTATATGTGTGTTGTTTACCGAAGAAGTAGGCGGTGTGTTCACAATTGTGTTTGAGGAGGATGGAAGCGTCAGCCTTGAAACAGACGCCTACGAGGAAGATATTCTTTATGACGAGATTAGCAGTGGGCTTTTGGCGCGTGAAATCCGAATGCAGCGCAAGGAGCTTTTAGAGTCGTTGAGTCTTTATTATAGAGTGTTTGTGCTCCATGAACCGATGGAACATTTGATAGAAAATGAGGAAAAAAGTTGAAAATTAAAATTTTCAACTTGGCAAGTTTGTGCTTGGCAGCCCAAACTTTGAAAGGAGCAAGGTTTTTGAAATGGTTTTAGTAATAGATGTTGGAAATACAAATATAACGTTTGGCGTATATGACGGTAAAAAGCTGGCGACGACGTTTCGGTTAATGGCAAAGACACCAAGGACGTCCGATGAGTACGGTGTGCTGATTACAGAGCTTCTTTCTAAGAACGGAATTGATACTGGGAAAATAGAGGGGACAATCATCGCAAGTGTTGTGCCGAACGTGATGCATTCGCTGATTGGCGGAATCAAGCGCTATGTCAACGAAAAGCTTTTGCTTGTCGGTGCAGGTGTCAAGACGGGAATAAAAATTGTCACGGAAAATCCGAAAGAAATCGGTCCAGACCGAATTGTTGACGCGGTGGCTGCATATGAATTATATGGAGGTCCTGTACTTGTCCTTGATTTTGGTACGGCGACCACCTATGACCTTGTGGATGAAAACGGATGCTTTTGCGCGGGAATTACGGCGCCAGGTATTCGGATATCGGCAAAGGCACTTTGGGAGGACACGGCAAAGCTTCCGGAAATTGAGATTAAAAAGCCCGCTTCCATCCTTGCGCAGGAAACCATCTCCAGTATGCAGGCGGGACTAGTGTACGGTCAGATTGGACAAACGGAATACATTATACAGCGTGTAAAAGACGAAACGGGATACAAAAATTTAAAGGTCGTGGCAACAGGGGGACTTGGCAGAATTATTGCTGAGGAAACGGATATGATACAGGAATATGACAGCTTCCTTACGCTGGAGGGGCTTAGGATTATTTATGAAAAAAACAACAGATAATCACAGCAGGCAGCTAAAAATCGGCAGCGTGCTTTTGGAAAATAATGTGTTTCTGGCACCGATGGCAGGAGTGAGTGACCTGCCTTTTCGCTTGATTTGCAAGGAGCAGGGAGCCGGACTTTTGTGCATGGAAATGGTCAGTGCAAAGGCAGTGCATTTCAATAACAAAAATACTGCGTCACTCATGGAAATCCATCCGGATGAGCTGCCGGTGTCTTTGCAGCTTTTCGGCTCGGAGCCGGATATAATGGCAGAAACTGCCGCACGCATAGAGGAACGCCCGTTTGCAATCCTTGATATCAATATGGGATGCCCCGTTCCGAAGGTAGTAAACAACCGCGAAGGAAGCGCGCTGATGAAAAATCCAAAGCTTGCAGGTGAAATTATCGGCGCAGTCGTAAAAGCCGTTTCGAAACCGGTTACGGTTAAAATCAGGAAAGGTTTTGACGATAATAGTATAAATGCCGTGGAGATGGCAAAAATAGCAGAGGCAAATGGAGCGGCAGCGGTGACGGTGCATGGACGGACAAGAGAACAGTATTATTCCGGAAAGGCAGACTGGGACATCATTCGGCAGGTAAAAGAAGCAGTCACAATTCCCGTAATCGGAAACGGGGATGTGACGGATGGTATTTCCGCAGCAAAAATGTTTGCCGAAACGGGTTGCGATGCAATTATGGTTGGCAGGGCAAGCCGCGGAAATCCGTGGATTTTTCGTGAGATCAATGCGTATCTTGATACGGGAGAAATTTTAGAGCGTCCCTCAAAAGAGGAAGTGCGTGACACGATTTTACGTCATACAGCGCTTCAACTTCAATATAAAGGTGAATACACGGCAATCCGCGAAATGCGGAAGCACGTAGCATGGTATACCACCGGCTATCCGCACTCTGCAAGACTTCGGCAGACAGTGAATGAAATGGAAACGATTGCGGCGCTTGAAGAGGGAATCCGAGCCATTTTTTCTTAAAGATGGAATATGGTTCGGATAACGGTTTTGCACACATAAAAGCGTCAAAATCTTGACAGAAAAGCCAAAAAGGGCTATAATATGCTAGTTTATGAGCATAATGGAAAATTCGACCAACAATCAATACATTTTATGAAAAGGAGTAATTTCATGGAAGAAAAAAAGAACTTATTAACACGCGAAGGTCTTAAAAAATATGAGGATGAGTTACATGACCTTAAGGTCGTAAAGAGAAAAGAGGTAGCCCAGAAAATTAAAGAGGCAAGAGAGCAGGGCGACCTTTCAGAGAATGCGGAATACGATGCTGCAAAGGACGAGCAGCGTGATATAGAGGCGCGAATCGAAGAGCTTGAGAAAATCCTAAAAAATGTTGAGGTTGTTGATATGGACGAGGATCACAATCTGGAACAAGTAGGATTTGGACTGGTTGTGAAGGTAAAAGACAACGAGTTTCAAGATGAGATGGAGTTTAAGATTGTCGGCGCTACGGAAGCGAACAGCTTAAAGGGAAAAATTTCCAACGAATCACCGCTTGGAAAAGCGCTTTTAGGCGCAAAGAAGGGCGATATTGTATCCGTTGAGGCGCCTGCGGGAATGATTGAGTATACAATTTTAGATATTTACAAACCCGAGGCTTAAGGAGAGAGGAGTAATTTTCAGTGTCACAGGAGCAGAACAAGAACCAGGGAAAGAACAATCAGGAGAACCGCGAGCAGGACGTGAACCAGCTTTTAAAGGTGCGTCATGAAAAGCTTGCAGCCTTACAGGAAGCAGGTAAGGATCCGTTTCAAATTACAAAATTTGATGTTACACACCACAGTCAGGAAGTGAAAGACAACTTTGACGCGCTGGAGGGAAAGAGCGTAACCATTGCGGGAAGAATGATGTTTAAGCGTGTGATGGGTAAGGCATCTTTTTGTAATGTACAGGATTTAAAAGGAAATATTCAGTGTTATGTTGCAAGGGACAGCATCGGAGAAGAGCCGTATGCGGATTTTAAAAAGTATGATGTGGGTGATATTCTCGGTATCAGTGGAGAAGTCTTTCGAACAAAGACCGGTGAGATGTCCATTCATGCGTCGTCTGTTACACTTTTGTCAAAGAGCCTGCAGATCCTTCCCGAGAAATTCCACGGGCTTACGGACACAGATATGCGTTACCGCCAGAGATATGTTGACTTGATTATGAATGCGGAGGTAAAGGATACTTTCATAAAGCGTTCTAAGGTCCTATCAAGCATTCGTCGTTATCTTGACGGAGAGGGCTTTATGGAAGTGGAAACGCCGATGCTCGTATCCAACGCAGGCGGTGCGGCGGCAAGACCGTTTGAGACGCATTTTAATGCGCTTGACGAGGATCTGAAACTTAGAATATCCTTAGAGCTTTACTTAAAGCGTCTGATTGTAGGCGGCATGGAGCGCGTCTACGAAATCGGACGTGTATTTCGAAATGAGGGGCTGGATACCAGACATAATCCGGAGTTTACCTTGATGGAGCTTTATCAGGCATACACGGATTACAACGGCATGATGGATTTGACAGAGAATCTTTACCGTTATGTGGCAAAGGAAGTGACCGGTTCGGAAATCCTTACTTACGGCGAGCATCAGATGGATCTGTCAAAGCCGTTTGAGCGGATTACGATGGTAGATGCCGTTAAGAAATATTCAGGCGTTGATTTCAATGAAATTCATACCTTGGAGGAAGCAAGGGCGGTTGCAAAGGAAAAGCATATCGAGTTTGAGGAGCGTCACAAGAAAGGCGATATCCTGAATTTATTCTTTGAGGAGTTTGTAGAGGAGCATTTAATTCAGCCGACTTTCGTTATGGATCACCCAATTGAGATTTCTCCGCTGACAAAGAAAAAGCCGGAAAATCCGGAATATGTGGAGCGTTTTGAGTTCTTTATGAACGGCTGGGAGATGGCAAATGCATACTCTGAGTTGAACGATCCGATCGATCAGAGAGCGCGCTTTGCAGCGCAGGAGGAACTCTTGGCAGCAGGTGATGATGAGGCAAACCATACCGATGAGGATTTCTTGAATGCGCTCACTATCGGTATGCCGCCGACAGGGGGAATTGGGTTTGGCATTGATAGAATGGTGATGATGATGACAAACAGTCCGGCGATAAGGGATGTACTCTTGTTTCCCACAATGAAAACTTTGGGTGGAAAAGACCAGTAAAATCAAGGGTTTCAGCGATTTTGAGTTATGATTTACTACAAATTTACTACGCATAATACGGAATAATAATTGATAATACGTTTTGTGCGGCATTCAATTTTATAGGGTATGTACCTTTAGGACACTTTCCAAGTGAGAATTTGGGAGTGTCCTTTTGCTATGGTCAAAAAATAAAATTGGAGGTAGAAATGATGAACAACACAGCGTTAAGTGCAAGTGTGCAGTTGTCAAAACAACACACATGGTTTTTAGAAACAGGCAACATGAAAATTTTAATTATGAGAAATCAGAACAGGCAAAGCATCGGGACTGTTATTACAAAGTGTTATTTTTGGAAATGTCCTAAAGATATGATAGAAAAGGCCGATATAATAAATACAAAGAATATCAAAAAAATATATCAGATATTAAAAAAACAAAGAATGGAGGAAAACATGAAAAGAAAGGACGCTTTAAGTGTAAGGGAAGAGGAACTGATGAATTATCTTTGGAACGTTCATGAGCCTATGACTTCAACGGAAATGTCAGAGCAATTAGAGCCGGAAGGCTGGAATCCCGTAACACTATTTAAAACAATACAGTCTTTGGCAGATGCAGGATATTTAGAGGTGGTGGGATTGGAAAAATCCGCAAAAACATATGCAAGAAAATTGAAGCCGTCAATGACAAAAGAAGAATATTATTCAAAAATCCTGCTTCAAAAGGGAATTAACGGTGATTCCCTGGCGGATATTGCAGCGGCACTGCTTGGCGTCAGCAGGAAGAGGCAGAAAGAAAAGGATGCCAGGGTGATTGAAAAATTAGAAGAAATTATCGAGGGACTTAGAAAAAATAGTGAAACAGACGCTTAGGGGAATGTATGCAGATTACAATTTTTTCAGTGTGGATGACTGTTTTTTGGAGCAGCATTCTTATACTATTGTTTTATGTGTTAAGAAATCGATTCATTCTTATAGATGTATGTAGTGTTTCGGGAGTAATCGTTTTGTATTTGTTCTGTCTGATTAGAATGCTGCTTCCGGTGGAGTTTCCTTGGACAAGGGTGATTGCGAATGCAGCATTATATAATAAGTTATATGATGCATTTTACCATAAACTGAATATAGGAACAGGACTGTATGTATATCAAATACTTTTAGCGTTATGGTTGATTGGGACGGTAGGCTTGCTGCTGCGAATATTAAACCAGTACATGAGGATTATCAGGTATTTTGGAAGTCTGAAAACAACGAAGGACAAAAGAATATTAGATGCGTTAAGCGGCATATCCGATCATAAAATTCCCGATATTGTGCAGACAGCAGCGGTCAGAATCCCATGCTGTATTGGTGTATTCAGGAAACGAATTCTTCTTCCCCAAAAAAGGTACTCCAAGGAAGAGCTGCATTATATTCTTTTGCATGAATGTCTGCATTTACAAAACAATGATTTTTTAACAAAGGTGCTAATCAATATGATATGTGCATTTTATTGGTGGAATCCATTTGTATATCTGCTGAAAAAGGATTTGAACCAAAGCATGGAGTTGAGATGTGACATACTGGCTACAGAAGGCTTCAGCAAACAGCAGTGCAGCGATTATCTTGCTGTTATACTGGAAGAATTTAAGGATGCTGGGAAGACAACGGATGATAAAAAGAAAGACCACATTCTGATTGCTCTTTTTGAAAGCCAGTCAGAGAAACTGCTGGAACGCTTCAAGGTGGTTGCCAGTGATAAGAGGCATATATTTCGAAAAGGAAAATTACTTGCGTGGTTTATTTCAGGGTGTATGCTGATACTTTCGTATTCGTTTGTTTTTCAAAGCAAATATGATGTTTCAACGATAGAAATTGAAGTAGATCAGGATACACATGAAGTGGATAATCAAAACACATATATCATTAAGCAGGGTGGAAGTTATATTCTTCATGGCGAGAACAGTGATATTCCTATTAAGGAAGAAAATGCAAACAAATTAGTTCAGGATGGTTTTATTATGATTGAAGGAGGTAATTATGGATATTAAGATAAACAGCTTACAGGGTATCTATAGAAAAATGGAAGCATCTAAAAAAAGAGATAAGGAATATTCCCCCAATATGTCAAATGAGACAGAAGCGTCTTTCAGTAATCCTTTTTTAAAAAAAGCGGATATAGGATTATCATCATATGACGCATACTCGCTTATGAAAAATACAGGAGCAAAATTCAGTGCAAATAATCTTATCACGGGTTCAGGACAACCTGCCCAAGAGATTAATACGGAACGGTATTCTATTGAAAGCTGCAGTGGAATAGCGGGATACTGGCAGATATATGACAAGATGTTTGATCAGGTATTTATTTTTCACCCTGATGCGACAACGGTACAAACAGACAGCAATACAGGCAAAAATTATATTATGTCCAACGATCCATTTGGCGGACTGATGGATGTCATGCCTGTTGACAGTGAACTTATGGGTGCATTAAAGCAGTTCTTAAATGTAGACAGCGTACCGACAATGGCCTTAAATAAAAATTATGTAATTGATGTGAATCCGCTTACAGGGATTGAAAGCTTCAAAATTAAAGGACATGAAGGCGGTGGTTTCTGGATACTGACGAATAATGAGCAGCAAAGGGAAAAGCTGCAGGATTTGGCGAATATATATAAAGAAAACTATCCCAATCTTATAAAAACAGATAGTATGGCGATAACATTTGCAGAATTGGAGATTGGGGGAATGGCTGTAAGAACAGAAAATGGTATTCTGTCGCTTGCCTGCAATGGAATGTCTTTTATGGCTAATGAAGAGCCGCCGGAAAGCTGGGGGATTCTGTATCCAATAAATAATACATATATGTATACAGCAATTATGAATGCAATGAAAGAAGGTTATATTACCGGAAGTGATATTGAGGATGTTTCAAAGTGGGAAGCGTATTTTAAGGAAAGAGAACTGGAGTTTGAGCGAGTATTATCAGACGAAGAACTGAGAGTTATTGCAGGTGAACAAAACAGAAAAAGGAATGCCGACATTGAGATGAAAAGAGATGCTTCAGGGATTTTTGTATTGTAATAATCGTGTAGCTTGCGAATGAGATTAAAGTTTATTCTTTAGCAAATCTTATTTTTTTATACACCTCCTTCCCCCCTTGCACGAAAACATCATAATATGATAAAATAGCAATGGACATTCTATTTGCCAAAACGGACAAAAATGGGTCAATAA
>JAAVAF010000099.1 GCA_014804225.1 Lachnospiraceae bacterium
CCTTCTTTAACGGAATCGTCATACGCTGGTTTGAATTTTAAATTTTCAATCCTTCCGTATACATGATATGTTCTTATTTCACCATTGATGAACTGTTGCATCTCCTCCTGAAATTCAGGCGGCACGACCATGCATATGTAATATTCTTTGTTTTCTCCCGTCGCGACAAAATAATGGTTATCCATAGTAGATGCGTCGGTAGTATAAACGGGACCGACTCCTTCGTGCAATAATCCTTTGTGATAGTTTCTCAATAGCTGTTCTAGAGAGATATCATATTGAATACAGTCCCCCAAGCGTATTTCCGACGGATCACAAGTATTTTTTATATGGATTCTTTGCTGTTGTCTGATCAGCCCCTTCACAGTAAAGATGCCTCCAAGTATACAGATCACAAAGAAAACGACCGCAAATTTAGAAATATAATATGTGGGTATGCGCTTTTTCACAAATTATCCTCCACATTTTTCGCAAAAAATTTATTTTGTTTCACGTTTCTTTTCGATGCTGACAAGCACACCCAAAAACCCTATGATAAAAAAGATAAATCCTTTATACCACATACTCTCCTTTTCATTGGGATCAATTACTTTTAATTCGTATTTTGTCGAAACCAATTGTTTGAGTTTCGTCATATCACGAATACCGGTACAGTTCGTAATCGAATCATAGTACAGTTCGTGTTCTAATTTTTCGATTCTTCCGTATACATGATATGTTTTTGTTTCACCGTCAATCACCCGTTGCAGCTCCGGCAGAAATTCACGCGACACGATCAAGGATATGTAATATTCTTTGTTTTCCTCTGTCGCGACAAGGTATTGGGTCTCCGAGGTCAACGCGTCGACAACACAATGGGGAAAGTATTTGCTCGAATCTTCGGAATAATTTCCCATTATCTGTTCCCGAGAGATATCAAATTCAATAAAGTCCCCCAAGCGTATTTCCGACTGATTGTAAGCATTTTTAATATGGAGCCTATGCTGTTGACGAATCAGTCCTTTCACAGTAAATATGCCTCCGAGAATACACATCATGAAGAAAACCACAATAAATTTAGAAATATAATATGTGGGTATGCGCTTTTTCACAAATGATCCTCCGAAATTTTCGCTTTAATGTTTTTTCTCCGCTTCCGTCCTCATAATATCATATTTCTCCGGCGTCTCGCTAAGCTCAACATACAGTATCTGTTTCGAATGGGGACAGCTCTCCACCGCCTCACCTTCTTCATTATGCATCGAAATCACCTTCGCACTGACATTTCTTCCGTCCGGTTTCATGATCTCGATCACATCGCCCACGCAGAATTTATTTTTCTGCTCAAACTTGGCAAATCCCCGCTCGTCAACGGAATCTACAATCCCCAGATACACAGACTCATTGACATATGTATTGCTGTCGTAAATCTGTGTATTCTCGTTCGGCTTTCCGAAATAAAATCCCGTGGTAAACTGCCTGTACGTGCATTTTGCAATCTCCGCACGATACCACTCCATATTTTCGCGGTATTTTTCTTCCGACTCGAAAAAGTCGTCAATCGCCTTTCTGTAAGTACGCGCCACACACGCCACATACAGCGCGGTTTTCATACGTCCCTCGATTTTCAGGCTGTCAATCCCCGCCGCCACGATTTCGGGAACATGCTCAATCATGCACAAATCTTTCGAGTTAAAAATATAAGTCCCTCTTTCATTTTCATAGACGGGAAAATACTCCCCCGGTCTTTGCTCCTCCACAACGGCATACTTCCAGCGGCACGGGTGCGTGCACGCTCCGCGGTTTGCATCTCTGCCCGTAAAATAGCTCGACAACAGACAACGCCCCGAATACGAAATGCACATCGCACCGTGGATAAAGCTCTCAATCTCCATCTCCTGTGGAATATGATCGCGTATCTGTCTGATTTCCGCAAGCGACAGCTCACGCGCCGATACGACACGCTTTGCGCCTTGTTGCCACCAGAAAAGATAAGTCTGATAATTCGTATTATTCGCCTGTGTCGAAATATGGATTTCAATTTCGGGACAGACTTCCTTCGCAATCATAAACATTCCGGGATCCGAAATAATCAATGCATCCGGCTTTATCGCCTTCAATTCCTCAAAATATTTACGCGCACCTTCCAAATCACCGTTGTGCGCAAGGATATTCGCAGTGACATACACCTTGACGTTTTGCGCGTGTGCAAACGCAATACCCTCCGCCATCTCCTCCATCGAGAAATTTTTCGCCTTCGCACGCAGTCCAAATGCCTCTCCTCCGATATAAACGGCATCTGCGCCGAATACCACAGCAGTTTTCAATACCTCTAAACTGCTTGCCGGTACCAAAAGCTCCGGTTTTCCTTGTCTTTTATTGTTCATCTTTCACTCCACTTTTTCTTTTTCTGCAGAAATTTTCACGGAAAGCGTTACCCCGTCCGCGATCGGCAGTATCATGGTTTCGAGTTCATCATTGTGTGTCAATGCGTAAAGATATTCCCGCATTCGATTGTGAATCGTGCGGTTTCTGCGCGTCACAGCGTACTTTGACTCAATCAATTCGCCCTCTTGCAGAATATTGTCCGACACCAACATTGCGTTCGGCGCAAGAAGACGCAGAATATCCGGCAAAAAGTGAATGTACTGCCCTTTTGCCGCATCCATAAAAATCATGTCATACGCTCCATCATCGGAAAGCGTAGACAAAATTTCCACGGCATCTCCCTCAAGAAGCGTGATGTCATTTTCTTTTCCGTATTTGATAAAATTCTCTTTTGCAATCGCTATCCGCTTTTCGTACTTTTCAATCGTCGTGATATGACAGCCCTTGGGCGCATATTCACTCATAAATAACGCAGAAAAACCAATCGCCGTTCCCACCTCAAGAATGCGCATCGGTTTTCCCCATGTAACGAGCAGTCTCAGCAAACTCTGCATCTGAGGTCTGATGATCGGCACGTTTGTTTCCAATGAATACTGCTCCAGTTCATTCAAATAATCCGGCTTTTCCCTGTCAAAGGAATGAATAAAAGTCAACATTCTCTCGTTAATCATAATCCCCCCCACATGTCACAAGTTTGTGGTCACACAAACTTGCAGAATGAAACATAGAAACTCTTAGGCAGTGTCTAAATCGAATTTATTCGATTTACTGCCTTAGTGTTTCTTTTCATTCTTCCTCCTCGACGTGGCAGAGTATTTCGAGCATCTCCTCCGAGTTCATCGCTGTGCTAAGCTCATATGTGCCAGGTTGTATCATATCTCTGTAATCATCGGAAAGCTGTTCCTGAATATAAAATACATACGAATAGTTGATCAGCCCCTTCTGCTCTAAAATTTTAGCCAGCTCTTTGCTGCTTTGTCCATCTGTAACGACAACGCTGACAATCCTGCCCTCGCCGTCACTCACGGGAATATCCGCAAACACCTGATAGCCAAAGTCATACGCGCTGATCGCAAGACGAAACACGACCACAATGATCGCTACCGCCACTGCTGTCTTTATGATCATAGCTGATATCGCTCCCAAAAGCTGTTTTGTATTCATATCAATCACTATGCTCCTTTATATCTCCATTATGATGGGCAGTATCATCGGGCGCCGTTTTGTTTTCTTCCACACAAAATCGCTCAGCGTATCTTTAATCGTTCCCTTGATTTTGCCCCAGTCCGTAATATTTTTCTTTAGGCAGCCAAGAACTGCCTTCTCAATCACCTTATGCGCTTCTTCCAAAAGTGCATCCGATTCCTTTACATATACAAAGCCGCGCGACACAATGTCGGGACCTGCAAGCAGTTCCCCCGTTGCACCGTCAAGCGACATCACAACGATCAGAATTCCGTCCTCCGCAAGATGCTGTCTGTCGCGCAGAACCACGTTTCCGACATCGCCCACGCCGAGTCCGTCCACAAGCACAGCTCCCACAGGAACCTTGTCTACAACCTGTGCGCTCTCCTCATTCATTGCAAGCACATCGCCCGATTGCAGGATAAATACATCCTCTTTCTCGTACCCCAAGTCTCGTGCAATTCTTGCCTGTGCCTTCAAATGCTTATACTCGCCGTGCACGGGAACAGCATATTTCGGCTTTGTGAGCGCGTAAATCAGTTTAATTTCTTCCTGACAGGCATGTCCCGAAACATGCGTTTCCTGGAAGATAACATCTGCGCCTTTTTTGAACAACTCATTTATGACACGCGTGACAGCTTTTTCATTTCCGGGAATCGGGCTTGAAGAAAAGATGACTGTATCGCCCGCACCGATAGAAATTCGCTTATGCATACCGTTCGCCATACGGCTTAACGCCGCCATGCTCTCCCCTTGGCTTCCCGTTGTAATGATCACAGTCTTATCTCGCGGATAATTTTTCAGCCGCTCAATGTCAATCAACGTATTGTCGGGAATGCTGATACGGTTTAATCCGGACGCCGTTTCGATGATGTTCACCATACTGCGCCCTTCCACGACAACCTTTCTTCCGAATTTATATGCCGTATTGATAATCTGCTGTACTCTGTCCACATTGGATGCAAACGTCGCTATGATAATGCGCGTCTTTTTGTGCTCCTCAAACAACGTATCAAACACATGCCCAAGTGTCTTTTCGGACGGTGTAAAGCCCTGACGCTCCGCATTGGTGGAATCGCACATCAGCGCAAGCACGCCTTTTTTTCCAAGCTCCGCAAAGCGCTGTAAATCAATCGCGTCACCGTAAACCGGTGTGTAATCTACCTTGAAATCGCCCGTGTGCACGACAACTCCCGCCGGCGAATAAATCGCAAGCGCCGCCGCATCCACGATGCTGTGATTCGTCTTGATAAACTCAATCCGAAAACATCCTAAATTGATGTTTTGTCCGAATTTTACAACCTTTCTTCGCACATTGTGAATCAGATTATGCTCCTCGAGCTTGTTCTCGATAATCCCCATCGTAAGCTTTGTGGCATAAACGGGCACATTCATCTCCTTTAGCACATAAGGAAGCGCTCCGATGTGGTCTTCGTGTCCGTGCGTGATGACAAAGCCCTTTACTTTATCCTGATTGCTCTTTAAATAAGTAATATCGGGAATCACCAAATCGACTCCGAGCATATCATCCGCCGGGAAACTAAGACCGCAGTCCACCACAACAATACTGTCTTCATACTCAAAGGCAGTAATGTTCATTCCAATCTGCTCAAGTCCTCCCAAAGGAATAATCTTGAGCTTCGCCGTATTTTGTTTTTTGTTCTGTTTCAAATTAAACCTCCTATTAAATCTTTCGCGGTAATGCCTTCTATCCCAAAGCGATTACCTTTCACGTTCATTCGCTTTAGATCAAATCAATGTCCTCCAACATATTTTCAAAAACGCCCGATACAGCCGCAAGTTCGTTATCATCGTCCACCATGCGATACACCTGCTCATTACTCTCCGCATCGGATTCCGCCTTTAAAATATATGCCTCGCCATCTTCATCATCTTTTGCATCTGTTACTAAAATATAGTTCACCCCGCCGATCGTCGTCTGCTCAAGCACATAAAAGTCCACAGCATCACCATCGTCCGGCATAAAGGTAATCTTTTCCATCGTTCGTTTCAACCTCCATGCAGCTAAATTGAAAAATCCTTGATTTTTCAATTTGTCTCCTTATTTTTCAAATAATCCAAATATCCTTGCAAAATAAAAACCGCCGCTATCCTGTCAACGTGTTCTTTCCGATCCTCACGTCTTATACCGGCATCTATCATCGCTTTATCTGCTGCCACTGTCGTCAAACGCTCATCCCATAACGGTACATCAAGTCCTGTTCTTCTCTCAAGCATTTCTTGAAACGCAAGTGTTTTCTCCGCGCGCTCTCCCAAAGTGTCATTCATGTTTTTTGGAAACCCAAGCACAATCTCATCGACTTCATACTCCACGATCAGTGCTTCTATGCGTGCTAAAGTCTGACGAAGTTTATTCTCAGACTTTCTGCGTATAATCTCCAGACCTTGTGCCGTAATCAGCAGTGGATCGCTTACAGCTACTCCAACCGTCTTCGAACCAAAGTCCAACCCCATTTTTCTCATGTGTATTTAAAATCTCCTAATGCTGCTCCAGCCCTGACTGACAATATAGTTTTTCAGCAGCTCCTCAACAAGCTCGTCCCGCTCGACTTTCATAATCATTGCTCTTGCGCCTTTGTGGCTTGTGATGTAAGTCGGATCGCCCGACATAATATAGCCGACAATTTGATTGACGGGATTGTATCCTTTTTCCGTAAGGGCAGCATACACAGAAGACAACACATCCTTAACCGAAGCAGCCTCTCCCAAATCCTCCGGCGTCAACTGTATAAATTGTGTGCGTGTTAAATCCTCCATTTTTATTTTTTTTTTCCTTTCAAAATCTGCGCGTTCCATGTGAACTTTTTCACAATACTGCAAGCACAACCTTGCTCCTTTTCGCTTATCCGAATCTATCTTTTTGTACGTTTACAAACACTTATATCTATCATAACTTAATTTTACATAAAATTCAATAAATACTTTTTGAAAAGTTCGTGCAAAGAAGCAATCCTAATCGTATCAAGCAAAAAATTTCTCTATTTTTCTTCTGAAAGTTCCATTTGCAGCACCTCTGCATTGACAAAACCCACGATTTTCCCCCGAAGCAGCTTATTTTCAATCACTTGACCATTTATGATCTTGCTATCGACCGCCACTTTTACATACTCCCTTGTATGCCCGATATCGTACATCGTCCCATCAATCTCTTTTTGCTCCTCAAACAGAACCTCAACTTCCTCTCCGATATAATGTGCCCTGAATTTCTTGGAATCTGCATTTTCAATTTCCTGTAGCAGGGTGCTTCTTCTCGCCTTTACAGGCTCTGGTACCTGATTTGGCATCACTGCTGCTTTCGTGCCTTTTCGCTTGGAATATTTAAAAATATGCATCTCATAAAAATTGACTTCCTTTACAAATGCTGCGGTTTGGGCAAATTCCTCATCCGTTTCACCCGGAAAGCCTACAATGACATCTGTCGTAATCGCAGGGTGATCAAATGCCGCACGCAGCCGTTTTACACCATCCATATATTCAGCGGGCGTGTAATGACGGTTCATGCGTTTTAAGACACTCTCACAGCCACTTTGCAGCGAAAGATGAAAGTGCGGACAAATATGCTTTAATCTGGAGAGCCTGTCCGCAAATTCCGCTGTCACAATGCGCGGCTCCAACGAGCCTAAACGAATACGTTCTACACCTTCTATTACATCAATTTCTTCTATCAGCTCTAAAAGCGAACCGGCTCCATAGGAGCTGATATGTATTCCAGTCAACACAAATTCCTTATATCCGGCGTTTACAAGTCCTTTTATCTCCTCTAAAATGTCCGACTGCTGCCTGCTTCTCGCACGCCCTCTCGCATAGGGTATCATGCAGTATGTACAAAACTGATTACAGCCGTCCTGTATTTTAATATAAGCGCGGGTATGTTCCTGTGTCGCAGTCAGCTTCATCTCTTCATATTCTAATGTATGATTGATGTCGATTACACTTTCCTGCTGCACACCGTCAAAATAATTTTCAAGGATTTGAAGCAAATCCTTTTTTTTGTTGTTTCCTATTATTAAATCTACAGACTTGTCCGCTTCCACTGCCTGCGTGTCCGACTGTACATAACAACCCACGGCAACGACAATCCCCTCCGGATTCGTTTTTTTTGCCTTATGCAGCATCTGACGGCTCTTCCTGTCGGCAATATTGGTAACCGTACAAGTATTTACAATATAGATATCCGCTTTCTCCTCAAACGGCACAATTTCATAACCTTTTTGCCTTAGCGCCTGCAGCATCGCGTCCATTTCATATGCGTTTACTTTGCAGCCAAGATTGTGATATGCTACGGTTTTTTTATTCATTTCTATTTCCATACTCCTTATAAATTTTGAAAACTTTTTTGCGAAAATACAAAACTTTATTGGCACTTTTGTTGCGTCATATGTCAACCTGTATACTTTTTTGACTTTTTTTTGTCAATTTTCATTGAAACTGTTTTTTAACTTTAGTTGACTTTTCCAGTGATTGCCTTTATTATAATAGGTGAAACCGTAAACAATAAAGGAGGTATATTGAAATGAAAACAGTTCAGATTTCTTTAAACTCGATTGATAAGGTAAAGTCATTTGTTAATGATATCACAAAATTCGATTATGATTTTGACCTTGTTTCTGGCAGATATGTCATTGATGCAAAGTCAATCATGGGAATCTTCAGCTTGGATTTATCAAAGCAGATCGACTTAAATATCCATACAGAAGGCGACACAGACGAAATTATGGACGTATTAAAGCCTTATTTAGTCTAAGCTCAAAAATTAATAAACATAAAAGCTTATCAGGTACAGAAGTTTTTCTGTACCTGATTTTGTTTTTGTGTGAAGTTTTAGATTTTCTTAGGCGATGTATTTTAGCGCCTTAGAAAATCTCTTCACACTATCTCCACAACTTCATCTGTTTCCAGTGCGGTCTGCACAAGCTCCTCAATCCGCTCCTCCAGATTTTTCTCGTGTATTCGGATCACATTCAAATTGGGTTTTGTCACAGGATGTTTTGCCACAAAAATTGTGCAGCAGTCCTCATAAGGCAGAATTGACGTTTCATACGTGTCAATCTTTTCTGAAATTTCGACAATTTCTTGTTTATCCATACCGATGAGCGGTCTGTAAACGGGCATGGTGCATACATCGTTTGTTGCCATCAGCGACTGCATCGTCTGTGACGCCACCTGTCCGATGCTTTCTCCCGTAATGAGTCCCAAACTTCCACTTTTTTTTGCAATCTCTTCCGCAATACGCATCATGTAACGGCGCATAATAATCGTCAACTCGTCATGCGGACATTTATCATAGATATAAAGCTGTATCTCCGTAAAATTAATGATATGGAGTGTAATCGGACCACTGTACTTTGACACGATTTTTGCAAGATCCATGACTTTTTGTGTCGCGCGCTCACTTGTGTAAGGTGGTGCACTAAAATACACAGCGTCTATTTTGACGCCGCGCTTCGCGATCATATAGCCTGCCACAGGCGAGTCGATACCGCCCGACAGCAAAAGCGTTCCTTTTCCGTTCGTGCCGATCGGAAGTCCGCCCGGTCCCGGAATAACAACGGAATATACGTTAATTTTTTCACGAATTTCTATTCGCAAAAGCACATCGGGATTATGCACATCTACTCTGATTTCGGGAAACGTCTTTAGCAAAAACTCACCGATGTCGCAGTTAATCTCGATTGAGTTTTTCGGATAATTCTTTCGCGCGCGTCTTGTTTCGACCTTAAAGGTGATTTTCTTGTCGGGATAGACTTCCTCAATATATTTTGCAACATCCTCGCAGAGCTTTTCAAAACCTTCGTCCTCAAGCTGTACAACGGGACAAATACCCGTAACGCCAAACACAGTCTTTAGATTTTCCACGACCTCATCATAGTCATAATAGCCGTCTATATTGACATATATCCTTCCCTGTGACTTTGTAACATTAAATTCGCCGTCACAGCGCTTTAGCGCGTAACGGATCTGGTCGCACAATCTGTCCTCGAACAGATATCTGTTTTTTCCCTTTACACCAATTTCTGCGTACTTTATTAAAAATGCTTTGTATTCCATTTCTCCCTCCGTTTTCTATTGCCTGTGAAATGAATGGGTGAAAATTTCACCCTAGTGGCGCGTATACCGCCTTAGCGTGGGAATAAGCTCCTTCATGCAGCTTATCGTATAATCAATGTCTTCCTCGGTCGTAAAGAAACTAAAGCTAAATCGGATTGTCGAGTCAAGATACTGCTTTTCGATGCCGATGGATTTTAACGTGGCGGATGTCGAAGGTCTGTTTGACGAGCAGGCGCTTCCCGCCGACACATAAACGCCTTTGTCCTCAAGCGCGTGGAGCATTACTTCGCTGCGCACCCCCTGTATGGAAACGCTCACAATATGAGGCGCACCCTCGCTGCCGAAAGGTCCGTTTATTTTGATGCCCTCGATACCGCTTACACCCGCGACAAAACGCTCCCTGATGTTATATAAATAATCGATTTTCGCCTCAAAGTCTTCATAGACCATTTCTACCGCTTTTGCCATACCCGCTATGCCGGGAACGTTTTCCGTGCCCGAACGCATTCCTTTTTGCTGTCCGCCACCAAAAATAATTGGACGCACTTTCGCTTTCTCATTGATATACAAAAAGCCGACACCCTTTGGTCCGTGTATCTTATGCGAGCTCACAGACAACAGATCAATGTTCATACGCTTCGGATAAATTCGGAATTTTCCAAATCCCTGAATGGCATCTACATGAAACAGCGTATGGGGATTCATGCGTTTGATGAGCGCTCCCGCCTCGGCAATCGGCTGCGTGGAACCGATTTCGTTGTTTGTGTGCATAATGGAAACCAGTATTGTATTGCGCGTCATCGCTCTTTCAAGATCGCTAAGCCGAATCACCCCGTTTGCATCCACGGGAAGATATGTCACATCAAATCCCTGCTCCTCCAAATATGCACACGGCTGCGCAACTGCCGGATGCTCGATCCGCGTGGTAATGATATGTCTGCCCGCCCTGTGGTTTGCATACGCACCACCAATCAATGCAATATTATTTGACTCTGTTCCTCCCGATGTAAAGAGGATTTCCTTTTCCTGTACTTTCATGCATTTTGCAATCGTTTCTCTGGCGTAACGCACATATTTTTCGCTCTCGATACCTTTTTTGTGCATACTTGAGGGATTTCCGTAATCCTCGCACATGATATGCGTCATGAGCGCTGCTACTTCCGGCAGACATTTTGTTGTCGCCGAATTGTCAAGGTAAACTTCTTTCATATTAATTCTCCATTCTTGTCAAGAGCACACTATCCTCATTGTACTTATTCCAAGTCTGCAAAGGACAATCGCAGACTTGCTCTTGAACAGTATTTATATATAAAATATGCGCTATTTTGTCGTTTGGTTCGCATGCTATATTACATCTTAACAGAATGAACTTATTACTTCAAGACTCGAGTGAAAACTTCAATGAAAATCGAAAAAGCATTGCTCATAAACAAATATCCCACAATCTATACGGAAGAGATTGTGGGATATTTCCTATTTCCCGC
>JAAVAF010000100.1 GCA_014804225.1 Lachnospiraceae bacterium
GAGCCTCCAAAAAATGTAACTCAATATCGTACTCTTTGCTTAACGGCTCAAAATATATTTTATCGTATGGTTTCGTAGAATAAAAAGCAACTCTCATCATGTTTCCTCCATTATGCTTCCAAAAGATTACTGCTCTTTATTGTACGCATTTTCCCACGATTTATGAATATATTCCATTTAATTGTTATTTTTATGATATCACAAATTCCTTTAATTGTATATCTTTTTTACAAAAAACGTAAGCTTGGCTGTGGTACGTTTTCTCACGGAATTAACAGTAAATGCTAATTCCTGTCTGAACAGTAATCTTGCAATACTACCACTCCGATTGTCGCTTTCTTCTAAAAAATAAAGAAAAGCCCAATCGCAAGATCAGGCTTTTTGTCATTCATTGTCTATTCACATTCCAAAAATTTCTCAAGTGCATTGACTGCATCGCTTTCGTCATTCCCGTCCGCAACGATTGTCACATCCATGCCCTCCGAAGGATTAAACGCGATAATTCCCATAATACTTTTTGCATTAATTCTGTATTTATCATACTCAAGCAGGATTTCGCTCTTAAACTGACTTGCAATCTGTACAATCTCAGCCAATGGGTGATCGTATTTCTTATCAATGCTTTTTACGATAACTTCTTTCCTTAACACATCTATTCCTCCTATTGGTATGACAAACTTTGGTATGACAAACTTTATCATGACAAAATTTATCAAGCTATTATTCTACACTGTTTATCAGTATCTGCTTTTTTTGGAGAAATGTCAATAATTTTTATTACAAAAAAAACAAATTCGCAAAAAACCGTCTTTTCTACTAAAAAAAGCTTTATTTTAAAGCTTTTATTAGTATTTTTTATCCCTCTCCCTGGGTTGCCCACATGTATCCGACGCCAAATATTACCTTGATATATTTAAATGCATGCAGTTTTTCAATTAAAATTTGAGCTATTTCTGCAAGCATACCGCAATCCATTTTTTCTCTGCTTCCCATTTGAAGTCTCTCTAAAAGTGTATTTTTCTTAAGTACAACACCTCTATTTTCGACAAGGAGCTGTAAAAGCTTCTGTTCCAATTCATCAAGCATTACACTGCTTCCCTCATATTTATACTGTTTATTCTCAAAGTCAAACTCATACTTATCAATATATACAACCTTGTCGCCTAGCATAAATTCAGGAGCTGCCACTCCAAGCGCATCAAAGCAGGCACTTGAACCGACTTTCACTTCCGCGTTTTTTTTCTCTATCTGCGTATATACCTTTGCTTTCAAAACAATCGGATTAAAGGGTTTGTTGATAAAATCCACTATTTTATATTCATAAAACCGTTCCAGATTCGGTGCCGTATTCTCGTTCAGTATCATCATGACAATCGTATCGTCCTCAATTTCCTCCAATAATTGAAAACCGCTGCCGTCCATCATTTTCTCGTCAATCAACACAAGTGACCAGTCCTCACACTCCAACATCGTTCGTGTTTGTTTTATCGTGTCACAACTCATAGCATAACTATTGCCATCTACAAATGCCTCCCTAAGCCGGTGCGCCAATCCTGTATCGCTCTCCGCTATTAATATTCTATTCATAATAAAACCTTGCCCTGTCTTTTTCTAATAATACAAAAATATTCCCTGCAATAAAACCCCCAGCCATTCCTCGTCAAATGATAGGGGATTTGTTGTATAAATTATATAACTATTTGCAAAAATATTCAATTATTTTATTGAAAATTATCAAATTTTATCAGCAGTTTATAATCCTCCCGCTATAATCACACTAGCCACAAGTCCCGCGAACGTAGAGAGCAGCGCGCCGCCAAGCGTCCAGCGTGTTTTCGTCACCTTTGCCGCCATAAAATAAACCGACATTGTATAAAATACGGTTTCCGTGCTTGCGAGCGCAAGCGATGTTGCAAGTCCGGCAAACGAGTCGGTGCCGTACTCTTTAAAAATGTCCAGTGCAAGCCCTGTTGCCGCCGACGCAGAAAAAAGCTTTACAATAAAAAGCGATATTAATTCATTCGGAAAGCCCGCGGCAAACATTCCGATGATTTTGCCGATAAGCATTCCCACAAAATCCAAAAATCCCGAAGCGCGGAGCACTCCGACTGCGATCATCAATCCGATCAGTGTGGGCACAATCCCTGCCACTGTTTTCATGCCGTCTTTTGCGCCTCTTGTAAAACTTGCATAAATATCCTTTTTTTGAGATAGCCCCATCGCCACAATATAAAAAATAAGCGCGGGAATCAGTATATTTGACAATTGTGCCATTGATTTCCACTTTCCTGGTTTTGTAAGGTTTCATTTAAGTATATTTCTTTGATATACGGTTCATGTTTGTTAATTTATTGTCAAACATGGTAAAAAATGGTACTAAAGTACTATATACTTTCTTCGTTTTCTTCGATATTCTAATTTATATAATTCTTTATCCCCCTTTTTTATAAGACCCTCTTTCATATTAAACGGATTACGTTTATGACTTGAGGGTTTTATAATGGGTTGCGATATTTCTATCGGACAATTTCGTCCAATTTTCACAAACAGTTTTTTGAATGATCGTTTCATTGTATTTTTAATTGATTTGGAATGGAAAGGATTTGATAATTTACATGATTAATATTGGCATTTGTTTTGAGAGTGATGCGGAACTTCGCTTTTTGTATGCGGAGCTTTGCAATTGCTTTGATTCCCGCGGCATTGACTGCAATATCTACTGCTGCCACAACACAACAGAGCTTGAGCAGTGTTTACAGCACAGATGTTTTGATTTATTTTTCTATGATATTATGGGTGAGTCTGGGCATATTCGTGCGGCGGCGCTTGCGTTAAAAAAGCGCAATCCAAAGCTTGTTTCTGTCGTCTTTCACAATCGTCATTATACTGTGCCCGTTGATGATATTCTTCTCGAACCGCTCTATATCATCCCAAACAGAAATATCAAACAATTTCGCACATACACGTTTCTTGCATATGAAGCTTCTCTTCACAAAGAACACATCTTTTCTTATTATAAGCGTCCCTCTTATGTTCATATTCCAATTGAAACAATTCAATATTTTTCTTCCGAAGGGCGTTGTACGCGGATGCTTTGTACCGATTCAAAACTGGATAATCGGTTTTACAAGAAACTGGATGAAGTGGAAGCATTTCTTTCCTCCAAAAGTTGCACTTTTTTCCGGATTCATCAGTCTTTTCTGGTAAACGAAAAATACGTAGCTGCTTTTAATCGCAGCCACGTAACATTGACAACGGGAGAAACACTTCCCATTAGTAAATATGAATATTATAAAACAATCTGTAATGATCTTTCTCAAAAGAAGGTGCGTCAAAAATACCGCCGTCTTGCTTAATAATACGCGTTCATTTCATCAAGCGTGTTTCCTGCGCTTTCCGCGGTCAAATAATATCCGTTCAATCCACACCAGCCTTCACCGAGGTCTCCACTTGCATTATAAACTTCTATGTAACAGCTTTTCCTCCCTTCGGGATTCACTTTCTTTACATTTTTGCTATATACTGTGACGTTCTGAAAGGTCAATGCAATCAAATTTTCTTCGGGCATCAGCGACTGCATATTCATAACGTACGGTGAAACATAACTTGTCAATTTACAGTCTGTCATTCGAAAATCTACGGGACCACATACCTCGGAGGTTGTCGGATCATGGAGATAAATGCAGCTTCCTTCTCCTGTCGAAATAAAGTCGCACGCCTCAAACGTTATCGCACTGGAACCGCGTGTTCCGATTCCTACACAATGACTGTTGCTCGAAACAATACGGCAGTTTTTGAAGCTTAACTGTCGTTCGTATAAATAGTTTTGGTCGATATGTACGGCATAACCCTTATAATTTTTCTGACGCTCCCATGTATCCGTAACAAGCTCGGCATTAATCTGCGCAATTTCTTCCTCTGTCAGCGTTTCTGCTGCTGCGCCGGTGCTTGTACCGCGTAAGGTGAGATTTTCGACTTTTCCTGCAGCGATTGTGAGCGGTGCGTGTCGGTAGGACAGAGTATTGTACTGTATTGTGCAGAAGTTTTTATCGACGCCAATCAGATTGACTTCTTTATTTTTTATAGTGACTTCTTCATTATAGATGCCTTTTTGGATGATGAGCGTGTCGCCATCCTCTGCTGCGTCGACGCCTTCCTGTATGGTTAGAAAATCGCCGCTGCCGTCCTGTGCAATAATGTATTCGTTTGGCAGAGTTTGTTCCTTTGCATATGTTGTTTTGAGTGTTTGTGTTGATAGCAAGCCTACGATTATTATCAAAATTGGTATCAACAAGGTTTTATTTGTTAATCTTTTGTCAATTTTTGTTTTCATTTTTATATCCACTTTTTCATTTGTTTATTTCATAAACGCAAAGTTATGAATAATTGCGGGTTCTTTTGCTTCACCGTTACTTACCTGTGCGATTGCGATTAATCGCAATATGAGTATGCCCACCCATGCTGCAGACGTGAAAAACAGTATCATTTTGAAGATAATTCCCACAAACGGTATCATGCCAAAGAGCGCCAAAGCTGCTGCAAACAGCTCAAGGATTACACTGCATATTGTCATTTTGAGCGCCTGACGCACATGGAATGCGGTGTAGGCGGAGTCACGCGCGATTAAAAGGGCTATGATGATTCCGATAAGTCCTAAGAGGTATGCTGCGATTGCAGATACCTTGTTTTCGGAGATGTCCTTTTCGTTAAATTCCGCGCTGTGGTCCGTATGTTGGCTTTTATTGTTATGATAGTTATTATGATTATTATAGTTATCATATTGACGCGTATTCGGCGGCAAAACGACCGGATGAAACTCGGGCTGCGGAATATTGTTTTGTGGTTCACCTCGAAGGTCTGGCTGCGGAATATTCGTTTGCGCGTCGATTAGTGTGGACTCTACTATTTGCGGTTGTTTTATTTGTGGAGTTATGTTTTGTGGTTCTGTATTTTGTATGTTTGCTGACCGTTGTTGTTCTGTTGATTGTGACTGTGTCGTTTGTGGATTTGCAAACTGTGGTTGTTCTGTTGGTTGTGGTTGTATATTTTGCGGGTTTGCTGACTGCGGTTGTTCTGTTGGTTGTGGCTGTATATTTTGCGGGTTGACCGCTTGGGCTTGTTCTGTTGTTTGCGTTTCTGCCGTCTGCGGCTGTGTCGTTTGTGATTTTATATTTTGTGGCGGATTGACTAAGATAAACGCGTTCGTTTCGTCCTCATCTCGGTAAACCGAGGAAACCCGACGCGCATCACCGTCATTCCAATTCCAATGATTGTTGTTGTCCATTCCGATAAATGTACTCCCTTCTTTTATCGCTACAAACGATTCTAATATAATACGAAAATTATGTCAATTTATTTCGACAAAAAATCAAGCGCCGGCGCGCTTGATTCAATATCCTCTTTATCCTTATTCCAATCTTTTAGATAATATGTTGCTTCTATCATAAAAAGTGTTAGTATAGCAATTTACGGGAAAATTTATGAAATTTTTTAATAAGCTTATTTCCAATGTCTAAATTGTTCTGGCTATCAGTTTTAAATCAGGTTTACTATAACAGAAATAATGATTATCCTTAACCAATTTGAGCCGTTCCTCAAATGTGGTGGAATTGGGTACACTGTAAAAACAGTCATCATACCATTGTTGAAGATTGGGATCAAATTTATCGCGCCGTTCCCTTAAATCCCGGAATTCCCCTTCTTCCACCCTAGCGATTTCCCTGCCGGCAAGCATCATGCTTATTACTCTCATATGCGTCAATCCTCCTATAAAATTTTTCTTCAAAAAATAAATCAAAATCCCCAATCCATCCTGATCTATTATATATGGAATTCATTTTTTTGAAAAGGTTCTTTTCTGCCATCAATGACGGTCTACATAAATAACTTCTTGCGTTTCCACACAAAACGCTGCTAATTTTCCTCCTGCTTCACAAAAACAGTCCACCGCAATATGTCCGTTTTTCCGATATACTTCCGTTTTCCCCCAACCTTTTATAAAAACAGTCGGCGTGTGTCCTGTCACCAGAAAGATATTTTCGTCCGGATAATATCTTTTGGAATAATCCGCCCTTTCCGTCAGAAAATCATACAGATCATATTCCTCCATTTTTTTATCCGGTGCAAAATTACTAAGCCCGGCATGAACCAATCTGTATTCCTTTCCGTCATTTTCGATTACTTCATACAACGACGCTCCTGCTATGTAATTCAGTACTTCCATTTTTTCAGAATAACTCAACTCTCTGAATTGTTCTGCCGTAACCTGTCCGCCATCCTGAAGCCATAAATGATAAACCAATAAAAGCTCCGATGTCAGGTGCTTATCGTAATTTTTCTCCGTGATTTCCACAGACAATTTTTTCATAAGCGTATACATGATAAAATCATGATTGCCCAGAATAAAGATTACGTTAGGACGCTTCATCATATCCTGCAATACTCTGATCGGCTCCGGTCCACGATCTACCACATCGCCTAGCACATACAATTCATCCTTTTCGGAAAATTGAATTTTCTCAAGCAGCTGTTGATACTGATTATAGCATCCATGTATATCAGAAACAATATATCTCATAACGAAAACATCCCCCACTTTCTCGTCAGACATCCATCACGTCCGTTACCTGCATTAAGGCTTTTGGATCTCCATTGACGATGCGATCCCTGAATGCCTGAATCCTACTGTTTTCACTCATTATTTCGTCCATCTTCTCCGCATTTTCCAACTCCTCTGTGGTAAAATAGTTTCTTCGTTCCTGCAAGATACTGATATAATTATCGATCATACGTTCCACAGGCTGTATGCCATCTGGTGCAAGGGACTTTCGGACATCCCCAGAGCCGCTTAAATCTTTGATATTTTCCGACAAAATATCACCATCAAAAAACATCTGTAAATGTTCCTGCTCAATCCATTGTAGATGCTCTTCGGGGCTACTCCAATACTGTGCAAATGCCCCATCTCCAAAAGTTTCGAATAAGAACGCGGGCATATAATCATCATAAGGTTTTCTGCCCCTGAGTAAATTCAATTTTCTGTCAGGCAGCAAAAATACATTTTCCCTCCCGAACCCAAGTGCAAACAATGTACTTAGTTTCCTAACAATTGGCTGTTCAACCGGCAGAAGCTTTTCCATCATATCTTCTTTGAGCAGTTCCTGTATGAATTGATACTTTCCACCCTGAATCACATGCTCATCATTCAGCCGGATGATTGTATTCTTCAAAGGTCTCCAAAGACTAAACATCGTATCCGCACACAGATTTCCACCAGTCAACACACAATCTCTGTCATGCCATCTTCGATATTCGTCATGTACTTCCTCATTACCCTGATATGGTATGTTAGGATTGTGGGTCTTGTAATCGACCCACTCCTCTATCTTTCTTCTGATTGGCTCATAAATTTTATCTGACATCATATTGCTCCTCTCTTTTTTATTTGTGCACCCTATCTTGGCACTTTTATAGATACTCTTTAAATGCATACTCAAACAAAAGCGTCAATGTATTGAGAAGCTCGTCCTGAAAAGCCTTCTCTTCCGAATACTCGGTATTGTTTAACCGGTTGTTCTCTGCAATTTTTTCAAAATATGCCTTCCTGTTGGCAATCAATTCCGCATCCGGGTAACAGGCTAAATGAATCCCTGTCAATCCTCTGCAAATTTCCGCATAAGCTTCAGGGGCTTTCTCCATTAGCTCAAATGCACAGTCAAAATAAAGCAACTGCGGATTAATCCGTTTCCATCTGGGCACCACTCCCGGCATTTCATATCGGGTTATAAAATATTTTGTTTCCACAATAATTACCTTCAGCCTCTTTGCAATTTTGGGCTCTTCCAGAAACAGTGTTTCGACATGCTTTCTGATTTCATCAATTCTTCTTTCAAAATATATCTTCGCATTGTCCTCGTCCGAATGCTCTGTCACGTTCTCTCCTTTTGGAACATAATTAAAAAATTGCGTTTCTTCAAGCAGAGATAATACATCCCACAACTCCTGATACACTGTCTTGATCGCATTTCTGATTTCGCTCTTTTCCATAAACATCTGCCTCACTTTCCATTTTAGGTTTTGGTGAACTTTTTACATTGTTTATTATAAAAAGAGAGAGGGCTACTTTTTCCACCCTCTCTGCAAATTTCTTTTTAGCGAATAATATTTCTTATTATCATGGACTAAAATTTCTTAGTTGTTCACTTTTCCATAATCATGGAAAGCCTTCTAACAAGCTCGCCTAAAACTTCGCGTAATAGTAGTTTTTGTAATGTTGATTGAAAGAAAAACAATTAGTTGTTTAACACCTCCTCTATCGCTTTCGATCTTAATTCCGTACTTTCTTTTACATTCTTTAAAAGTATATATAATTCTTTATCATGATCCATATCCCGGATTTTCTTAATCTTAGTAATATCCAATGCGGTTGACGTATCTTCATTTGCCATGTCCCGGATTAAATACTTATCCTCTTTCTTTATTACAAAATCTGCAAATTTTAATTTCTCAACATAACCCTCAAAAGTTTCAAATATTGACAGCCACCGATATATCGCTTTCTTTTCATCTTCACATTGACGAATAAATAAAATATTGTTAGGATACTTCTCCTTATACTCTTCTTCAAAACTTTTATAATTTATCTTTTTTTCAGAATACACATCATAAAAACAATTAATTTCATGCAATGTTATGTCAACTCTATCCTCAATATATCCTCCTACACCTCGATGCATATTATATATACTCTTATAATCCCTTCCTATTTTGACTTTTGGCCATATAAACGATCCACCTATAGTTCTTGTTCCATAAATACAACTCGCGACAAATCTTCTTTGTTCTGAGTCGTCTGCTCCTTTATCATCATCACACCTTACAGAAAGGTACCTTGCATATGGATAGCTTTTTTCTCCATTCCATGCCTTAGACTTTTTGTGTTTTTTAGAAATATCGCTGTATGGTACCGAAAATCCAAATTGATCAGATGTTAAATACATAACATCTTGATTATCTTGAAATTTTATTGCAAATGGATAATCGCTTTTATCAGGTCCTTTAAATCCTAATCCCAACATTTTTTCTAAAAACTTTGCTAAATCGTTATAAAAAACTACATCCTTATATCTTACAGTGTCTATATCTTCATAAGGACATTCTCTATTAGGTTTATTTAAATATTCTATGTATTCGTTTATAAAATTCGTTTTTTCATAATACTTTAAACTATTCATAGTTTTGTTTTCTCCATTATTCTTTATCCAATTCATACTTTTCATTAAGATTCCGTACCTTCTCTATCACATCATTCCTTATCTCCTCCGGCGCAACCACTTCCACCCGGTCGCTGTATTGAAGTGCCCAATGTACCATTGCAAACGGGGAACATTCCACCTTTACAATATCATCATAAGGCGCCGTTTTTTCCGTTTCCACAAATCGAAATTGATCTCCAAACCAATCATGCAAAAAAGTATAATCAGCCCTAATCCTCCTTGTAGGATCATCCTCCTGTTTGGGACTTTTTATTTTTAATGTAATCCATATCGGCTTGTCATAGGACATGTTGAGATGCTTCAATTGAAAATCTTCCGTCCATTCCATTGGTAAATTTTCAACGCTTCTCTTTGGGATTCTAGGCAGACCCTTAATTTCCAACGCTTCATTTTCTCCCGGAATTTCAATGTCCGTCATTAAATCAATTCTCCAAATGGACATATTTCTTACTTTTTCCCCTTTTATTACTACTTCCTTGCAAGCCAGTAAGTAATATCTCCCAACGCTTGCGACGATATAATAAGGACTTACTGTATCTTTTCTGTCTCTGACCGGTTCGAGTTTCTTTTGATAGGTATATCCGTTAAATCGGAATGCAACCTGTACATTGTTATCAATCGCTTTTTGAATTGTCAGCAGATTCCTTCTAAGCTGCTCTCTGTCTGTAAGCTCCGGTTCCATCACCTTACAAATCTGTTTTGGACCCTTTTTATAAAATTTCGTTGTCAGATTTTCCTCTACCTTTTCAATCAAATTTCGAGCGGATTTCGTATCCAATGTTTTCGTTGACAGAATCCCCTCAATTATGCTGTTAATTTCATCATAGGAAAACGTTCTGTTATAATATAAACCGTTAATATGCATCGTCTGATCAGCAAATTCATCACACTCCTCTTCATTGTCAAAAAGCGCTTCCTCTTCACAATCTTCTGCAACATCTCCATAATATTTTTTAAAATCATGAAAATAAATTTTCCAGTCTTTCTCCGGCTTATAACCTTTCTCAGCACTATTCATCGCATACGCCATATCTTTAATCAATCTGTTAAAGGTCTCTTTATTTCCTATGTATTCCTCTATTTCCGACTTTCTCATCTCAGCCTGTGTTGTAGGATGTTCCGCATCCGTATTCTTTCTTAAATATTCCCAAATCTTAAACATCCGTTCAAATCTTGCCGCCTTACTTAATTTTCTCTTTCCCATATTTTGCTCCTCTCGTATGCGGTGCTGTTTTCTAAAATGTTCCTGTCCCTTTTAGGTACGTTCATCTGTTTGTTTCTCTATTTCATCAAAACATAAAATTTCTTCCAATGTTCTTGGTTTATAATTAATTACACTTTTCATACAGCCAACATTATATGCTTTGACATCTTGTCCATTTGCATGTCTACACTCGTTTTTCATGCCTTCAATACATTTCTGAAAATAAGCATCTTCCGCACCATTATGTACATGTCCATATAATAATACTGCACCTCTATTCATCCTGTTCCAACTAAAGATGGGATAATGACTCAATACTAGATGGTAAGTTTCTTTATGTGCAGTATCTTTGATTTCTTTATAATCGTAAATTCCTGAAAACAACTGCTTGTATCGAAAATCTGAAACCTGATCATGGTTCCCCTTTATAAGAACTTTTTGTCCTTTCAGTTTTGCCACAAAAGCTATCAATTCCTCATTCGTGCCGCGCATACTGATATCGCCAAGTATATATACGGTATCTCCGTTTGTGACTGTATCATTCCAATTTTTCATGATTGCACGATGCATTTCTTCCAATGTAGAAAATGGGCGATTATCATATTTAATAGCTGCCTCATGAAATAAATGTAAGTCGCTTATATAATAATTCAAATTATAACACCTTCTTCCTATGTATTTTTACTATATAAAACAATTACTTATTTTATCGCTGCATTTTTGTATATAGGAATACCATATCCAATACCCTAAAAATATAATATTCTCATACAAACTACGAAAACTCTTTTATATATTCACGAAATAGGATTGCCTCTACCGCCGGTGTTTTGGATGCAAAGGCTGCATTCTCAATTCCATCTGTTATCAACAGTCTCTCCCATAATTTGGGGAAATCTTCAAAGTCAAATCGATTATCATCCAATATAATGTACTCATCTATCTCCGAATGCTCCTTAAGATAATCTTGGATTCCCTGACCTCTGTTATTCCAGTGACCTTCTGTCTTCGCAGATATCTCAAGACCATATTCCATCAGCTTTCCTCTTAAATAATTGAGGTCATCTCCTATCCTGACATGTTTCCAGTCAGATGTCAGAACAATATCTCCCCCGCCATATTTTTTTATCGCTCTCTCCAGAATCCTAATCCTAGTATCATCCACTCCTATATGACCATCTGGAGAGCTTATTACTGTCTTCCTTGTATTTAAGACGCCGTCCACATCCAAAAAAATCGCAAAACTCATATGATAATTGCCTCCCTTGCCAGAACTTCCAACTATATTATGGAAATTAGCATGTTCAAAATTTTAAAGATGGATTGCTCACAGATATTTTTCCTGCAGTCTTTTTATCTCGTTCCGGATCCTCTTCTTTTCGAAAAATTGAATTTTCTCAAGCAGCTTTTGATATTGATTATAGCATCCGTATATATCAAAAACAATGTATCGCATATCGGAATCTCCCTTTGCTATTTTTCTTTGAAACATTCAAGTTGTTCCGGACTAATCTCACAAATTTCTTGTCTTTCCCTGACAAAATCATCATCGTTGAATATTTTCTCCTTCTTGTCATTCACTTCTTCAAACAACTCATAATCTAAATCACTAATTGAAAAAAATTTCCATATTCCCACTCTAAATGACCGATAATGCTCATCGTTCTTCTTTCGTTCTTCTAATTCGGAGGAAACTCTTTCAAATGCTCTTCTTAGGTTTACATCGTCAAAATATATCCCTCTCCATTCATCCTTTCATGGCAGTTCGGATC
The DNA here is from genome assembly GCA_014804225.1 of Lachnospiraceae bacterium. GTDB lineage: Bacteria > Bacillota > Clostridia > Lachnospirales > Lachnospiraceae > COE1. The sequence goes on from JAAVAF010000100.1 coordinate 12,252, forward strand.
TTCCAGCAAAAGTAAATAACGTGCACCACTGTCCCTCTGCCACTTCTGTCCAGCATAGAACATCATCATGGTTCTGACTGCTCTTGCAAATGCTGCGATCAGATAATCATCCGGCACAGACTTTGCCACTACAAAATCAATACTCACCTCGCCGTTACGGAACAGCTGCAGCGCTTTCGGAATGATCGGTTCAACCCAAGGAATGATATCCTCTTTTGTATATCTGCGGACATAACGAAAATCATCCCCGCGTCGAAATAAATTGAAAAGCAAACCCGCATTGGGCTCCTCTTTTGATGTTACCTCCATTTTTCTTAAAAAATCTCGAGGCCGCATACTCTCCCATTCACGATATTTCTCTATTATTATTCTGCCGTCGGCATCATAACACTGATAATATAAAAGTAATTCATTCACCACTTCTTCTGCCAGCTGGCTCATTTCATCTATATTTGCCTCTGTAATCTCCACCTTTTCATCAATCATATTCATATGTTGTCTTCTCCTATATACAATCACTTTTACCCTTTTATCAGGAAACCCTCTTTCATTTCCATTAAGAAACTTTCCTTCAAAATAATATTCGGATTCATAATTAGAATCGAATCACAATCCCACCCTGGCATCTTGATATCCATTTCATCTTTCTCTGGCTAATGTTCTTTTAAAAACATCATAGTTCTTTGTATCTCTCGGCGGGCAGTACACAGCAAACTCTATGGTTTCAAAGCTGTACAGATATTTTTTAACAGTCTCCTTCATAGCTCTTGCTACCACGTCGGGTGAATTTTGAAATGCTCCGCAGCCAAAAGCTCCTAAAATTACCACTTCTGCACCATTCGCTTTTGCAATGTCAAGGATCCTGCTCATACGTTTCTTATGCAGCTCCAATAATTCACTTGGTTTTATGTTAACCGCTTTACTGCCAGAGTCCGGATTCATAGCATTGCTTGGCATACTGCGCAGATTCGGTGCCGCACAAGATATTACATCTATTTCATACCAGAGTTTCTCAGGTAATAACGTCGGCATATCGGTATCATTCCTAAACACGGTAACCTTTGGTGTATAAATGCAATCATCATTATATAAAGCGTTTATCTGATCGGATTTTAAATCTTGGCGGTGCTTATCATGAAATTGACTTACCACCCGACTATCAGAAATACAAGAATACAACGTACTGCATCGACAGATTGCTTCTTCCTGCGCATTCGAACCTTTTGTGACACCGCCTCCGGCGTTCGTTGCAGATGCAAAATTAAGTACGCAAACATTCTTTTCTGAATATTGACTTGCTGCAGCAAGGCTTCTCTTCTGTGATACCACAACATTTGCAGGCACATTATATTTATCTGCAGGAATAGAAATCTGCTCACTTTCAGCGATAACCTTTTGATTTTGTTTGGAAAAATTGATTGAATCGACCAATTTCTTATTTGTACAATAAAGATGCTTCGTCTCTTCAAAAATCTCTACTCGTTCTTCACGTAAATCTTTATACATAATAATCCTCCTCATTATCTCTACGCCCTGCCTCAATGATTTTGCAGTAAAAGCACATAATCACTAATTTCATTATCGTACACTTTATCCTCATCATCAGGATCAATAAAAATCTGAAATACCAGCACCATTTCCCGATTCTCAACAAACCCGCATTTCTCCAAAACTTTAACTGCCGCAAGATTATCGGAAATAGTCGTTGCATACAACTTGTCTATCTCAATCGGGATTTGTTCCCCCGTTTCATCCCGCCATTTGAGATTCCCCTGAGAAACTTCCTCACAAATTTTATGTAATGCCTCTGTACAATACCCCTGTCCTCTATGTGCCTTAGAAACATAAAATTCTGCCTCAGTCCTCTCTTCTCCCCGATAACTAATCCCGACATATCCTATCATTTCCTCCTGACAATCTATCAGAAATATTGCATAAAAACAGCATTTTTCTCTTTCAAAATAGTTTTGAAATTCGAGAACATTATTTTCCGTCGGCTCAACCCCTGAAAAAATCCTAAAATCTCCATCTCCGCGCAGCATTTTCAAAAAAGGAACATTATCTCTCGCATTATCACTGGGACAAAGCATTAAATGCTCCGTTATAAGCATTTCTCTATCTCTTTTTATCCAAACACTCTTAGGCTCTTCCGAAAGCATAATCTCTATACAATTTATAAACGTAAGGTCTTTCCGATCACCACTTGCAGCATACTCATACTTATCAATCTTATAAAACTCACTCTCAATCATACTGATGCCGTACACATAATAGTCATCGTAGGAATCCGGCACGTCTTCCAGACATATATAGTTATTATAATTTAATGTTTCCAGCATACAGATTGACAAACGGTCTATTATTGATAAATAATTGCGCAATTCTCTAAATGTAATATCCGTTTCAATATTCACACGTGCGTTTTCATCTATTTTAGCCATATAAACTTCCCCTCTGACATCATAAATCAAGTGCTGCTTTCATTGGCATTTCCTTTAATTTTCCTCATCGTAAGGCAGTACTAACCAGTCTCCTGTTTCCGTCACGCGGTAAAACTTATTACTGTCGGTATCCAATTTAATTACCGGGACTATACCGCTGTCCAGCGTTGTCCCGTCAATGTAATAATGACTCTCCCCATCATAATAAATATCATGAAACCGCGGGTCACCCGAAATTACTCCTGTTCCTATATGCCCAGCTACAATGTTCATGCAGAATTTCCCGGTCTGTGCAGGATATTTTTCTGTAAAGGTAAAATCATCCGTCCCCCATTCCCACAGATCATCCGCCTCCTCATCCACACCAGCGTGGACAAATATCGTATCTCCTTCCACATGATATCTGCGAAGATTCTGCATCCATGAAATATATTTGTCATCGTTATCGTCATTGTCCACGCCGGAACCAAAAAACCGGTCTTCCCCGATGGGCCACCGCCCGTCACATGCCATATCCTCATGGTTGCCCGCAAGAACAATCACTTTATCAGAACCATAGTTTCGTTCCAGTTCCATAATTCTGTCCAAAACACCATAATTATCCTGCCCGCCGTGGATATAATCACCACAGAGAATTAGTTTGTTATCCCCCGATAAATCAACCAGACTCAACGCTTCATCGAATGACTGCAGACAACCGTGTATGTCGCTCATGGCATAAATGTTCATTTCTCCCGTTTATTCCTTCCTTTGCATAAAATTTATCAACTAATGCTTTCAAATTATCATAATATGTATCACTCCACTGCCAACTGTAGGATTTATCATACTTTGATATTGGTTCTCCATTTCCTCTTTCGATATCATAAACTTCATAGTTTTCATTAACAAAAATCCCCTCAATGCCATATGCTTCAACCAACTTCTCAAAAGATCCAATATCTTTCAACCATTTACTTGTTTTTGGTCTTTTATACGCTGAATATAATTTACAATCTCTGATATCACTTTTTTCTTCAATTCTATTAAGGCACATTTTCAAATCATATAATGTATGATCGATTCTGTCTCCAAAAACCAAACATCGAGTCGGATTAATTCCATTCTTCTCCCTCGGAAAATAGAATATAGGTTTTTTTCTATAACGTTCATACTCTGCTACTGCCTCTTCGCCTCTTTCAAATTTTCTAAATATTCTGTTTACAGAAAATAAACCATCTGCGCCGCATCCACACAAAACATTCCTCTCATTGCTTATGCCATTACCATCAGGATCTACATAAAATGCATGTATCATTTCATATATAATATTTTTGTCTTTTATATCTACCCTATTCTCAAACTCGTATATCAAATTTCTCATAAGATCCGTCTCTATTTGATGAATCTCCTCATATGTTTTTTTACTTAAACCAACAAAACGATTTATTTTCACCTCCTGCTTAAACACATTTTTCAAAATTTTATCTGAATGATATGTATTTTTATTTTTTTTATAAAACTCACTATTCTTATACAACTCTAAAATATCATCTAATTCTGACATATTAATCTCCCTTCAACATAGATTTATTTTCTTTCTACAGCATACCACACTCTTCTCCTTCTGTTCAATCCATTTACCTGTCCCGGATATCTTCTGTTACACTCTCTGGCAGCATACGTATTTTCCATATTAATTCCAATCCAGAATCTGTATATACTGTCTTTTTCCCAAATTTGTTTGAGTATTTCCTTGTTATCATTATACCATTCTTTTAACACAGGCAAAACGTATCTATTGAACTCATCGGAAAACCCCCCCTCAATCATATTCGTTTCATTTACAGGGTCTTCAATATACCTTTTTTAATATTATAACTAACACATTGCAATTGCAAAAATTTGAGTCTTTTCCAAAAAGGCTACCCTCGAGAATAAAAACATTCACCTGTTTCAAGACAGATACATGCCAATTTTCCACTGACAAAGCCGCATCCACAATCCAAAAGGTAAACATTTTCTTTATTATTTCTCCAGATAGAATGCCAATCTTTCCCTAAATATCCACCTTCCTTTTTCCACAAGATATTGCTTGTGGGAGTATGCCCGCATAATGAAATATATCCGTCAATTCCTTCTAAGAAAAATGCTTCCAGTTCCCAATTACCCATCATATAATAATTTTTTGATTCCTTTAGGGACGGATAGGATGTCATAGCATGTGCCATAAGAAACTTTTTCCCATCTATGTCAATCTCTTCCTGAAGTGGTAAATGATGTATCAAATCAGCAAGATTTAACATATCGGTTTCTGTTATTCTTTGTTTTATTAAACCAAAAGAATTATAGGGATAAGAACCCATTTTCAACCTTTTTCTTTCTGACAGCGAAAAATATTTCTCTATATAATCCGCAAGCCATTGATCATGGTTTCCCCGTATCCAGATATATTGTCCCTGTAATCCGGTCAACGTAAAATAAACGCCTACCGGATCCGCTTCATCTCCTCCTCTGTCAAAAAGTTCTCCAAGCACAATCACTTTATCATCATGCCCCGGTTGAATTTGCTCTAGGATGCTATTTAATTTTTTTACTTCGTTATGTATATCTCCGATTACATAATTTATAACCGTCTGCTCCTTTCACGATGAGGTAAAATACTTTCTTCGCTCCAATCAGTACAGTATTTTCTTCCTATTTTTACACTTCATACTTAGCGTTCAGATTCCATGTTTTTCTGTTTTCAATCTTCTCTAAGTTTTACCTTACAATTTCTAATTATAAGAACATGTTAGGTTGTTTTTTCCACCTAAACTATAAAATTTTTTATTCTTTATTTTACAATACAGCACTACTTTCAATGTACTGTAAAATTTCTCTTAAAATAAAGAAACGAAGAGTTTTTACACTCTCCGCTATAATACATCTTATATACTCCATTTTTCAAAATAATTTAACAGTTTATGCGATTTTGCGGCGGCAATTCCCTCCGCCTGTCATTGTCTTATGTCATTTCGCTCATTTTCCGCAACGAAACTTAATATTTGCAATACAATATCGCTCAAAAATGTCCCGACCAGATTCTTCTCACGCCTCGTATCAAGCAATAGCATATCTATAACAACAATGTCCACTCTTTTTTCTTTTACGAGTCTACGCCACTGCTCCAATACTTCATCATAATTCCGACCAAGGCGGTCAATGCTTTTTATGTAGACGACATCATTGCATTTTAGTTTTTTGAGCATTTTTTGATAGGCGGGACGATCAAAATTTTTCCCCGATTGTCTGTCAACATAAATCGTGCTGATTCCCGGGATGTACACTATAGCCAAGGATCTAGCCGTTCTTATCGCAGGCAGTCTGTACTATATAGGCAAATACATTTTTATGTTCACCCTTTCGGAACCATCCGCTTTCAGGATCAGAGGTGCATTCCTTGATGTTTTTTTCTTCCTTATACCAGAAAAGAGCCAGAAAGTCCCAAAAACAAAGAAGCTAGCTCTGTTAAAAGAAAAATCCGAGGCGAAAATCTCGGACTTTGTCTACAGTCTGAAATGGTTGAAAACAAACATTATTGCTTTCAACCATTTAGAATATATTAAGGTCTCTGTTAATTCTGTGCAAATTCCCGAGTATGATCAATCATCTATGCTGTACGGCCATGTTTGATTATGATCAACCGTACAGGTTACAGGCGTGGTGTACAAAGAATTACCGTAAATATCCTTTATATAGTACATCCATTTGTATGTGCCTTCAGGATATATCAAATTTGTTCTAAGCCTAAAATCTCCATCTTCTTGACAGATATATGCGTCGTCATCCGTAGTAAAGCGAAAATTACCTACAAATTCAAAAGTATCTGCATCATAGGTGGGATAAAGCGCCACAAGGGAATCGTCCTTTTTAAGCGGTTCTACTCTTGAGGCAAAATCACCGCTATCCGTATTCACTGTACCGACAGCAATATATTCCATTCTGGCAGTCGGAATCCAAGTGTCAGGATCCTGTTCAATATAATACTCATAAAAAATCAAATATTTTGATTCGCCGTTATGCTTCACGGGAGCATAATAAAAGTTTACATATCCGTACCCCTCAACGTATCTTCTGGTCAACGGATTAAAGGCTAAAATGTCACCATTGTCAAGACCTGCCGTCATTCCGAGAAACGGCTGCTCAACGGTTTTTTGATTGTTTTGACGGTAATACTCCCCGTTTCCAACAAAACTCATACCAAAATCCATCAGCACTGCACGCTCATTAGAATCGGTAATTGCGCAAAGCAAATTTGTATATACGGTATCTACCTTTTTCAACCCCTCATCGGAAAAAGTGAATGTGTATTTATCCAGCTTGTCAATGTTATCTGACACTAAGTTCTCATCAAGCGCAAATGAAGCAATGAAGCCACCGATCGCATCAAGCGTGTTAAAGGTGCCTTTTTCACAATGTGGTTCTATCGAAAATGATATTCCTGTTTGATTTGTATCTGTATTCGGCGTGCCGGATGAATCATCTGTCCAATAGTCATATTCGCTGCTGTCTACATCATTTTCCGACCAGTATTCACTGCCCTCGTCCACCCAATGGCTTGGATCATATCCACTGATATCTCCTGCTTTGTCTTTTCCATAAACACACACGTCAACGATTCCCATATAAAAAGGTGTAACGCAGATATCCTTAAGTTTATTGATTTGACTTTCCCTTGGAACTAACGGAAAATAAATTGCAATTCCGCCGACATCATTATGGGCATTGCCGTTTCTCATGTATACTACGCATTCGTCCATAAGTGACAATACACTTTCTGCCTCGTTTGAATACGCAGACGTAGACTTGAGAAAAAGTCCTAAATCTGTCGAATTAGCATGATACTCCCACCTAGGATCCCATCCAAACCGCGGTAAATCTCCGGCACCTGACATAATGTCATCGACGCCGTTTTGATTACAGATATAGTCATATATCTCTATACAGTATGCGTTGAATCCCAACAGGAACTGATCAATCTTTGAAAGATCTATTACCGACAAAGTAACGGCGTTTCTAGTATCTTCAGAAACCGATGAAATATAAGCGTCGCATAGGTATTTTCCAAGTTCCGCGCCGTTTTTTACCTTCTCTCTAACACCGTTTCCGAATCCTGCATAATCCCAGCCGGTACCGGGCTCAGTTTCTTCGGAAGCAATCATATAATTTGCGTACGGAGCAAGAATATTTGCCGTTTCTATCGTTGACATAAGGCAGGCATCGCAGCCTATCATTTCGAATTTAAAGGCATATTTATCATAAAGCGCCGCCAATGCTTTATCTATTTCTGTCAGAGACAAGCTGTCCTTTTCAAACCGATCGTCTTGGCAGACACCTCCGATGCTAGCTCCTCCGTGATCCCAGAAATCCAGTACCGTATACTGAGAACGGTAGTTCGTCAATCCCCAGTCAAGGAAATTAAAGAGTGCATCCGGGTCGCCCATATTGGCTGTTCCTCTTTGAATTGGCTGGCTAGTTCCCTCACTTATCAAAAGTCTCGTGTTTTGCCCATCGGCGCAGCTTTCATGATGCCAGACATCCGCACCTCCCGCCTCAACCACAAACCGAAGATTGGAATTATTTGAAGTTGCGCTAATCATTTCTTCCAAATCATGGGTAGCAAAACTACCCCCCGTTCTAGTTCCATCTTCTTTTTGGTTACCTGTTTCAAGGTTTGATCCACACATATAGACAAACACAGTCCATATTCCGTCGTTGGGCGTCTCCATCGGCGCTATGCTATCAGTAATACGGGTTATTGAAAGTTTCCCATCTGGCGAAATGGATAGATTTGTGCCGCGTTTTCCCAGTGTCCGCGCAATCTCATCCTGTGCTGAAACGGATTCACCGGTCTGCGCTATAGTTGATACATTGTTCTGTGCCATAGTGGGCACACTGTTGCTCCCCCCAACGCTGTTTGTAGGCGCCGGATTTGCGCTGCCGCAAAATTTTAATAATCCTATTATTACAACAACAATCGCAATAATGATAGGCATTTTATGATTTTTCTTATGTGTTTCTTTACGATCGACATTTCCGGTAATATTTTTATTATTTGTATTTGACTGTACAGCCGCTCCTGTGCCTTGCATCTGTTTTTCCGTTTTATGTCCGCATTTCGGGCAAAACATTGCATTTTCATTTAACTGATTACCACAATTTTTACAAATCATTTCTTTTCTCCTCACTTATCGTTATACTTTTGCTCCACATATTTCACAAAATGCTGCCCCTGCTACGAGCGGCTTCCCACACGCACGGCACACAGGTGCATTTGCATTATTTTTATTTACGGAATTTCCAATTCCCAGACCGGAAAAATCCCAAGCCTGTATACTGCTTCCGCACTGGTTACAAAACAAGCTGTTAGATGTGACAATAGCGCCGCATTTTTCACACTGTACTTGGCCTTCCAGACTAAGCCTATATTGGCGGCAAAGTTTTTCATGATCCATACAGTTCTTAATGTGAGCGACCTGTTCATAATACTCAGCTTCCGTATTATCTTTATTTGCTTCAAAATATGTTCTTCCCAGCTCACATACAGCGTTTTGGACACTTATCCCTGCCTCGCGCAAATTTGAGTCCGCATGTTCAATTTCCGGATTCGGAGCCGCAGCAGCTCCTCGCATATGATTATTTACGTTGAACTTTCCCATTTTATCCTCCTTCAAATTACGTATTATGTATAAAATGATTTAATGCGCTTCCATGATTCTTTGGCATCTGTTTCGTCAAGGTACTGTTAAATAAATCATGTTCGGCATAAACCCGAAACTGTTAAAAACAAAAAAGTGTACTTTTTTGTTCTCATACATTTTTATTGATTTTGCGTGCCTTATTTGACAATATTTGCGTTTTACCTTATAATGTGTTAAAAATAAAAAAGTACACTTTTTTGCTATTGATTTTGCGTGTACTGCTTATATTTCTTTGCTTTGTATCGAAACGTAGATGCTGGCATATTACACTGCGATGCCGCTTCAATTCCTGTTATCTTTTTCGATTCCCATTTTTCATATATTTTTTCAAAGTTATCAGGCAGAGCCAAGGCAGGACGGCCAAACCGGATTCCTCTCAATTTTGCGGCGGCAATTCCCTCCGCCTGTCGTTGTCTTATGTCATTTCGCTCATTTTCCGCAACGAAACTTAATACTTGCAATACAATATCACTCAAAAATGTCCCGACCAGATTCTTCTCACGCCTCGTATCAAGCAACGGCATATCTATAACAACAATGTCTACTCTTTTTTCTTTTACAAGCCTACGCCACTGCTCCAACACTTCATCATAATTCCGACCAAGGCGGTCAATGCTTTTTATGTAGACGACATCATTACATTTCAGTTTTTTGAGCATTTTTTGATAAGCGGGACGATCAAAATTTTTCCCCGATTGTCTGTCAACATAAATATTGTTGTTCGGTACTTTTAACTCTTGCATCGCGAGCAGTTGTCTTGTTTCATTCTGCTCCCTGCTACTCACGCGTACATATCCGTATTTTTCCATGTTTGTTTCCTTTCTTTTTTAATTATTTTTGTACTTCCCTAGTATTTTTGTACTTTTTCTAATAAAATTGCAATTGGTTAAAACGGAACCGACATAAAAAACGCAGGACATCTTTTCTTAAGATTCCCTGCGTTTAAAATTCGATATAAAATTATTCGTCTTTCTAAATTGTCATCTATAATGCAAATTATTCTACTAAGCCTTGTTCTTACGATTTCGCTGCACCACCGCACTCTGAAATGCTTTCTAAAATCAGCTATACTCTTGCGACTGTTTATGCAATCTGCAAACTGTCTGCCAGTTTTTTTACAATTTCGATCGGAAGCGCTAAATACTTTGCTATCTTATCTTCAGATAATTCTCCATCATCTAACATGCGCTTTGCTGCTTCGATTTTTTCTTCATTTATGATTTCTTCCATGATTTTACTCATAATTTTTTGTCCCTCTTTATCTTTTTTAAAATATCTTGCTCGATCTACCAACTCTTTGTAATTCATATCGTCCCATTAATATCTATTAAACAGAAATAATAAATGATTCGTCATAATATGGAATCAAGGCATCATGTGTTAAAAACATTAATCCTTCCACTTTTGCCTGTGCTACCATAATTCTATCAAACGGATCATTATGTTTAGGTGCATTCTTAGAACGCTTTAATGTTTCCAATGCTGATACATGTTTATTCAAAATAGGCAGTACAACATACCCATTACTTTCACAACCTTTTTCCAAAAGACTGCCATTAATCCGAATTTTATCCGGGTGTAGCATATGCTTTATTGTAATCTCCCAAACAGAAGCCGTACTGTAAAATATTTCATTTGTTTCATCAAGAATAATATCTTTCGCCTTATTTGGCAATTTCGGGTCATTTAAGACTGCCCAAATAGCGATATGTGTGTCTATTAATATTTTCATCTGTCCTGTACCCCAAACATTTCTGCTATTTCATCATTGCATTCATCTATGTCATAATCCGGATCAATAAGATCCTGACCTTCTAAGCTGCCAATTTTGCGAATAGCACTTCCGGTTATCTTCGGTTCATTCGCGGGCTTCATAAAACGCTGTATCATATCAAGTAAAAACTGCAGATTATCTTCAGACAAACCATCAAGGGATTGAATTACCCTGCTCTGTAATACTGACATGTTCCTTACCACCTTTCGTATTAATCGCTGTCTTTTCTATAAGTATATCCCAAAAAACAACTTTCCTCAATACTCTTTCAAGATGTTGATATCCCATTTCGTTACAAAAATATGATATCTCACATTTTTCTATTCTGCATTGGACACTTAATCCAAAATACAACAAAACACTTCACACGCTATGCTTTTTTTCACCCATCACCTTACAATATACCACCGCCACCACGGTACTGAAAAACGTCGCCACAATCGCAGGCGCAATGACTGCCGCCGGATTAATACTCCCATACTGGCTGCGGTACGCGATAATGTTTACAGGTATGAGCTGTAACGATGAAATATTCATCACAAGAAACGTACACATCTCATTACTTGCAGTCCTTGCCTCTGTCGCATGGCTTTGTATCCTGTCCACTGCTGTCTCTGTATCCAAATACTCTTTATTCCCACGCTCCCGCTCCAGCTGCTCCAAATCGCTCATCGCCCGCAGTCCCGCCGGCGTTGCCGCCCAGCCAAGACCTAAAATATTTGCCACAAAGTTTGCCGAAAGCGAATCAAACGCTCTATGCCCTTTCGGGATTTTCGGAAAAAGGAAACGCATAAAAGGCGCAATCGCTCTTGTCAATCCGCTTATTACACCCGCCTCCCCTGCGACCTCCATCAGTCCCGTCCAAAAAGCAACGATACCGAGCATGGAAATGCCAAGCGTCACAGCCTCTTTTGCCGATTCCAACACAGCGTCCGTAATCCCTTGCGTATTTCCTGTAAGAACTCCATAAATAATTCCAATGATCAGCATTCCGCCCCATAAATAATTCATTTTATCGCACGCCTTCTATTTCATCTATCATTAAACTTTATGCCAAAAACAATAAAAAATGCGGATATTCTTTTAGATATCCGCACCCTGCTCACTCAGATATTCAACGATATCACCAATCGTCTTTACTCGTTTCTCCAATTCTTCATACTGTACCTCAATGCCGTACTCGTCCTCGAATGCCATAATAAGCTCCACCAAATCAATGGAATCCACACCCAAATCATCTTTGATGGATAAATTTTCATTCAGCTCAATCCCGGATAAGTTTAACTGCTCTTCGATAATTTCAAACACTCGCTCCATATGTCATCACTTGACCCCTTTCTCAATCATATACTGATAAACTTCCCTTTTTGAAATGCCTCTGTCCTTTGCAACTTTTTTCATACTTTCCTTATTGTCAAAGCCTTGTTCTTCATAATGCTTCATATGTTCTTCAATCGAAATACTCTGCCACTCCAAAACCTTCTCATGTTTTAATTCGCTTAAACTTCTGCCCTCGATGACAAGCACATACTCGCCTCTTGGTTCCTTGTTTTCAAAAATGACACGCGCGTCATAAATTGTCGTCGGTATCACTTCCTCAAATTTCTTGGTAAGCTCCCTGCAAATCGTCATTCTCCGATCGCCCAGCGCTTCATAGAGTTCATCCAGTGTTCTTGTCAAATGATGCGGTGCTTCGTATAAGACAATCGTGCGCGACTCGTTTTTCAGATTTTCGAGAATGTCCTTTTTCTCTTTCTTGTCCGCGGGAAGAAACCCTTCAAAGCAAAAACGCCTCGTAGAAAGTCCCGAAAGCGTCAGTGCCGTAATACACGCTGCTGCGCCCGGAAGAGAGGTTACCGTAATCCCCGCCTCCTGACACATCTGCACCAAAACCTCGCCCGGATCGGAAATTGCGGGTGTTCCGGCATCTGTAATCAGCGCTACATCTTTTCCCGCCTGCAGTTGTTCAATCAAATATTTTGCTTTCTCTACTTTATTATATTCATGATAACTCGTCATAGACGTATGTATTTCAAAATGATTCAAAAGCTTGATGCTGTTTCGCGTGTCCTCCGCTGCAATTAAATCAACCGCCTGTAACGTTTCCACCACGCGAGGCGTCATGTCACCCAGATTGCCGATGGGCGTTGCACACAAAAACAAGGTACCCGACATATCCGACCTCCCTCTTTAAACTGCATTTTTCTATTTAATACCCATACAAATCACAAATATCGTTGTAACGATTCAGTACCTTCATCGTTACAATCATCAAGCCATGCAAAACCACTTCGTGGTGGCTTGATGCCTAACATAATTTATGTGTTCTCACGGTCTGCACAGCAAATGTGCAGACCTGTCAAAAACAATACATCTCATCTGTGTACACATTCGGTGCCTTAAAAACAATCAAAGGCTTCTCCACTGTCATGCGCGGTTTCCCGCCGCGGCACCCCTCAATCAGTACCATGTTCGGTTCTTTATCAACATAGGGATAAACAAGCTGCATACGCTTCGGTTCTAACTTATACGTTGTCATAACCGTGATAATTTCCGCCAAACGAAACGGACGGTGCACCATAAAAAAGCTCCCGCCCGGTTTCAAAAGCCTTGCCGCATTTCGCACCACATCCTCAAGCGTACACAAAATCTCATGCCTTGCAATCGCTTTTGGTGCATCAGGATTTGTCAGACCATGCGCGCCGATCATATAAGGAGGATTGCAAGTAATTGCATCGAAGCTTGCCGCCGCAAACAGCTTGTCTGCCTCCTTAATATCACCTGTCACAATGTCAATCTTATCCTCAAGTCCGTTGAGCTGCACGCTGCGCCTTGCCATATCCGCGCTCTCTTCCTGTATCTCGAGTGCCGTTAAATGCTTTGCGCCTGTTTTTGCCTCAAGTAAAATCGGAATAATTCCTGTGCCCGTGCCCAAATCAAGCACCTGTGCACCCTCCTTAATCCTTACAAATCCGCTCAGCAGTACCGCATCCATTCCAAAACAAAACTTTTGCGGATTTTGGATAATCTTATATCCGTTGCGCTGCAAATCGTCAATTCGCTCGTTTTCTTTTAACTCAATAACCATACTCTTTTCACACTGCCATTAATTATCGTCCAGCTTCGACTTTCCCTCCTGTTTTTCCTGTTTTTCAAGCTTTTCCAATTCTTTCAGCTCCTTCAGCTCATCATCACTCATACCGTCATTCTTGTCTTTTCTGTGACGTCTTTTAAACCGAAGCTGTTCTACTTTATATTCACGGATTTCCTTCTCATCGTCCGCCTCAATCACCACTTTCACAAGCTGACGCAGAACATTGACACTGTGAACCTCCCCCTTAAAACCATCTTCCGTCGTCACATGGTCGCCTACATTTGGCAGCTTTTTGTTCAGATACTCATACGTATCCTCCTCATGCTTTAAGCAGCACATCAGTCTGCCGCATACACCGGAAATTTTTGTCGGATTAAGCGATAAATTCTGCTCCTTTGCCATTTTAATCGACACCGGAATAAACTCTGACAAATGCGTGTGACAACAAAGCGGTCTGCCGCAAATGCCAATGCCTCCAAGGATCTTTGTTTCATCACGGACACCAATCTGGCGAAGCTCAATTCTCGTCTTAAACACTGCCGCTAAATCCTTCACAAGCTCTCGAAAGTCAATTCTGCCGTCTGCCGTAAAGTAAAATAATACTTTATTGTTATCGAACGTATATTCTGCATCAATCAGCTTCATCTCAAGATTATGTTTTTTTATCTTCTCAAGGCAAATCTGAAAGGCTTCTTTCTCCTTCTGCTTATTTGCTGCCTCCTGCTCCATATCGCGCTTATTTGCCACGCGCAATACCGGCTTTAAGGGTTGTACTACCTGATCATCGGCAACCTCCCTCGGTTCTCCGACTACCGTACCATACTCTATTCCCCTCGCCGTTTCCACAATCACGTGGTCGTCGCGCTTTACGTCAAACTCCAACGGATCAAAAAAATAAATTTTGCCCGCTGTACGAAATCTCACACCAATTACTTTTACCATATCTATAACCTCACTTTTTTAATCAATATCTTTCCACCACGTTTTGATCGGGCAAAAAGATGTTTTTAACAATTGGAAACTAAGCTTCATTTCCCACAAAAATTTCTGCACAAAATTCATGCCCACTGTATGCAGCTTTTTGTATTTATGATACTTTCCATAAAACGGTATGATCCAAATCAACACGCCCGCAACACAGATGCCGATACAAAAATCAAAAAAATCGTATGTACCATGACCAGCCCTAATATACAAATAATCAAGCGTATAGTTTCCCAGCAGACGCTCCGAAAGCCGCGCAAGTGCAGACGCCATACTAAAATCCACAAAATAGCTCCAAATTCTTTTGATTTCAAAAAATATACAGTAATATTCCATCAATCGATACAACATCAAAACCGCAAACAAAGATATAACGGCTTCCAAAATCAAAAGCCCTCGCTGATAACCGATGCCCAACTTTGCATGAAACGTACTTCCAGCTTCATTATATACCGGTGCAAATGCAAACGCTGCATCTCCTGTATGGGGCTGACCAATTTTTTCGGGACATACGATCTGGATATATGCAATAATCCCATATCCAATCACGAAGAGGCAGATCACAAAAATCAGATGACGTTTCACATATTGTTTCAAATTCATTCGTATCTCCTATTTATCCTGCTTTCATATCCAACAGCATCAACTCCATCGTAAGGTCAAAATTAACATTTGCTTTGAGTCTGCTCCTTGCCCTGTCTATGGAATGTATGATTCGCTCAATTCCGTCATAACTGTATCGCTTTGCCGCATCGGCAATATCCATCATATCTTCTTTAAAAATAATGTGGTTTTTATCGCCTTGCACTCCGCACGCTTTATATAATAACACATCTCGGTACCAAATGAAACACAAATCAAGATAATCGTCCACGTCAAATTTTTCCTCTGTAATTTTTTTGATTTCTGCAGCCATTTGATGAACCTGCATTTCCGATATCTTTTTCATCGCACCAATTACAGACGCTTTCATATTATCAAACGCTTCATTTGAAGCAAGTTCCACCGCACGTCCCACATTGCCGCGTGCAAAAGATGCACAAATTGCAGCTCGATAATCCGGAACCTTTGCTTTTTCCATCAAAAAATTTTTGATTAACTCCTCGTGCACGGGTCTTGTGTTTAACGTAACACATCTGCTTAAAATGGTCTGAAGCATCGCCTCCGCCCGCGTTGTCAAAAGCAAAATAACTGCATACTCCGGTGGTTCCTCGAGTGTTTTTAAAAGCGCATTCTGTGCTTGGGGATTCATTTTTTGCGCCTCGTCTACAATATAAATCTTGCGCTCGCCGCTGTAAGGCTTAATCGCAATATCTCCATTAATCTGCTGTCTAATATTGTCCACCGAAATGACATTTGGTTTTTCATGCTCCACGTAAATAATATCCGGATGATTTCGATTGAGTGCCTGTTTACAGGAACGACACTGGTTACAGGGTTTTTCCCCTTCCTTTGCCTCGCATTGCAGTGCGCGCGCAAAAATGTCCGCAATCATTTTCTTTCCGGACAGCTTCTCACCCTCTATCAAATACGCGTGGGATATTTTATTATGTTTTAAAGCACCACGCAGATTGTCAACTAACTGCTTCTGCCCCACAACATCCGTCCAATTTGTTTCCGACATTTATCAACCTCCAGCTTTATGCCAAAATATCCAGCAGAAGTCCTCGTATCTCATCAACCTTCGCCAAGATCGCAAGCTTATCCCGCTCCTCCTTAACAAGCTCTTGTGCAAGCTCATCAAGCTTCTCGTCAACAAGCCTTATAATGCCATAAACTCTGTGGCGACCGCGTCTATCCAAAAAATTTTCGCGCGAAAATTTATGCGAACGATTGACAATCTCGTTCATAAATTCCTTAATCATCGAGCGATACTTGCGCATATCTACCACGTCCATGCGCTTTACAATCTTATCGCCCTGCATCGTAATTTCCTGCATCATCAGATTGAGGCGTTCCACAAGTCCCGCATCTTCGATACTACTTTCCAACATAAACCGAAACGTATCGTCTGTCGGCTGCACTTGCTGTGTTTGCTGCACTTGCTGTGTTTGCTGCACTTCGTTTACTTTAATATCCATTATGTACCCCCTAAAATCGCTATGCCCTGCTAACGGGATTTCATATACCAACTATATCCCTTAAAAATCACCTTTTTCTTTTCCTGATTAAAAACAGCTTTCAAGGACTGTTCAAACCACTTTCGAATTTCCTTTGCGCTTCTTCCTTCCCCTTCAATCTTTACATTCACATTTGACTGAATCATCATGAAATTGATAAAAGAATCACAATCAAATTCATATTCCATGTTATACTGCACCTGATCTATCATCGAAAACCCATATAGTGCTACCTCTTGTGCCGTCCAAATATGCTCCCTTCGAAACGATTTCGGAAATGCCTTCAAATAGGCATCATGCCACCATATGGAATAAGCTTCACTGCCCTTCATTTGATCGGAAACCCAAAAATCATAGATTAAAACATACGTCTGTTTCTGTACAAGTCGGTTTAAATTTTCTAAAAATTTTTCCTGTTCCACCCACGGAATCACTCCGGCAGCCGTGACAATATCATACTTTTCTTTTCTGGCAGGAATTTCCTCCGCTCTGCTCACAATAAAATCATACCCTTGCAGGCCGTGACATACCTCCTTCGCCACAGATATCATCTCTGACGAAAGATCTGCTCCCGTTACATACGCACAAATTTGCTTTAACGCTTTTGAGGACAAACCGGCGCCGCATCCAATATCCAGTCCGTTTGAAAAAAATTGCTACGTAATATCCCTTTGAAACCGCTCTATCACCTGTTTGTGTAAAAAGGGACGGTCCTTATATCCCTGTGCAATTCTTTGAAAATCAAAATCGTTATCATTCATTCCTGTCTGCCTTCTTTTGAAATACTGCTTCCACTTATTTTTGATTATGATAAAGTGACACGCCCTTTTGCTCTTCCACATATAGGGCGTGCCTTTTTTGTCCAATAAGACGATGCACAAAGCGTATCAGCGTTTGGTCACTTTCCTAAGCTATGACACACCTTCAATCACGCGTATCATATTTGTATTGCCCGCAACACCAAGCGGCACACCTGCCGTCAACACTACCGTATCGCCCTCTTTAATTAAA
>JAAVAF010000101.1 GCA_014804225.1 Lachnospiraceae bacterium
CATCAAAAACGGATATATACACGAAAGGAGGATTTCTATGGATGAAAAAATATATGAAGAACATGCCCGAACCGTATATTATTTTCTGCTGTCATTGTGCCACAATCCACATACTGCACAAGACTTAACACAGGAAACATTTCTTCGTGCCTACCAATCAATCGACCGTTTTGACGGAACATGCAAGCTGTCCGTGTGGCTTTGTCAGATTGCTAAACACATATGGTATCAATATCTGGATAAACATAAACACGAAGCTTCGAAAATGCCCGAAGACACTGTTGAATTCACAATTGATACCGAAACACAATTTTTTGCAAAATATGATTTAATCCAAGTCTTAAAAGAGCTTCACAATCTGCCCGAACAGATGCGGGAAGTGCTCTATATCAAAATGTCGAGCGAGCTGACCTTTCGCGAAATCGGCGAAATATTAGGCAAGAGTGAAAACTGGGCACGCGTAACCTATTTTAGAGGAAAAGAAAAAATCATGAAAGGATTGATGAAAAATGAACAAAATAACATGTGATATTATACGTGATCTTCTGCCGTCATACACAGATGGCATTGCCTCTGACGATTCCGTAAAGCTTGTTGAAGAGCACCTTGCACAATGCAGTGCATGTGCCGCTTTTAAAGACAGAATGGGAAAACCGGATTTGCGAATTGCAGATAAAACGGACAATCTTGACTATCTGAAAAAAATACGAAAAATAACAGATTTAAAATCTGCTGTCTGCTTTCTTTCAATATTAATAACAGGTGCTTTCTTTTTAGGATATGCCAGACAAATATTTCGATTAGAATCGTTTTTTCCTTTTTTTGTCCTTGTCGCTGTCATGCTGCTTTGCAATTATCTCCTGTTTTTTCATAATAACGAAACGAAAGATATCGAAAAAATAAAAGAAACAGTTCCAAGTGCTATCAGCGTTCTATTGATACTATATATGATGCTGATTATGCAACTGTCATTCTATAATTGGCTGCATAATAAGAACGCTCCTTTCAATATTGATTATGCAGAGTTAGGCCCATTTCTTCATAAACAATTGTTACTGACAATGGTTATTGAAATCGGTTTATGGATTCGAGAGCTTGTTCTTCATATTCGGAAAGCGCATTTTTCTATTATCAGCAGCAGTTTGGGAATTATTGGCTTCTACATGTCCCTGTATTATGATCAGATGTTAAAGACTATAAGCACACTTGACGGGTTTCATGTCATAAATAATCATGCTTTACTCTTGTTTGCAGAGGGAATTGGCATTTTGCTTCTATTATTTATGGTTGAGAAGATAAAGGAAAGAAAATATTATATGGAAATGTAACTGAAAACATGGTATAATTCCTTAGCATGTAATTGCCAAAATACTGAAAAAGGAGTAAATGTTTTATGAAAAAAAGAAGTGTATTATTGCTGGCAGCAGCCATCGGACTGATGCTTACGGCTTGTGGAGGTTCTAAAGAAACAGCAAGCCATGAATCCGACAGCACTGTAAAAAACGCAGCCCAAGAGGAGTCTCCAAAAGCAGCGGAAACAAAAGAAACAGAGGCAGCCACGGAAACGGAAGATCTTCCGGCTTCGCAGGAATATGTTTCCTCGGATGGTTCTTATAAGGTAATTCTGATTGAGGGAGTTACGCAGACAGATATGCCGCTCTCAGACGGATTTATTATGATGGGATTGGATGGCGGTTCTGAACGAACGGGATTTTCTGCTATTGCTATAAGATGCAACAAGTCCAGTGTCCCGAAAAATTTGGGCAATATTGAAAATCTGGAGGATTTTGCGGATTATATCACTGATTTGGCCTTAGATGGTTCTGGGGTAACAGTGAGCTGGGAAGATACGGATGCGCCCTCCACGGAAGGAACACAACTTTGTCTTGCAAAGGAAGGCGTAGCCAGAAGCGGCATAAGCCGGGGACAAGCCTACGGATATTATGTAGAGACTGAAAACGACTATTATTCGGTGGTTATCGTGGGAAACGATGATGATGTGGATGAAGCCAGACAAGTCCTCGCTTTGGAGTTTTCGGATACGGCATCAGCACAGGGGCAAGAAGGAACCATTGGTTTCTTTAATGGAATGACAGCAGTTTTGGATTCCATAAATGGGACGAATACCCTTGAGCTCAGTAAGATGATGGAAGATGCGGGTGAAGACGAGAAAGAACTTAAGGATACTCTATCATCCCAGATGCAGCAAAGCCTGTCAAGTAGTTGGGGAATTGAAAGTGCCACAGATCTGATCGAAACAGCAGACATGCTGATCAATGAAGGCCATAATCAGGATGCTTTAGATTTTCTGGGTGAATATGGCGGAATGGATGAGAGCGATCGCGATGCCTTTGATGCGAAGCTGAAAGAACAGAACTTGGATGACGAAACATATATCAGCCTATTAGCAGCTTATGATGCATGGACGGCCTATGGAGATAGTGCTATCGCTGCTTGGGATTTAAGCCGGGTAGGTACTATTATGGGTATGGGTTATGGAGCCGGCTATTGCACCTATGAGGAAGCAATGGACAAAATTCTGGAAGCGGCAGTGAAATCGCAGGAGCTTTTTGATTCTTGGGAAGACTTTAATAAGAGCTATCTCTATGGTTATTCGTATTGGTCTGGGGAATCTCTGGACGATTCAGAAAGCAGCGCCGCAGAGCGTGCAGAACTGGTAAATGACTTGGAAACACAAGCCAATGGACCTTTTGCTGTGAAATGGGATACGGAGTTAAAAAAAGAGTGGTAATGAAACGAACCGCATCCGGAAGTCACCTTGACTGGATATACAGTGGTGACAATCCTGTCTGTTCCATTACTTTTGAGACAGGCACTACAGCGTGTCCATTTACGCTGGAACAATATCCCAAGATATGACTTCAACATGCACTTGTTGTACAAGCGGCTGCGGAATATACTTATACACATTAATACTTAATCAAATAAAAAATCACTAGATATTGGATTTTTCTTCCAGTATTTAGTGATTTTTAATTCAAATTACTTCTTAATTTATTCTTGAAGCTTTACTAGGTATGTCTTTTGCTATTTATGTAATATCCAGCTCAATCACAGTGTTATTCATATTCAGCACCCTCATATACTGGAAACCCAATGCCATCTTTTTCAGCAATGCGATTCCGCTCACCGTTACCTCCTGCTCTTGCTCTTGATATTCCAATGGATTAAAGGGAATACCGTCATCCCGGATCCGCAAAAGATACTTATTATCCTGAATCGTAAAACTGATATCCATATAATTTTCCTGATCGCTTCGATAGCCGTACTGCACGATATTAGCAGCAAGCTCCTCCACAGCAAAACAAAGGGTTTTGGCATCCTGCTCTGTAATATGATTGTCTGCGCAGAACAAAAGAAGCTTTTCCCGGAAGGCTATGACTTCATCCAGATCATTCCCCACAGAACAATCCAAGCATTTTTCCTCCATAACCTTAGGAAGCATATAAACACCCCCTGCTTCATATTTTCCCCTATGTTGTCCCCAAATCCGGTATAGAGAGCTCGCTAAAATCGTAACCGCTTCACTCGCCACCGCCATCAGACATACGCCGGTAAGCCCCCACAAAAAGATTCCTGCCAAGGTAAAAGGCACGATCACCAGAAATCCCTGCAGCACTGTAACCACTGTGGACAGCCCCGGCTGCAGAATGGTCTGGTAATAGGACATCAAAAATTTGTTATAGACGTAAAATGGAAAACTGCAGGCAAATATGCGCAATGCCATCTTACAGAGCTCAAGCATATCTCCTTCTGTAATGCCGAACAGCCCGGCAATCACTTGGGGTACGGCAAGAAATACCAGCAGCAGCACCGCAATGACAACATAACTGTAAGTAAGTACTCTTCTGCAAAGAACGCGGATTCCAAAATAATCCCGCTCCCCATAAAGAATACCCGCGATATTCTGAATCAACCCGATCACACCGCCCACACACAGCTCTGCGATCAGCACTGCATTGGCACAGACAGAGTAAATTGCCATCGCATCATTTCCCAAAATCCTTACAATCGCAGAATTGATAATGACAGACTTCAGAGCAGACATCAATGTAAAAGCTGCACTGGGGATTCCCGCTTTCGCCGCAAGTCCTACATTTAGGAACATATGTTTATCTAATTTTTGCAAGCGCAGCATCCTCTGCCCTGATCGGAAATAAAACACCACCGTCACCATTCCGACCAGATAGCCAACCACTGTAGAAAGGGCGCTTCCTGCCATCCCCATATGAAATCCTTTGATAAACACAAAATCCAACACCAGATTTACCACATTGGCAATGATAAAAAGTGCACTGCCTAACTGGGGATGGTTATCTGCATTCATAAAATAACAGAATATGATAGCTGCTGTCAAAAACGGAATTCCGCCAAAATTCACCATGATATATGGCTCGGCAAGAGCAGCCAGCGCTCCATTTCCGGAAAGCGCAAGCGCTAACGGTCCTGGCAAGAACGGCGTAAACAGCGCAAAGATAAGTGCGATCACAATGCCAGCCACCAACGAGGCACTGAATACCCCGCCAGCCTTTTCCATATCACGTTTTCCCAATAAAACTGCTGCCTCTGCAGCCCCACCCATAGCAAGCATCATCGCTGGCATCTGGAGCAACAACAGCACTGGCATGGAAATCTCAATCGCCGCCATCGCATCCGCCCCCAGAAGGTTGCCTACGATCATGCCGTCCACCACATTGCCAAGCTGCATGGCAACGGTCATCAGCACACCTGGTAAGATATACTGATGTATTTTTCTGTTGATCAAAAACGCATTTCTTTCCATCAAAGCTCTCCTGTCATACTACTTAATAGTTACATTCTCCGATCAATAACAGGCTTTAACTTTCCTGTTCTCGTATTATATTCCAGATCCTCCGCCTTGCACCAGTCTACTTTCGGAGCACTCAGCGTACCGTCATCCAAGGCATCTTTCAAGAACGACCGTTCCTGATACAGCATTTCCATGAATTTCTCTGTATAATCCTCCTCTGTCTTTGGTACAGCAATCCGGAATATAAACTGATCCCGTATATCATGGGTGACAACTATCTGATAGGCGTAATATTCAATACCGCATTTTTCCAATACATTGCCCACATCCTTAGGATACAAAGATACATAACCGGCTCTCGCCGCAACATTGCTCCTGCCAAGAATCCTGAATTTACGGTCTGTTGTTCCCTCCGGCTCTGTGTATTCTCCCACATCCCCTGCCGGATAGCGAATCAGAGGAATCAATGTCTTAAAAAGAGAGGTAATATAAATATTTCCCGGACGGTTCATTTCATGGATGACTTCTCCTGTATCGGGGTCGATAATCTCTACCTTGCACAGGTCCGACAACACCCGATGTTCATTGAACCCGCAGTCTTTCGTAAAATACCCGATAGCCCCCCCGTCATTGGAAGAGTAAAAAACAGAGCGGAAATCAAGGTCTCTGCCAAAAGTCTCACAGAATTGATCTCTCTGATCCTGATACAGCGTCTCTCCTGCAAAATAAACCGTATCCACTGCAAAACCCGTCAGATGGTTTTCATTGATATAAGATACAACTCTGGTCAGTATGGAAGGAACCCCTGCAATACAGTTGATCTGATGCTGCAAAAGCGTCTCAACAATCTCCTCTACAGACACATTCCCAGAAAGGTTGTACATGATTGTCTTAGCCGGAGCAGCATATAACATACTGTATGTATACAGAAAACTGGCATACATCCC
>JAAVAF010000102.1 GCA_014804225.1 Lachnospiraceae bacterium
AAACCATAACATTCAGGTATTGACGCAAAAATTTCTGGAAATGGCCGACGACCAAAAGAGACAGGCAGCTTTGCAGCAGGCGGCAACAGAGCTTGTCCGAGTACGTCAGGAATTGGAACGAAACTACGGAAATTACAAGGTAATTCGAGAAACCATGCTTGGCGTGTTACAGGCTACGGATTTAGCGCTTGTTAAAAAATCAACAATCTCAAGAGTTTCAGAGGAACTGATGCTTTCCACACCGAAATACTGGCTTGCACCATGTTTGGTTGCCGTTGCCGCATGGATCGGAAATGACAGGGATTTAGCGCAGAGAGCGATTGAGGAAGCTGTAAGAAGAGATGAGGAACGGACTGCAATCACAATGGCGCTCATCTGCCGCAGAAATAACAGGGTACAGACGTGTTATGAATGGCTGTCCATCTATTTCTCTCATCAGAACGCGGCAAATTTTTCAGAAGGAAGTTTTGCATACATAGATGCCTACGTCAATGGCGTATTCGGTCCCGACAAAAAGCATATGTGCGACGATTATGTGATGCAGTGGATGAACGAGATCCGCGGCAACAGCAGCAATCTTGAGGCATCGCAGGAAAAAATCTGGAAAGAATATTGCAGCAGATTCAATTCTGATATTTCATACCTCTATCCGGATTTAGGAGATACCGTAGTAGAATATCAAAAGATTGATGAATATGTCAGCAGAATTTTAGCGGTTGATTCCATTGCGGATAATCTGACGGGAATTAATAACGCATATATCGATCAGAACAGTCTGAAAGCAAAAATTGACAAAAGCTTAATTCAACTAATCAGCAGATATAATGAAGACGAAGAACCGCTTCGAAAAGAAGAGAAATATTGGAATGCAGTGAAAAATTTCGATGGCGATAAAGAAGCGGCGCAGCAGTCCATTATCAAAGCAGAACAGAAACGGAAACAACGGACGCTGAATTTGGTTGAGCAGATGTCAAATGTGATTCTGACGGAGGAAGACACCTCTCCTTCGGAGCGAAAGACAGCGGTTTCCTTTTTAAGCGGATATATTCGGAAAGGATTTCAATCATATATTACTGAGAAGAAAGAGGCATTTCCAAATCAGATTACGATGAATGTTGACGGTTGGACAGGCGCTTCTGAGGACGGAAGCAATGCGGAGGAGCTTTGCAGGGCTTTTGAAAGCGAGATGGCAAATCGACGTGCGGCAGAAATTGAAAAAGCAAGTCGAAGCAACGAGAAAGCAATGCAGATTGGGGCAATCGTACTGGCAGTTCTTGGTGTACTGGGGCTGTTTACAGTAACAGCATTGGGAGTTCTTTTACTGGCTGGAGCCGCAATCCTTGCTTATTTCTCTTTCAAGACAAAAAAGACAACCGCAGAAAAGATAGAGGCAATCGAACAAGATTATGCAAATCGTATTGTAAAAGGAAAAGCAAAAATCAATCAGACAACATCGCAATGGAAAGAAGCCAAAAATGTTGTATATCAATTTGAGAGCAATCCGATTAGAGAGATTATTGCATAAACTTGCAATCCAAGTCTGCAAGTAGAAAGGAGTCGTTTATAAAATGGAAAATAAATTTGATGATGATTTTGACGAACTCGAGCTGATGTTTGGACAAGATGAGTCGGATATTCAAAAAATGGAAAAAGTCGTTTTAACACAGAATCTTGAGGGATTTGCAAGCTGTTTCCCGGAATGGGATCTGCATCCTCCCGTAAAAAGATCGTAAGATAAACCCGCTAAAAATGACAGTGTCAAAGAGGCGCATCTCGCTTTGGCGCTGTCATTTTATCTTTTTATTCTCATAATCCTATTTCGCTTTTACAAACCCTTTCCGAATCAACAGCAATGCTGCACTCCCAATCACAGCATATACAATCACCATCATCCCCACATAGGAAATCACGCAATCTCCCACAGGATAACTTACAAACGAACCAAGCATCTTTTTAAAATCCATCACTCTGACAGGAAACAGATAATTAATATGATTCCACAATCCGCTCTCCTTACTCATCGGAAAGAATGCGGGGGCGATCAGAATCGTAACGCCAATCACCAACGTTGCAAGTGAGGATCGCAGTCTTGCCGAACAGCATAACAGCACAAGTGCAAACGCTAATCCAATCAAAAGAACGATTGCAAAGGTTCCCAGACAAACCTGTCCGACAGACAAATTATAAGGAATCACGGAATTCCACAACTGCACAGGCAGAGCCGCCCCCGTAAACCCCAAGAGCAGACCGATCACACCCACTCCTGCCAAAATTCCGACAGACAAATATCCCACCGTAAAAAGCACCGTCACAGCAATTTTGGACCAAATCAATCGGTCTTTTCCATACTTCGTCGTAAGAAGCAGCAACGCCGCTCCCGACTCATATTCCGACGAAAAAACAGAACTTGTGCATATGATAATCACAAACCACAGATAAAATCCGATTTCAACTGTATAGAGAACTGAATTCATAACACTCATACTGCCCCATCGAAACGGCGTAATCGTATCCTCTGCTTTCCGAATCCAATATGCTTTTTCCGATTCTTTATAATTCCCATAGGAAAAATCCATATTCAAATAATCCGTAATTTTCTTCATGCGCTGTTCATAAAAGCGTGCTCCCCCCGTTAAATCGACCGCATTCAACGCATTTCGATCCATAATATCCGCTCGCATATCCGTATAATTTTTCACTGCAAAATAAAATACATCTCCCAGCGGGCGAATGACTTCCGAATACGCATCATCGCTCTCCAAATTCATATGATAGCTCTGTATCTCACTGATCAGCTGCGTCATATATTCCTCGGAAATCACATCTGTCTGCTTTGCCGTTCGTTCCTGATCAAGACGATACGCTGCAATTCCCGCAATATAACTGTCCGTCTTTTCATCATAAATACTCTCCTGAGTAATATAATTAAATACGCATACTCCAATCAAGAGATACCCCAACAGCATCGCCGCCACATTCAATCTGCGTTCAAAAATCTTCTTCCACTCAAACCACATCATACCCTTCATCCCCCTCTGAAAAATAAAACATATAAAGCTTTTCCAAATTAAATGGTTCTCTGCTCTCGGAATGCATCACCTCGAAGTAATGCTTTTTCAGCGTTTCCAATGTTCCCTGCGCAATAAACTGCCCCTGCTTCATCAGAAAGATCCAGTCCGCAATCTCCTCTACATCCGACACAATATGCGTGGAGAGAATGACAATTCTGTCTTTTCCAAGCTCTGCGATCATATTGCGAAACCGTACCCGCTCCTTCGGGTCAAGCCCCGCCGTAGGCTCATCCAAAACAAGAATCTTCGGATCATTTAACAACGCTTGCGCAATCCCCAACCGCTGCCGCATTCCGCCGGAAAACGTCTTTATCTTATGCCGCATCTCATTTGCAAGTCCCACCTTCTGCAAAAGTGCCTTACTCTGCTGCTTTGCATATCCGCGGTCCAGTCCCTTCAAAGAGGCAATGTAAAGCATAAATTCCATCGAAGTAAAATTCGGATAGTATCCAAAATCCTGTGGAAGATACCCGAGTAAATCTCTGTACCGTCCCCCCATATCCCCAATTACTTCCCCATCAAGCCGAATTTCTCCGCTGCTGATCTCGGCAATCCCGCAAACCATGCGCATCAGCGTTGTTTTTCCTGCACCGTTTGCACCGAGTAAACCATATACGCCCTCTTTTAATGTTGCACTCAAACGGTCTACCGCAATCTTGTTCTTATACTGTTTTGTCACGCGATCCAGTATCAATTCCATTCCCACATCAATCCTCCATTAAAATAGAATGTATGTTTTTAGGCAATTTGTTCAAATCCCGACAACTTATGATGCAGACAGACAAACTGCCGAATGCCAAACACGATCCCTACAGCACACACAACACACCAAATCCTAAAATAATTCGGCTGAAACAACCCAAAATACCTTGTATTTCCAACCAAAGCCAAAACAACTGCCAATCCGTAAACGCCAATCACAGCATTCCGTAACAGTTCTCCCTGGCAATGCTGCATCAATTTCAGCAAAACGCCCGTTATCAGAAACATCGGCGTAAAACCATAGACAAGAAGCTTCCCTATTTCCGAATCCAAATGCGCCCTCAAAGCTAAAATGCATCCTAACAAAATCATCGAATGAAACACGCACAAAACTGACATTCTTGTCATAATTACACCTTGCAATGAATATTTCGTGGCATACTCAATCTCCAACATACTTCTTTGATACACCTTCGTAATCTCCTCAACCGTAAGCAACACAAGAATCGGCGGCATCAGAGAAAGCAATACAAAAGCTCCGTTTCCCTCCACTCCGGAGAGCCAAGATTCTCCATGCCGCATCAGATACCAAAACAACACAATCCACAATGCTTGCCAAATCAGACAATATCTTCCAAGATATCCTATCTGCTCTAAGATAAAGTCCCATAGCGTTCCTCTCGTACGCGACTTAGACGCTATTTCCAAAAGTGCTCTAATGCGCTCCTCTTTTTCCTCCGGCAAAATCTGCTCACATACCGCTGCATATTCTCTTAATCTTTTTTCAATCGCTCTTTCTTTCACGCCCAACCTCCATTTCCGATAACAACTCCAATCCCTTTTTTACCCTGTATTTTGCTAACGAAAGGCTAATATCCAAAACAGCCGCAATCTCCGGATAGTTCAAATTTTGAAAATACCGCAGCACAACTGCTTCCCGAAACGCTTGTGGCAGACTCATCACCATCTGCCTGACAATTACGAATTCTTCCATACACTCGTCCCCCTCCTGTTCCGGAAGCTCTTCCATAAAAATCGGTTTTTTCTTTTTGTAATAGTCCCTGCACTTATTTTTTGCAATCGTATAGAGGTAGTTTTTTGCCTTGCTCATATTGCGCATTTCGGCATAATGCCCGATAAAACTTGCAAACGTATCCTGACACAAATCCTCCGCCAAAGCACGACTGCCTACACAATGAAAGCAGTAATGAAAAATTGCGTCATAATACTGCCGTATGATTTTTTCAAGCATTCCTCTTCCCTCCTTTATCCTATATAACGAATAAAATATGAAAAAAGTCAAACTTTTTTATATTTTCATAAATTTCTTTCTCAAACACAAAAAAGGACATATCCGCCAATACAGATATCTCCTTTTTATCCTAGTCCTCAAAAAACTGCTTTGTGGCATTACAATTTCCACAAACCCTACGCTGTATGCGCATTGATAAATTCTTTCAACTTCTCCCTTGACTGGAAACCGACACTCCTGTCGGCAACTTCTCCATTCTTAAAAATTACAAGCGCGGGAATATTCTGAATCCCATATTTTAACGCAAGCTCATCATTCGCGTCAACGTCCGCGTTGAAAAAATCAAGCTTTCCCGCAAGCTCGTCCGAAATCTCCTCAAGCACGGGCGCAAGCATCTTACAAGGTCCACACCATGTCGCGGAAAAGTCTACCAATGCAAGACCACTTCCTAACGCTTCGTTCATATCATTATTTTCGATTTTCTTTACCATGTTAATATCATGCTCCTTTCTGCTTTGTGACAACTGCTTGTCCTATTCACTACACCCTTTTTTCCATCATAAAATAACATTTGTTATTATACTTCAGCAGTTTCCTCGCTTGCTGCATCAATCGGTGCAAGCTCCTCGGGTACGCCAATTGACGTTTCCGCATTCTCTGCCTTGCCTTCAGGGTCATATTTCTTCTTCTCTTCTTCATCCCCCCAAAGAGAATCATACTCTTCTTTCTTTTTCTTATTCATTTTATTGAGCATTGCAAGATTTTTTACTGCCAAATAGAGATCCATGCTGTAGTCCATGACCTTTTTCTCATCGGTTGGCGGCACCTTCGCACCCTTTCCGATGCGCCTTGCGACCTCCATAATCTTACTCATCTCCAAAGCAGAATCTTCCGCCGCTTCTTTTTGCTGCTTTGACGCCTCCGCATTATAGACAGACCAATACTGCTGCATCAGTCGGTCAAGAACTTCCTGATTTTCGTCAAATTTTTCGTTCAGCCCGCCAATCGAAACTTCTAAAGTCGCCGCCTCATTCGCATAAACTTTTTTCTGCTCCGGATCAAAAGTCGTTTTCATCTTCTTTTCCAGCGCTTCCTTGCGCTCTGTAAGCTCCTTGCGCTGCTGAATGATCGTTGTCCGCTGCGCACGGTACAATTTTTGCGCTTCTCCTACTTTCATATGAATAACCATGCTCCTTTCGCCACCTGCAAATTTGTGCAAAGTCTGCCCGCTATTCCTCTATCTGCTCGCTTTCCTCTGTCTGGAACAGTTCTCCGATTTTCTTGTCTTCTTCCTTGTCTTCCTCTTTCTTGTCGCAATCCACGTGCGACACATTGTTGCGCTCGTCGATCAGCTCTTCCACTTTGTCCGCAAGCTCCTGTGAGGCTTCGTCGAGCTTATCTTTTGATGCCTCGTTGAAAGCAGCGTCTACTGCAGAGAGTATCATACCCTCTTTCGTTTCGTCGACGCCTTTTAGCGGATTATCTGCAATATGCTGTATTTTACAATCTTTGGCATCTTTTATCATTTGAAGACCACACCGTCTGTATCTTTCCGCCTCTGCATATCCCGCCATCGCCTTCTTCTGATAGCGCCCCATAGACTCCGCCTTTCCCTCATCTGTATAAGATTCATCGTCAAGCAGCTCCCTCAGGCTTTGGCCCTCCTTGAGGACACTCCTTGTAATCTCATCTGCCGCGTCAAGGTATTTATGACCATCTTCACTCAGTTCCTCAATCATACCAACTACATTCAATTCCCGTTTTACCGAAGATACGCCAAACTGCGTGGCTGAATTTTGAATGATATCGCTCATGCTGTTCTTTGCACCGGCACCACTGCTTCCACGTTTTGTTTCACCGCTCTTTCCCTCTTCAGCCTCTTCCGCATCCTCGGACTCTTCAATACTTTTGAGCATGATCAGCAGATCCCGATTTTTCCTGTCAATCTCGTTCTGTCCTTCAAATGACTGCATTGCCATTTCCTGTGCCGCTTTTTGTTTCTTCTGATTCTCCTCAAGCTGTGTCTGCAGCTGTTCACGCATCGCTTTGAGCACCTGTCCTTTTTTCAGAGCCGCCTCATCATCACCGCCCGACCCATAAGTGTGCTTCAAGGACATCATATCCTCATCAATCGCCTTCAGTTGTTTCATATATTCGTCCCGAATACTTCCGGTCTGCGCAGACTCCTCCTGCTGCCGCATCATAATCTTTTCAGCCTTTATGCTCTGTGCACTTCTTGCTGTCTGTGTCTTCGACTGCTCGTATAACTTTCTTCCTTCTTTTGAAATCGTTAGCTTACACTGCGCGCCAAACACACTGCCCGATACCTGTGCAGATCGATTTTGGCTTTGCGTTATTCTCCCTGTCGTTATATGAATATTGTTTTCTGGAACTATTCTGATTTGCATAGAATCCCTTTCTTTCTAAGTGGTCTGCAAATTTGTACAAAATCTGCCCGCTATTCCTGTATCTGTTCCTGCTCTTCTTCCTCCGGCTGAAGCAGTTCTCCGATTTTCTTGTTCTCTTCGTCTTCCTCTTTCTTGTCCTCATCTACACGATCAACATCGTTGCGCTCATCAATTAACTCTTTTACTGCATCTTCAAGTTCCTTCGAGGTTTCGTCAAGCTTGCCCTGCGTTGCCTGATTGAAAGCGGCATCCACTGTCGACTGTATCATGCTGTCCTTCGTTTCCTCCATGCCTTGCAGCGGATTATTCGAAATGTGCAGGAGTTTTCCCTCCTGTGAATCCTTAATCATCTGCACACCGCGATTTCTATAGATTCCCAAATCACCGTATTCGCTCATTCTCGCGCGATAAC
>JAAVAF010000103.1 GCA_014804225.1 Lachnospiraceae bacterium
CGTTTGATGACATAATTGGCTATATTGAAAATTATTTTACAATTAAGGCAAAGTATAAAAAGAAAGGTGTAATTACCAATTGTTTTTACGTTTGCTATTTAGTAAATAAACTTGGAATGGACGTAGACGAAGCAATTAAGTTTTTAGATAAATTTATTGAAACATTAAAGGATGGAAAGAAATCTATTTCGGTACCACGTATGTTAATACAAAAAACAACACGAGATGCTTTTATAAATAAAGCGTTAAGCATTGGTAAGGAATAGATTATATATTTAAAATTAAGGGCATTGATATGAAGTGGGCAAATCTGAAAACAAAATTATAATGTGTATGATTACAGCATCAAGCACCAAGTACTTTGGTATTTGATGCTGTATTTTTTATAAGCCAACACACGGAAACAAGAGAAAAGTAAAAAAATATCGAATATGCTTGCAGTATGACATTTGGAAATGTTATCATTATAAATGAGATACTCTATTCTTTGGGGGTGCATTATGGGCAACAAATCATTGCGGCACAACATCGGAATGATCATTTTTTGTATCATTATCAATATATTAGGAAAAACAATTGCGGCAGGCTTTAATCTGCCGATATGGTTCGACATGGTGGGCACCTGTGTAGCGGCATACTTTACGGGACCTATAGGGGCTGTCATATCGGGCGCAGCGGGAAATCTGATATATGCCTTGGTGATGCACCAGAATTGGGTTTATATGTTTGTCAATGCGGCAGTGGGCGTTTTGCTTTATATCTGTGTGAAACGAGGGTATCTGGATAAGCTTGAAACCGCAATTATGTCAAGCTTTTTGGTAGGAATTATTGCCGTAGTTTTATCTGTTCCGATCAACTTGTACTTTAATGGAGGCAAATGCGGAAACTTTTGGGGCGATGTGTTTTTTGATATGTTAGAATGGCACGGTTCCGGCAAAACGCTCTGCAGCCTGGGCGGTGAAGCAATTGTTGATATTATAGACAAACCGGTCTGTGTGGCTGTTTCCTACATTGTTAT
Source organism: Lachnospiraceae bacterium (assembly GCA_014804225.1). Taxonomy (GTDB): domain Bacteria; phylum Bacillota; class Clostridia; order Lachnospirales; family Lachnospiraceae; genus COE1. Next base: position 1,019 of record JAAVAF010000103.1, read on the forward strand.
AAAGTTTATTTTGAAATATAAAAATATCAAAAAAGAGTGGCATAACAATATCGCAAAGACGCTTACTGCGTTTGTTTTGGTGCCGACGCTTTTGGCGGGCTTTCTTACAGTGGACATTCGTGCAGCAGGGCTGGGGAATGAAGTGCCGGAGAGAAATTTCGACGAGAATTATGTGGAAACAATCTACGACAGTAGAACAGGCATGCCTTATTCGGAGGCAAACACGATTGCGGAAACGGCAGACGGATATATCTGGATTGGCGGATATGCGGGGCTGACAAAATACAACGGAAAAGAATTTGAATTTGTAAGCGGCATTACAGGTGTTTACGCCTTGATGACAGACAGCAGAGGGCGGCTTTGGATCAGTACCAATGATAGCGGTATTGTTGTGTACGAAAACGGCGTATTTAACAGTTTTTCGGCCGAGGACGGACTTCCGGCAAACTCTACCAGGGCGATGACGGAAGCACCGGATGGAAGTGTTTATATTGGAACGACAAGCAGCTTGTGTAAAGTTCGGGTTGAGGGTAATGAAATTACAGATATTGTGACCATATCGGATGGTGTAGAGTATGCTTCTTCGCTTGCGATGTATGGTGATAAGTTGGTAGGTGTTACGAATGCCGGCGATATCTTTGTACTTGACAATGATTCACTTTTGTATGCTGTAGAGCCGCGGCTGGAAAATACATATTACACATGCGTGTCTGCGGTAGGCGAACGTTTACTTGTCGGTACATCGGAAAGTTATGTCGAGGAACTTCGGATTTTTAAGAATATGTCTGTGACAAGCAGAAGGGTAGAATTGGGCGGTTTTGTCAATATAAGGGATATTAAAAGATGCAGTGACGGCCGTGTCTGGATTTGTGCGGACAATGGTGTCGGATACTTAAAAGAAAGCGAGGATGACGGTTGGAATTTTTATACGCAGCATTATGAGGGATTTGATGCATCCATTTTGAATATCCATGAGGATTATGAAGGGAATATATGGTTTGCATCACAAAGATGTGGTGTCATGAAGCTGTCGAAGGGTAAATTCCTGGATTTGTTTTCGCTTTCGGGCATTGACGCGGTCGGTGTCAATGCTGTTTGCGTGCACGAAGGCTATTATTACTGTGGTACGGACAATGGACTTGTCATTATCAAAGAAGGCAGTTACGGACAGATTGAGAATGAGATTACGGATTTGCTGCAAGGTGTGCGTATACGCAGCATTATGAAAGATCCGGAAGGAACTTTGTGGTTCTGTACTTATGGAAAAACCGGACTGGTATCGGTCAACAAAAAAGGATATATCAATAGCCTTAACAGTAATAGAGGCGCTACGGACGACAGATTTCGCTGTATGACGGAGCTTTCTGACGGAACAATTGCGGTCGGTACTTCGGACGGTATTAATTTTGTGGACGATGACCATGTGATTGGAACGGTGACACGAGAGGACGGCTTGGAAAATTCACAAATATTAAGTCTTTGTGAGGGACCGGACGGAAATCTGTACGCCTCGACAGACGGTGCAGGCATTTATGTGGTAAAGAATAATAATACGATAAAAAATAATAAAATTGTAAAAAATATAGGTATTGAAGATGGTCTGACAGCGGATGTCGTGTTGAGGCTTGTACCTTATCAGAATGGATTTTTTGTTGTGGCAAGTAATGCCTTGTGCTATATGGAAAATGATGTTGTAACACATCTTGACAGCTTTCCGTATTACGATAACTTTGACATTTTAATTGAAGGGGATAACGCGTATGTGCTTACGAGCGCAGGCATTTACAGGGTAGATGCACAGGCGCTTAAAACAAATGATGTTACCACATATAAGCTTTTTAATTATAATGATGGTCTGGCACAGAGCATTACGTCAAATGCATGGAACTTTGTCGGAGAGGACGGTAGAATTTTCTTTTGTGGAAACAAGGGAGTGGGTTGCTTTGATCCGAATAAAGTCACAGAGGAAGAACGAAATTATAAATTCGGAATTTCTGTTACATTAAGTGATGGCGAGGTGCTGAATGAAGAAAATGGTATTTTTACGATTCCTGCAAATGTAAAGACGTTTACTGTGAAGGCAGCAATCAGAAAATATTCCCTTTCTGATGTGAGCACCAAATTCTTTATTGATGGGATAAGTGATGGCAACAATGTGGTATCAAGCTATGATTTGGAGCCGATACAGATTACGAATTTAGGCCACGGAGGGTATCCGGTGCATATACAGATTTTGAATGAAGAAGGTACGCAGGTTCTTCAGGAGGAGGAGTATTTGCTTCGGAAAGAAGCGCATGTGTGGGAAAATGCATGGTACATACTTTATCTGGTGGTTGTGTGCATCTGGGTTATAACCTTTGTCATGTGGATGGGGTTTACATTGGCAAATATTTTCCGGCGCAGACGGCAGTTGGAGATGCTTCGGAAAGAACTTGAGAATAAAGTAAATATCCAGACAGAGGAAATCAGGGATCAGGCAGAAAAAATGGAAACCTTCCAGTGGGAAGTGATAGAGGGTATGGCATCGCTGATTGAGAGCCGGGACGGAAATACGGGAGACCATGTGAAAAATGTGTCAAAGTATGTGGCGATTATTGCACAGGAAATGCTTCGTATGCATCTGTATTCCAATATTGTCACACCGAAATATGTGGATATCATCACAAAGGTATCTCCGCTGCATGATGTGGGGAAGATTAAAATATCGGACGTCATTTTAAATAAACCCGGCAAGTTTACACCGGAGGAATATGAGATTATGAAAAATCATGCAGCTTATGGGGGCATGATTGTTGAGGATATTCTTGGAAAGAATGCAACGCCCGAGATGAAACAGATTGCAAAAGATGTGGCATACTATCATCATGAAAAATGGGATGGAAGCGGATATCCGGAAGGCAAAGCCGGTGATGATATACCGCTTGCAGCGCGAATTATGGCTGTGGCAGATGTGTTTGATGCGTTGGTGTCAAAGCGTGTTTATAAGGATGCGTTTGAGATGGATAAAGCGTTTGACATTATTAAAGAAGAGGCAGGAAAGCACTTTGATGCGGAGATTGTGCGGGTATTTTTGAAGAAAAAAGATGTGATTGTAAAGGAATTAAAGCATCACGAAGCCTGATATGATAAAGGATAGAACAATGGAAAGAAAAACAGCGTTGGTGACAGGGGCATCAAGAGGCATCGGAAAGGCAATCGCAGAGGAGCTTGCAAAGAAAGGCTATGATTTGTTTTTGACGTGCCACAAAAACGAGGCGATGCTTCTTGATGTAAAACGTACACTCGAGGAAACATTTGGAATAAGCTGTAAGACATATTGTTTTTCAATTTGTGACGAGGAAAAGCTTGTCGAAATGTTTGCGGATATTCCATATCTTGATGTGCTTGTCAATAATGCGGGCGTTTCTTATGTAGGACTGCTTGCGGATATGACGTATGATGCATGGCAGGATGTAATAAACACGAACCTTAGTTCGTGTTTTCTTACGTGTAAATATGCAATTCCTGAAATGATACGGCGAAAAAAGGGTAAAATAATCAATATATCCTCGGTCTGGGGAAACGTGGGCGCGTCGATGGAGGTTGCGTATTCCGCGTCAAAGGGAGGCGTTAATGCATTTACGAAGGCGCTCGCGCGGGAGCTTGCACCGAGTAATATTCAGGTGAATGCGATTGCCTGCGGACTGATTGCGGATACGGATATGAATGCACATTTGAGTACGGAAGAATTGTTAGAGCTAATTCGTGAGATACCCGCCGACCGTTCGGGACGGGCAGCGGAGGTGGCGCAGCTTGTGGGGATGTTGTGTGACGGATACGATAACAGTTATCTTGTAGGGCAAGTGATTACACTTGACGGCGGCTGGACATAAGAGGACTTAAAGATGAGTTTTGGTGGTTTTTTAATTTCCCTTTTTATTCATTTGGTTTTAATGCTTATGATATTGCCGTATGGTCAGGAACGGCACAAAAATGTAATGGAGCTGTATATGCCGCAAGAGAAGCGTAAACGCATGGCGCACAAACCACGCATGAAATATATTACGGGTTTGTCGTGTGAGAAGGTGCTTTTGCGGTTTAAACAGATGTACACGCCGTTTGATTGTACTTTTAAGAAAGAGAATGATGACATAAAGGATCAGATGTATATACTTTCGATTGATGAGGTGCCACAGGTATATCAAGGTACATTTCGTGGCAAGGTAAGATACAAGGTGCTGGTGACGCCTGCGCAGAAAGGTAGTACAGTGTGGCTTTTTTTATTCACATATGACAGAACGTTTTTATTAGAAGATTTGCTTAGCTCGACGAGAGTCAGTGATGACGATATGTTAAGTGCATTTGCATGGGAAGTGGAAAAATTATTTGAAAAGTTGTTAGACGCAGTTAGAGTAGAATGAGGAGGATAACAGAATGTATGATGTATTGATTATCGGTGCAGGCCCGGCGGGACTTGGTGCGGCTGTATATGCGGCTAGAGCAGGGCTTTCGCTGGCGGTAATCGACCAAAGCCCGATTAGCGGAGGACAGGTGCTAAATACGTATGAGGTTGACAATTACTTGGGACTGCCGGGGGAAACAGGCGGCGGGATTTCGGACAAGTTCCGTGCACACGCGGATAAACTCGGGACATCGTTTATTACAGACGAAGTACAGTCAATCGAGGACAAAGGCGACAAAAAAATTGTGCATGGCTACGAGGGCGATTATGAGGCGAAAGCGTTGATTTTAGCCACAGGTGCAGCGCATTCCAAACTTGGCGTTCCAGGTGAAGAAAAACTTTCTGGTATGGGCGTTTCTTATTGTGCAACGTGTGACGGAGCTTTTTTTAAAAATAGGATTGCGGCGGTTGTCGGTGGAGGCGATGTAGCTGTTGAGGA
>JAAVAF010000104.1 GCA_014804225.1 Lachnospiraceae bacterium
CGACGCCGATTACGTTTGCGGCATCGGCAAACTGTGCGCTTTACTGCGGTGCAAAGCCGGTGTTTGCAGATATTAATCCGAGAACATACAATATCAGTCCGCAAAGTGTCGCCCAAAAGCTTACGGGTAAGACGAAAGCAGTTGTTGCTGTTGACTTTACCGGTCAAGCGGTGGAGCTCGACCCGTTATTGGAGCTGTGTCATCAAAAAGGAATTGTTCTGATTGAGGACGGTGCACATTCCATTGGCACGAAATATAACGGAAAACCGATTGGAAGCATTGCGGATATGACGACCTTTAGTTTCCACCCTGTAAAAACCGTGACTGGCGGCGAGGGCGGCGCGGTGCTGACAAATCGCGAGGACTTATATCAAAAATTGTTGCTGTATCGTTCCCACGGTATTACAAAAGAGGAGCGGTTCTATGAAAACGAAAGTCATGGACCATGGTATCATGAGCAGATTGATTTGGGATATAATTACCGTATTACAGATATTCAGTGCGCGTTGATTTTAAGCCAGCTTGACAAACTGGAGCGCTTTGCGAAAAGACGCAGGGAGATTGTGGAGCAGTATAATGAGGCATTTCGCAAACTGCCAGAGCTTTTCGTACAGGAGGAAATTGCAGAATCGGATACGGTAAGGCATTTGTATATTCTGCGCATTGTGCCCGAACGGTTAAAGATTGACAGGAGAGGCTTTTTTGAGGCGCTTGCGGCGGAGAATATTGCGTGTAATGTGCATTATATTCCCGTTTACTGGCATCCGTATTACGAAAAGCTTGGATACAAAAAAGGGCTTTGTCCAAATGCAGAAAAGCTTTACAATGAGATCTTAAGTCTGCCGCTTTATTATTCGCTCACAGATGACGATGTAGCGGACGTGATTGCGGCAGTGGAAAAGATTGTTGCATATTATAAAAAATAGGAGTACAAGGGTGGTGGTGGCTGCCTTGTACTTTTGAATGCACACGCCGACGCAGAGGAAATATGCCACTGAAGTGGCGCGTCGGCGGCGCGCGAGCAGGGGCATTTCCCCCCTGCCCGATTTAGAAAGTTGGAGGTCTACAGATGAAACGTGTCGCAATCATTACAGCGAGGGGAGGCAGTAAGCGAATTCCCCGAAAGAATATTAAGCCGTTTTTAGGAAAACCCATACTGGAATACAGTATCGCGGCGGCGTTTGTGGCTGATATTTTTGATGAAGTTATGGTTTCCACGGACGATGAGGAGATTGCTGATATGGCCAAAGCAGCAGGAGCAAAGGTGCCGTTTTTGCGGAGTGAGAAAACGGCAAATGATTTTGCTTCGACGGCAGATGTAGTGAATGAAGTGTTAAACACTTATGAAGAACAGGGAGTCTGCTTTGACAGGGCGTGCTGTATCTATCCCACTGCACCGTTTGTGACGGGGGATGCGATAAAGAAGGCGATGCGGCTTTTAGAACAGGAGCACGCTGATTGTGTCATTCCGGTTGTGAAATTTTCGTTTCCGCCGCAGCGTGGTGTGGTCATCGAGGACGGCAGAATTGTGCCAAAGTGGAAAGAATGTATGAATATGCGCTCACAGGACTTGGAGCCGCTCTATCATGATTGTGGTCAATTTTACTGCCTTAATGTGGAAAGTTTCAAGCAGCAGAAAGCAATCTGGATGGAGAATGTAGTGCCGTTTATTCAAGACGAAATGACGGTACAGGACATAGACACGCCCGAGGACTGGGAAATTGCAGAAATGAAGTACCGTATACTGCATGGAGAAGGAAAAAACGAGTAAGATTTTTCGTTATGAAGAGAAATAAGGGGGGAAAACATGAGCAGTACAATCAAAATCAATGGGAGAGCGGTAGGAGATGGGGCGCCTGCCTATATCATCGCCGAAATGTCGGCAAACCATGCGGGAAGTATTGAGCGTGCCCTTGAGATGATTCATGTGGCAAAGGAAGCGGGGGCGGACTGCGTCAAGATACAGACCTATACACCCGATACGATGACAATTGATTGTCATAATGAATATTTCAACATTTCAAAGGGCACTTGGGAAGGCGAAAATCTGTATTCTTTGTATCAAAAAGCATATACGCCGTGGGAGTGGCAGGACAAGCTGCGTGATGAGGCGGCAAAGGTCGGGATTGATTTTCTTTCCACACCGTTTGATCCTACCTCGGTGGATTTTTTGGAGGAGCTTGGTCTTGGCTTTTACAAAGTGGCGTCCTTTGAGCTTGTGGATATTCCGCTGTTGGAGTATATTGCGTCAAAGAACAAGCCGATTATTATGTCAACCGGAATGGCGACGCTCACGGAGATCGAGGAGGCGGTCAATGCGATATATGCCACAGGAAACAGGCAGCTTGCATTGATGAAGTGCTCCAGTGCATATCCCGCAAAGAGCGAGGAGATGAATTTGCGCACAATTTGTGATTTAAAACAACGGTTTGATATCCCAATCGGACTTTCTGACCACTCGATGGGAAGCTTTAGCGCGACAACGGCAGTCGCTATGGGAGCGAATATTATTGAAAAGCATTTCTGTATCAGCCGCGCGATCAAAAATCCCGATTCGTCGTTTTCGATGGAGCCCGATGAATTTCGGACAATGGTGGAACAGGTGCGCGAGGTTGAGAAAGCGATGGGAACGGTGTCATATGGCGTGTCAAAACAGGAGGAATCGAATGCGTGCTTTCGGCGTTCACTGTTTGTGGTGGAAGACATCAAAGCAGGAGAGAAGCTTACCGCTGAAAATATCCGAAGCATTCGCCCGGCGTACGGGGTGAAGCCGAAGTATTATAAGGAAGTGCTTGGAAAGACGGCAAAGCATGATATCAAGCGCGGAACGCCGTTGGCGTTTGAGGACATTGAATAAAGATTGAAAAATCAGAGATTTTTCATAAACGAATTTATTCGTTTTGCAAATATTGTGCAGAGAATTTCATACATCAAAAAGCTGACGCTTTTCGCTGTCAGGAATTCGCAAACTGTGGAAGGGATATTGTTATTGATATGTGTTTATCGTTGCGAAAGGTGAATCCAACAGATGTGGATTTGTTATATAAATGGGCAAATGATTCCGAGGTTCGGAAGAATGCTTTCCATACGGAACCGATACCCTATGAAAATCATGTAAAGTGGTTTGCTAAAATGCTGGAGGATACGTCTGTATATCAGTACATTTTGTATCAGGGGGAATTACCAATAGGGCAGATACGACTGAATGTTGAGGGCAACGAGGCATTGATTGATTACAGTATTTCGGCAGAATATCGAGGGAAAGGCTTTGGAAGCAAACTGTTACAGTTGGTAAGAGAACAGATTGCCATAGATAAAATATCTAATGTTATTAAAATGATAGGTCAGGTGAAATATGAAAATCAGGCCTCTGCAAGAGCGTTTGAAAAATGCGGTTTTACCAAACGGGAAACGGCGGAGTATATACAGTATGAGTTTTTATTATAAAGATACAAATGGGCTGAAAGGAGTGAGTGAATGCGGATTATTATTGCAACTGTGAAGTCATGGAATATCGAGCGTGCAAAAGCGTTGCAAAAGCAGTATGAGGGTGTTCACGATATTGTGATTTATACAACAAAGGAAGAATATACGATAGATAACGTGCGTAATTTTAATCCGGATTATATTTTCATGCCGCATTGGTCCTATTTGGTTTCTAACGAAATTACGGGCAATTATGCGTGTGTTGTATTTCATATGACGGATTTACCGTATGGACGCGGCGGCAGTCCGCTGCAAAATCTGATTGTGCGCGGACATAAGGAAACGAAAATATCGGCGATTAAGGTGACCGAAAAACTTGATGGCGGACCTGTCTATATGAAGCGTCCCTTGTCACTTGAGGGAAGCGCGCAGGAAATCTTTGTGCGCTGTGCGGATATTATTTTTCGGGAAATGCTTCCGGTATTTTTGACAGAGAAAATTGAGCCAAAGCCACAGGAGGGTGAACCAGTCGTCTTTAAACGGAGAAAACCGGAGGAAGGACAAATAACACCCGATATGGAATTGGATAAAATCTATGATTACATCAGAATGCTTGATGCGGAAGGATATCCGAGAGCGTATATGGAGTTTGGCGGTTACAAGCTGGAGTTTGAACAGGCGCAAGCTTCGGCGGACGGACAGGAGCTTTCGGCAAGGGTGATTTTTAAGAAACAAATATAGGTAATGTGAAAAATTAAAATTTTTCACATGGCAAGAATGGGGGATTAAGATGAAAACAGTATTAATTGTAGCGGCACACCCGGACGATGAAATCCTTGGTGTTGGTGCGACTGCGGCAAGGCACGTCGCAGAGGGCGACGCGGTATATGCGTTGATTTTGGGCGAGGGACAGACATCGCGCGGTACAAATCGGGAGGATATCGGCAGAGAAACGGTGGAGGAACTTCACAAAAATACGTTGGAGAGTGCAAAGGTAATCGGATTTCGTGAAGTCTTTTTTGCAGATTTTCCCGACAATCGTTTTGACGAGGTTGATTTGCTGGATATTGTGAAGGCAGTGGAAGAAAAGATTCGGGAATTAAAGCCGCAAATTGTGTATACACATTACAGCGGTGATTTGAACGTTGACCACCAGTATACAGCACGCGCAGTGCTTACGGCGACAAGACCAATTGGCGATTACTGTGTGGAAGAACTTTATGCGTTTGAAACGCTTTCTTCCTCAGAGTGGAATTTTGATCATACGTTACAGGCAGCGTTTAGTCCCAATGTATTTGTAGATATTACGGATTATTATGCGTGCAAGGAAGATGCGATGAAGTGTTACGTATCAGAACTTTGTGAGTTTCCGCACCCCAGAAGCCTTGCAGGAATGGATGTGCAATCCAAATCGCGGGGCATGGCTGCCGGAATGCAGCGTGCGGAGGCGTTTATGTTGATACGTAAAACATTAAAATAAACTTGATGCAAATGGGGAAAGGAGCAAAACAATATGTTGTACATTCGTGCGGACGGCAATACGCAGATTGGAATGGGGCATATCATGCGCTGCCTTTCAATTGCGGAAGCTGCTGTGGCGCTTGGTGCCAAATATGAACCTGTGTTTCTTGTGGCAGATGAAGGCTGCCTTAGTATGATAGAGGAACGGGGATTTCGTGTGATGGTATTGCATACGGATTACAAGAATATGATAAGCGAGCTTCCTCAGTTAAACAAATTATTGGATCGAGAACAGGATATTTTGCTTGTAGACAGCTATCAGGCGGATACAGCATATTTTGAGGCAGTTTCGGAGCTTGCATTTACGGTATGTCTTGAAGATATGGGAGAACCTTATCCGGTTGATCTGTTGATTAATTATAATCTTTATGCGCCGAAGCTAAGAGAGAAGTATCAGTTAAATGGAAAACCGCTCAATATGCTTCTTGGGGCGGAGTATATGCCTCTTAGGAGTGTGTTTCAGAAGGATACTGAATATCATGTGAAAGATAAAGTAACAGATGTTATGATAACTACGGGCGGCAGCGACCCCTATTTTGCGGCGGGAGCGTTTGCGGAAGCATTTCTCTCGGCAGAGTGTGAGCTTTGTGGTGGTGATGATAAAAATCAAATCACATGGCATATTGTAAGCGGCCCCTTCAATGCGTTTGCCGACCGATTGAAGGAAACTTACGGGGAATATGAAAACGTAGTGATCTATGAGGGGCTTAAAGACCTGAAGGCACTTATGAAACGCTGTGATGTGGTTCTTACCGCAACAGGAAGCACGGTTTATGAGGTAAGTGCACTCGGTGTGCCGATGATTGCATTTTATTTTGCAGAAAATCAAAGACAGGGTGCAGAGGAGCTGGCGGAGCTTACGGATATTGTGAATGTGGGCTGTTTTAGTGATGACAGGGATCGTGTAATCGGCAAAGCAGTAGAGGCGCTAAAGAAATGTGTTAACGACAAAAAATATCGGATGTTATTATATCAACAGGAACGTCGGTTAATTGACGGAAAAGGTGCGGAGAGAATTGCAAGCGAGATTTTTCGACTGCAAGAGGAGCAGGATTCAAGGGCATTGTAAACAAATTCACATTAAAATTCGCAGACTGAGAAAGGAGCACAGTTATTAATATGGCAGAAAAAAAAGGCAGACAATTAAATTACGAGTTGCTGCGCATTTTGGCGATGCTTATGATTGTGTGCCTTCATTATCTGAGCAAAGGCGGATTTTTAGGAGATCCCGTAAGATTAAAAATCAGTGCGACGGGCTATGCGGCATGGCTGATTGAGGCATTTTGTCTTGTCGCAGTGAATGTCTATGTGTTGATTAGCGGATATTTTGGTGCGGGAACGGAAACGAAGGACGTGTTAAGACGTCCTTTCAACATATGGAAACAGGTGATATTTTATTCGGTCATAATCGGTGCGATTGCGATTTTCACAGGAATACAGCAGTTTGATATTTACCAGATTTTTACCTATATTTTTCCAATCGTTACAGAACATTATTGGTTTGCCACTTCCTATATTATTCTCTGTCTTTTTATGCCGTTTTTGGACAGAGGTGTGGAAAAACTTGACAAAAAAAATCTTGGGAAGCTTTTAGGCGCATTTTTGCTGATATTTTGCATTGCAAAGACTGTGATTCCGATGCAGCTTGCGTGGGATAAATACGGATATGATGCGTTTTGGTTTGTGACGATTTATCTTACGGGAGCTTATATCAGACGCTATGGTATCCCGCTGATTAACAGCAAAATAAAGGCATTGGCGCTCTATCTTGGCAGTGTGCTTTTGATTTTTGTGTCTTTTCTTGTGATCCGGAAGGTTTACTTTGCGACCGGAAGTCTTGAAAATTTTATCCATTATGGCTATACATACAATCATTTATTTTGTTATCTTGGTGCAATAGGACTATTTTTGGCCTTTTGCGAAAACTTTGACAAAAAAGCGGGAGGCCAAGGCAATCGATTAGAGCGCGTCAGAAAGCCTATAGAGCTTGTATCGGGCGCGACCTTTGGCGTATATTTAATCCATGAGCATATCAACGTTCGATATCTGTGGGTAGAGTGGTTTCATTGCAAGGATTGGATCGACGCATCACTTGCCGGATTTTTGGGACATATGATTGTTACAGTGCTCACCGTTTATTGCGTGTGTACGTTGATAGAAATGATTAGAAAACAAGTAATGACGATGATAAGAAAAAAAGATAAATCTTTTAATCACAAGTTTATGTGAGTACAAATTTGTATGTAATTAAAAACGGAGATAAAAATGGGGTTAGCAGAAAGTCAAAAGAACAAAATTAAAAACAGAAACAAAATAAAATATTTGCTGGCGGCAGTTCTGCTTCTGTATCCGCTGCGTCATGTGTTTACAGGAGTAGATCTCATGGACGCAGGCTATGCGCTTGGAAACTACCGTTTTTTTGATGTGTTGAATCCGATGTGGAAGCTTGCCACATATCTTGCAAACGTCACGGGAGTTGTGTTGTCCTATCTTCCGTGGGGGAATACGTGGGCAGGAATGAACTTTTATTCCGGACTGCTGATCGGCACTGTGGCCGCCGCCGCGTTTTTGTACGTATGCAGATTATATGAGGAAAAGCTGAGAGCAGGAGTGTTTCTTTTTTTTCTCGCGGAGTTTACTGCGCTCTCGCTTTGCTGGGCGCCGAATGTAATTTTATATCATTATCTCGGCTATCTGTTGATGACACTTGCTGTGCTGACGCTTTATCGGGCAATTATAGAGGACAATAAAAAAGGATATATAACAGCCGGAGAAATTCTCGGATTATGTATCGCTGTCAGAATGCCGAATGTTACCTATATGGCATTGATTTTTCCGCTGTGGTATTTTAGCTTTCTCAAAAAAGAGAAATTTGGGAAATTGTGCAGCAGAACGCTTTACTGTGTGGGCGGATATGCTGTGGGAATGATTGCGCCGCTTGGGATTATTTGCATGAAATACGGAATATCTGCCTATCTTGGCATGATCACATCCCTTTTCGAAGTCACGGAAACAGCGACCGACTACAAACCGGTTTCCATGCTTGGCACAATGTTTGGAGATTATACCAGATATAGCGCATGGCTTGGGATTTTCGTAGTGTATGGCGTTTTGGGCGTGATCGCGTTTCGGATAATAGACGCTATTCGTATGGAAAACAATTATAAAAATAAAATAACGTTAGTAATTAAAATGCTGTATCTTATAGGAATGGCAGTACTGATAAGATTTTGCTATGGCAGAGGGATGTTTGGCTTCGATTACACGGAACCCTTTAGCAAGTATAAGTGGGTGACAGTATATTTACTGCTTGTGATGATTGCCTGTGTGTGGACGTTTTTTTCGACAAAAATACAGGAGAACAGTAAGCTGTGGGCAGCATTTTTGTTGGTGATCATATGGATTACGCCGCTTGGCAGCAACAACAGACTTCATCCGATCATCAATAACCTGTTTCTTATCGCACCAGTATCGGTGTACCTGTTTGCACAATGCCTGCGCACCTTAAAGACAGACACAGCGTTTAGGGCAGACAGGCGGTTTGTGACGGTCAGTGTATGTGTTATGATTTTACTTTGCACGATGGTACAAAGCATTCTTTTTGGGTATCGTTTTATTTTTCATGATGCGGGCGCTGCCACGGAACAGGAGCGTTTATCCGAGCTGAACTGTGCCACAGTCACTTCGGGACTGAAAACAACCGCCGAAAAAAAGCAGGCGATAGAAGGACTTGACAGCTTTTTGTATGACAGCGGATTAAATAAAAAACAGGTGATATTATATGGCGATATTCCGGCTCTTTCCTATATTTTAGACATGGAGCCCGCCGTCTTTACGACATGGGCAGATTTGGATTCCAACAGGCTCAGCCTGCTTGAGCGGGATTTGGACAACCTGTATCAAAATGGCGAAATGCCAGTAGTAATCTTGGGAAAAGAGGCGTTGCATATAAGGGCACAGAAGGGAGAATTGGATGCAAAGCTTGACGCAATCAATGCTTTTATAGAAGCGTCAGACTATGAAATGCTGTATGAGAATAGTATGTTTGCGGTATATCATGTGCGCGCTATGCAGTAAGAAATGAAAATTTCCGCTTTTGTAGTCCTTCCAATATTTACCTTGCAAAATGCCTGTATAATGTGTAATATTAAGAATAGAAAAGATTGCCAAAATCGGGAAGGAGAGCCACATGATCAACTTTAATGTTCCTCCGTTTACGGGAAAGGAAATCGAATACATCAAGCAATCGGTCGAAAACCAAAAAATATGTGGTGATGGTCCTTTCACACAGAAATGTAATGAATGGATTGAAGAAAAAACAGGCACTGCGAAATGCCTTCTCACAACCTCATGTACGCACGCGACGGAGCTCGCAGCCCTTCTTGCGGACATCCAGGAAGGCGATGAGGTCATTATGCCGTCATATACTTTTGTGTCAACTGCGGACGCGTTTGTGCTGCGCGGGGCAACGGCAGTGTTTGTCGATATCAGACCGGACACCATGAATATCGATGAAAACCTGATTGAGGCAGCGATCACCCCAAGAACAAGGGCAATCGTGCCGATGCACTATGCGGGTGTTTCCTGTGAGATGGACAAAATCATGGCGCTTGCAAAAAAGTATAATTTATTTGTTATCGAGGACGCAGCGCAGTGCATTATGGCGACATACAAGGGCAAAGCGCTCGGCACCATCGGTGATTTTGGCTGCTATTCGTTCCATGAAACAAAAAATCTGAGCATGGGCGAAGGCGGTGCGATTTTAATTAGGGACGAAAAGTATATCAACGAAGCCGAGATTATTCGGGAAAAAGGTACTAATCGATCGCAGTATTATCGCGGACAGGTGGACAAGTACCGATGGATGAATTACGGCTCCTCGTACCTGCCAAGCGATATGAATGCCGCTTATTTGTGGGCACAGCTAGAGCTTGCCGAGGAAATCACAAAGGCAAGGCTTGCACGTTGGGAGCAATACAATACGTTGTTGCAGCCCTTAAAGAAACGCGGACTGTTGGAACTTCCGACAATCCCCGAAGGCTGTGTGCACAATGGACATATGTACTATGCAAAGGCGCGTGATTTGGAAGAGCGGACAAAGCTGCTCGCATTTTTAAAGGAAAACGGAATATGGAGCGTATTCCACTATGTACCGCTTCACACCGCTCCGGCGGGACAAAAATTCGGTAAATTTGTGGGGGAAGATATTTATACTACAAAAGAGAGCGAAAGAATTTTCAGACTTCCAATGTTTTATGCACTCAAAGAGTCTGAAGTTGATTATATTGTTAGCAAGGTGAAGGAGTTCTATCACGTATGACGGATAGCCGCACAGGCAGGAAAGCAGACAGAGTGTGCGTTCTAGTCATATTTACCATTCTGCTTGTGGCGTTTCCTGCAATTGTATTTGATTTTTATTATGATTTGAACGACGATACGTTAATCAAAGACGTCGTTTCGGGCGTATACACAGGCACTCCGAGCGGTTACTGTGTACAGATGTTGTACCCGCTTGCGTGGCTGATTGCCCTTTTGTACAAGGTTGTACCAAATGTTGCATGGTATGGCTTGTTTTTGTGCGTCTGCCAGTTTGGTGCGGTAGTAATGATTGCAGTCCGCCTTACCGCGATTTTTAAGACCACAAGAGGTCGTATTATGGCGCTTCTTGCGGAGTTTTTTCTGTTCTTTGGTTTGTTTTTGCGCGAGCTTGTGATTGTACAGTACAGTGTGACGGCAGGAGTATGCATGATGTGCGCAATTTTTTTGTTTATCACGTCCGATAGTCGTCCAAAAAAAGGAAGAAATATCATTCCGCTCTTGTTGGTGGTGCTTGCCTTTATGATCCGCACAGAAATCTGCCTGATGCTGATGCCGTTTGTGTTGTATGCGGGAGTGTTTCAATGGGCGTCCGAGGAAAAAATTTTTACGGTGGCGAATGTTTGGAAATATTTGATGCTGATTGGCGGTGTGCTGCTTGGCATGCTTGCGGTGTTTAGTTTGGATATCCTTGCGTATCACGGAAACGAATGGAGCAATTTCAGAGACTTTTTCGATGCAAGGACAAAACTCTATGACTTTTATGACATTCCCGATTATGAACAAAATATTGACTTTTATGAGTCGGTAGGTCTTTCGAGAGAATCCTACACGCTGCTTGAAAACTATAACTTTGCACTTGACGACTCCATTGACACATGGCTTTTGGAATCGATTGCGGAATATCAGAAAGGGCGATTAAACAATACATTTGGCTTTGTGAGTAAAAACAGTGTAAGAGAAGCGTTATGGCTGTACAAAGATAAATTATTGCATAACGCTTCGGCGGCGGATTTTGCCGTTGTGGCAGCGTACTTGATTTATCTGCTTCTATGCCTTGTGCCTGCGGCAAAAAATGGACAGTTTTGGAAGGCGTTTGGCAGGATAGCGCCCAAAATAGCGTTACTTTTGCTTATAAGAAGTGTTTTGTGGTTATATTTATATATGGTAGACCGACTTCTTGACAGAGTGACGATGCCGCTCATTATGGCAGAGCTTGCGTGCATCATTGGCTTTGGCATGAATGATATACGGCGGTTTGCCGCAACAGGGGAAGAAGAAAAGCCGAAAGTGACGGCATTGACCGTGTATCTGATTGTGATTTTTATGCTGACTGTGATGTTTGCAAAGAACTTTCTGCGCGTAAACAGTGAGTATGAGGCGAGGGAACGTGCGGATGAACGGTGGTATGCGCTGATGCATTACTGTCGTGAAAATGAGGAGCAGTATTACGTGATTGATGTGTATTCCTCGACTTCGTATGAAGGGGCATCTTATTCGGAAAAAATATTTTGCGATGTGGATCATTCCTATAAAAATTTCGATTATTGTGGAGGGTGGCTTGCAAAAAGCCCGATTGCACGGCAAAAGCTCGCGGACAGAGGATTTCGGGATCTGCAGAGCGCATTGCTGAAGCAATCGCTAACGCAAAAGAAAGTGTACTTTGTGGCGGCGCCAAACCGCGATGTTGAATGGTTGGAAACCTATTATGGCAGGCGCAACATCAATATCGTGTGCGAATGCATTGATGAAATACACACAGACAGCGGGGAAACGGCATTTTTCGTGTATGGATTAAAGAAAAAATAAGCGTGGGTTGTGGAATATTGGAGGATGAATAAACATGAAACCAATGGATAACGCAATGCGGATTGAGGGGGAAACTGTTTCTTTGCGACCGATTACTGCCAAGGATACGGAGGTTGTGCTTAGCTGGCGCAATTCGCCGGAAGTTGTCAATAACTTTATCTATCGAAAACATATCAGTGTGCAGGAACACATGGATTGGCTGGAAAACAAGGTTTTTGCGGGGGAGGTACATCAGTTTATCATATGTGCCAAGACAGACGGCGTACCGCTCGGTTCGATATACCTTCAAAACTTTGACGAGGAAAACAACAAGGCGGAGGAGGGAATCTTTCTTGGTGCCAACACGGCATATGGAAAGGGAATTGGTACACAGGCAGCCAAGCTTATGCTGAATTATGCATTTTCAGTGCTTGGTCTGCACAAGGTTAGTGCCCGCGTATTGGCATATAACAAGGCAAGTATACGTATGCATGAAAAGGTGGGATATACACAGGAGGCATATTTTAAGGAGGAACTGTTTTTGGATGGGAGATATGAAGATTTGATCTTTTTCGGAGCGATCAATTCGAGGAAAGAAGGATAAAGAAGGAATATAGAAGATGAGCAAAATAAGCTTTGTGATACCCTGCTACCGAAGTGAACATACCATTGAGGCAGTGGTTGCGGAAATTATCAATACAATGAGAGAACTGACTGCTTACGAGTATGATATTGTGCTTGTAAATGACTGTTCTCCTGATCAGACTTATGAAGTAATTCAAAAAATTTGTGAAAAAAATAACAATGTTACAGGCATCGGTCTTGCGAAAAACTTCGGACAACATGCAGCAATTATGGCAGGACTTCGAAGGGCAGACGGTGATATTGTCGTATGTCTCGACGATGACGGACAGACACCTGCAAACGAGGTGGGAAAGCTTATCGAAGCGATTGAAAAAGGCAGTGATGTCGTATATGCAAGCTATGATTCAAAAAAGCATAGCGCGTTTCGAAACTTTGGAAGCCGTATGAATGATGTGATGACAAGAATTATGCTGGGGAAACCAAAACAATTGCAGTTGACAAGCTATTTTGCGGCAAAACGATTTGTTGTTGAGAGTATGCTTGCATATGAGCACAGTTATCCCTATGTCATCGGTCTTGTGCTTCGCGCCACAAAGAATATTACGAATGTGCCTGTGCATCACAGATGTAGGGAGGTTGGAAACTCCGGCTATACCGTGCGAAAGCTGCTTTCCCTTTGGTTTAACGGTTTCACGGCATTTTCCATTCTTCCGCTTCGGATTGCAACAGCAACCGGTGTGCTTTTTGCAGTAGCGGGATTTATTTACGGCGCTTATACGATTATCAAAAAATTCGTCAATCCCGCTGTACCTATGGGCTTTAGTTCGCTGATGGCGGCGGTTGTATTTATCGGCGGTATGTTGATGATTATGCTTGGTCTGATTGGTGAATATATCGGACGCATTTACATCAGCATTAATCGCTCTCCACAGTATGTGATACGTGAAGAAACAGGCGCAAAGGATGGTGAAAGCCTGTGATTAAGGAGATGCTCTTTCACACAGTCAATGACATCGAACATATTAAGCGAAACGCGATTGTTCAAATTGTAATCGTGACGCTTGCGTTTATCATGCTGCTTCGCATATATCCGCAAGGGGCAGTGCAGAAACATACGTATTCGAAACAAAATGCATATACAACATCGCAGCTGCAAAATCTTGGCGGAGATGCATTTACGGCTAAGGATAAGAAACTTCAGACGGTTTATTTCGCAAAAGAACGTTTGTACGCAATGAAACTGTATATGGTATGCAGGCTGCCGGATCGAAGTGATGGTTCGGATTTTGTGCTCTTTCGATTGTATGATGAAAATTTTTCGTGCATCTATGAAGAACAGCGTTGCTGCAAGGATATTGCGGACAACGGATTTTTGCTGGCAACACCCGACATGGAGGTGACGCCGGAGAAAGCATACTATTATGAAATGCTTGTCACCTATGATGAGGACGCGGAGGAGTTCTGTGACGGAGAATTTGAGCTTCCTGTTGCGGACAGGGGATTGCTTGGGCAGACGGAAAACGGGACGCTCTATATTGATGGTATTATCAATGATGATGTCTCACTGATTGCGGATTTTGATTATTCCCAAAAACTTAGCGCGTTTGATATTTTGCTGTATGATGCAGTGATTTTGGCGGCAGCGGCGGCAGTATATCTGATTGTGGCAGCAGCATTGTATCAATATGACAGTCGGCTTTCACAGAACCATCAAAGATATGCTCGCTATGCGCGGATTGCCGCAAGTGTGGCGGCAGCAGGCGCTGCATTCTTTTTATTGATGTTTTCGGTGGTGTTAAACCGCTTTGGCGGCGGCGTGGCGGACAGGATTTTTTTTGCCGTTGCAATCACAGTGGGGCTTGCATGGCTGCTGCTTGCAATCTGGCTGCGTGACTGGTATCCGATGCCGCCTAAAAAAACAAAACTTACCGCTGCGAGAAAGCTTTCGCTGATTTGGAGAAATTACATTCAGACGGTGAGTTTTGGGCTTTTATTTTATGCTTTGTGTCAATATGTCAACGCAGATAGGGAATACTATCATTATACAAACACGCGTTGGATGCTGATTTTTCTTGCAATTGCGTTTTTGATGACATACAGTGAAAAGCAGTTTTTGAACATGTTTGGCACTTTGTGGCTGATTGGGTCAATCATAGGGTCTGTCATGCATTGTAGGGGCTTTGAGAAAGGTACAAACGAGCATGAGCTTGCTGTTTTGACTTGTGCGGTCGTGGTATCGTGGGGATTTTTGATACTCAATATTTTGATTGCATGGTTCAAAACCTTGTGTCGGGGCAAATACCGTTTTACAAAGCCGAGTGTATTTCAAATCATATATGGCGTTTTATGGATTGTATTTTCTGCGCTGATGTATTTCTATCAATTTGAGAAAACATGGGTTTATACAGCGACATTGCCCTTTGTGACAATGTTTTTTCTGCGTTTTACGCCTGGAGCAAAAAGCAGATTTTTAAAGAATCTTGTAAATGGTATATTGCTCAGTTTTGGGTTTGTGGTACTGTTTTGTTTTCTTCATAGACCACACCACTACTGGATGCTCTATCGCTATGGCGGTATTTTTCACACGGTTGCTTGTACAGGAATGTATCTTGCGGTCGTATTTGGCGTGGCTGTTGGTAAGCTGTTTGGATCGCTCAAAGCGCGGAATAATATGCTTGTGTGCTGTCCGGTTGAGTGTTTTCTGGTGTCTGTGGCAGCGGGATACATTTTTCTCACAATGTCGAGGACAGCGTATCTTTCCGCATTTGTGACGGTGGGACTAGTGGTGGCGCTTGCGGCGTTTGCGTTTCATAAGCTGCCTTCTAATGTATGGAAAGAAATCGGCGTTTTGCTGCTCATGGCGTTGTTGTGTTTTCCGCTTGTATTCAGCGCAGTCAGAATGATACCGGCGGTAATTAATGAGCCGATTCGGTATGACCTTGAGCATCAGGACAGAGGCTTTATGATTTACAGGGGTGATCCCATTGACTCCGATAAATATATGACAGTGCCGCGCTTCTTTTCGACTTTGTTTGGACGTTTTCAGAAGGAGGAAGCTGCTGCGGACGAGGAAGAAAACAATGAGGAGGCATTTGGTATCGGATTGTCGCAGGAGCAGTATCTTGTATACACTGAAAATGACTTTGCGGGAATGGATCTGCGGACGGCGCACGAGGATACGGACGAGAACGACAATGATGAGAAACGGGAAGAGGGAAACGATGTGTCGAACGGACGTTTTGATATTTTTATGGACTATGTAAAGGCGTTGTCATTTGA
>JAAVAF010000105.1 GCA_014804225.1 Lachnospiraceae bacterium
AAATTGTAAAAAATGCTTGAAAGTGTCTGATTTGTATGTTATTATGTATAAAGTTATAGGAATTACATATTTTTTATGAAAAGGAAAGACGACGGCGTCACAGGTATATAGATGTTTTTTGTGATGCATTGTCAAATATGAAGCTTATCCCGTCCCAAGGTACATCTGTATCTTGGGACGTTCCTTGTCATGCACAGCCCCATGCAGAGGAAGTATGCCGCTGAAGCGGCGCATGGGTCGCGCGGCGAGTTGGGAAGAAAAATCTTCCCAACTCGACTTGGATTTGAGGAGGAATGAAAAATGTACAGAGATTTTACATTGAAGGAGATTGGTGAGCAGCATATTGGCAAGACTTTACAGGTTGCGGGCTGGGTAGAAAATATTAGGGATCATGGTGGTGTATCGTTTATTGATTTGCGGGATATGTACGGCGTATTGCAGGTTGTTATGCGCGATACAACGCTCTTGAATGGTATTACAAAGGAGATGTGCGTTTCCATTGAGGGACCTGTCGAAAAGAGGGATGAGGAGACTTATAACCCAAAGATACCAACAGGAACGATAGAACTTGAGGCAAAGACAGTGACGATTCTCGGAAAGGTTTATCATCAGCTGCCGTTTGAAATTATGACTTCTAAGGAAACGAGGGAGGATGTGCGCTTAAAGTACCGTTATCTTGATTTAAGAAACGCAAAGGTGCGGGATAACATGATTTTTCGTTCACAGGTGATTAGCTTTTTACGTCAGAAAATGACGGAGCTTGGTTTCCTTGAAATGCAGACACCGATTTTGTGCGCGTCGTCACCGGAGGGGGCGAGAGATTATATCGTGCCTTCGAGAAAATATAAGGGAAAGTTTTATGCGCTTCCGCAGGCGCCACAGCAGTATAAGCAGCTTTTGATGGTATCGGGATTTGACAAATATTTTCAGATCGCGCCCTGTTTCCGTGATGAGGACGCGCGTGCGGACCGCTCACCGGGAGAGTTTTACCAGTTGGATTTCGAGATGAGTTTTGCGACGCAGGAAGATGTGTTTCGGGTAGGCGAAGAGGTGCTTTCCGCCACATTTGAAAAGTTTGCGCCGGAAGGGTATGCAGTCACAAAAGCGCCTTACCCTGTGATCAGCTACAAACAGGCAATGCTTGAATTTGGCACGGATAAGCCGGATCTTAGAAATCCGCTTCGCATTATAGATGTGACGGACTTTTTCCAGAAGTGCAGTTTTAAGCCGTTTCTTGGCAGGACAGTGCGTGCGATCAAGGTGCATGCCGAGATGTCGAAAGGTTTTCATGAAAAGCTGTTAAGTTTTGCGACAGGACTTGGCATGGGCGGACTTGGGTATCTTGAGATTGCGGACGATATGAGTTATAAGGGACCGATTGATAAATTTATTCCGCAGGAATTGAAACAGGAGTTTGCAAACCTTGCTGCGCTTGAGTCGGGGGATACGATTTTCTTTATTGCAGATAAAGAAGAGCGGGCAAACTATTATGCAGGACAGCTCCGAATCGAGATTGGAAATAAGCTTGATTTGTGCGAGAAGAATGCGTATCGGTTTTGTTATGTAAACGATTTTCCAATGTATGAGCTTGATCCTGATACAAAGCAGATAGGATTTACGCACAACCCGTTTTCGATGCCACAGGGCGGATTAGAGGCGCTGCAAAACGAAAATCCATTGGAGATTTTGGCTTACCAGTATGATATTGTATGCAACGGTGTCGAGCTTTCGAGCGGCGCGGTCAGAAATCATGATATTGATATTATGGTGAAGGCGTTTGAGATTGCGGGTTATGATGAGGAAACGCTAAAGGCAAAATTTGGCGCACTCTATCAGGCGTTCCAGTTTGGCGCTCCGCCTCATGCGGGAATGGCGCCGGGGGTAGACCGAATGTTAATGCTGTTAAAGAATGAGGAGAATATTAGAGAAACAATTGTATTTCCAATGAGTGGTTCCGCACAGGATTTGATGTGTGGCGCGCCGAACGATGTGACGGAGCAGCAGCTTCGAGAAGTGCATATTAAGGTTCGGGATTAAAAAACGAAAAGAAAATCTAAGGTGATAAAGTACATCACCTAAGATTTTCTAAGTTTCGTTTGGAGAGGTGAGGAAAATGGCAAATGTGATTTCAGATGAAACAATAGACTATGTAGGGATTCTTGCGAAGCTTGCGCTTTCGGATGAGGAGAAGGAACAGGCGAAGGCGGATATGGGGAAGATGTTAGATTACATTGATAAACTTGGGGAGCTTGACACGACTGGGATTGAACCGATGTCCCATGTGTTTCCCGTGCAGAATGTTTTTCGGGAGGACGTGGTGACGAACGGGGATCTGTGTGACCAGACGTTAAAGAATGCGCCGGGAGAAAAAGAACATATGTTTATAGTGCCGATGACAGTGTAAATCCAGAAGGTTGCGAAATGAAAAGGAAAAGAGGATTTTAAATGAATCTATTATCATACAGCGCCGTAGAGCTAGCGGCGGCAATAAAAGAGGGAAAAGTGACTGCCGTAGAGGCGATGGAGGCGGTGCTTTCCAAAATAGAGGAGACGGAAAGCAAGATCAATGCTTATGTCACAATTGATAAAGAGGCTGCGCTAGCGGCGGCAAAAGCGGTACAGGAAAAGATTGAAACCGGTGTTTTAACAGGACCGCTTGCGGGCGTGCCCGTGGCAATCAAGGACAATTTGTGCACAGAGGGAATGCTGACCACGTGTGCGTCAAAAATATTGGAAAATTTTGTTCCGACATTTTCGGCGGAGGCGGTCATCAATCTGGAAAAGGCGGGTGCTGTAATCATCGGAAAGACGAATATGGATGAATTTGCGATGGGATCAACTACTGAAACCTCTGCGTATGGGGAAACGAAAAACCCGTGGAATTTGGAACATGTACCGGGTGGTTCTTCGGGCGGTTCGGCAGCGGCAGTGGCATCGAACGAATGTTTTTTTGCATTAGGCTCTGATACAGGCGGTTCCATCAGGCAGCCGGCATCTTTTTGTGGCGTAGTAGGACTAAAGCCAACCTATGGGACGGTTTCAAGATACGGTCTGATCGCATACGGTTCGTCTTTAGATCAAATTGGTCCGCTGACAAAAAATGTATCGGATTGTGCCACAGTGCTTGAGGTACTTGCCACACACGACACAAAGGATTCTACGTCCGTGAAGTGTGAGGATACAGATTTTACATCGGCTTTGGTTGAAGATGTTTCCGGTATGAAAATCGGAATTCCACGGGATTATTTCGGCGAGGGAATTGACGCGGAGGTCAAAGAGGCAGTGCTCGCTGCAGCGAAGGCATTAGAAGGGAAAGGCGCTGTTGTGGAGGAGTTTGATTTAAGCCTTGTTGAGTATGCGATTCCGACGTATTATACCATAGCGGCAGCGGAGGCAAGCTCGAATTTGGAGCGTTTTGACGGTGTGAAGTACGGTTATCGCACCTCGGAATTTGACGGACTGCACAATATGTATAAAAAGACGCGCTCGGAGGGATTTGGGGCGGAAGTAAAGCGCAGGATCATGCTTGGATCGTTTGTTTTAAGCTCGGGATATTATGATGCTTATTATCTGAAAGCTTTGAAAGTAAAAGCGATGATAAAAAAAGTGTTCGACGATGCTTTTGCAAAGTATGATTTGATTCTCGGACCGGTTGCGCCGACGACTGCGCCCAAACTTGGCGATAGTTTATCTGATCCGTTAAAGATGTATCTTGGCGATATTTATACCATTTCGGTAAACCTTGCAGGACTTCCCGGAATTTCCGTTCCATGCGGAAAAGATTCGAAAGGACTTCCGATTGGCTTGCAACTGATCGCGGACAGCTTTCAGGAGAAAAAACTGATTCAGACAGCGTATACCTATGAAAAACTGCGCGGCGCGTTTGGCATGGAAGATTAGGAAAGGACAGGGAGAAAATGGCAAAGCAATACGAAACAGTGATTGGTCTTGAGGTTCATGTAGAGCTTGCGACCAAGACAAAAATATTTTGCGGCTGCTCGACAGCATTTGGTGGAGCGCCAAACACGCATACCTGTCCTGTATGTACAGGAATGCCGGGAACACTTCCTGTGCTCAATAAACAGGTAGTCAACTATGCGTTGGCAGTAGGACTTGCGACAAACTGTGAAATCACGCAGTACTGCAAGTTTGACAGAAAGAATTATTTTTATCCTGACAATCCGCAGAATTACCAGATTAGTCAGCTTTATCTGCCAATCTGCAGAAACGGACATGTGGAGATTGAAACGTCTGAGGGGAAAAAAGCGGTCGGGATCCATGAGATTCATATGGAGGAGGATGCGGGAAAGCTTATTCACGATGAGTGGGAGGACTGCTCGCTTGTAGATTATAACCGTTCCGGCGTGCCGCTGATCGAGATTGTATCGGAGCCGGATATGCGCAGTGCCGAGGAGGTCATTGCTTACTTGGAAAAGCTTAGAATGACAATCCAGTATTTGGGTGCGTCGGATTGCAAGCTGAACGAAGGTTCGATGCGCGCCGATGTCAATCTGTCTGTGCGGGAAGTGGGTGCAGAGCAGTTTGGTACACGTACCGAGATGAAGAACCTCAATTCGTTTCGTGCCATCACACGCGCCATTGAAAACGAGCGGGAGCGGCAGATTGATTTACTTGAGTCGGGGCAGCAGGTGATACAGGAAACAAGGCGATGGGACGACAATAAGGAGTATTCCTATGCGATGCGTTCGAAAGAGGACGCGCAGGATTACCGCTATTTTCCCGATCCGGATCTGGTGCCTGTATATATCAGCGACGAATGGCTTGCGGAAATCAAAAATAGCCAGCCGGAGTTTCGTGAGGAGAAGATGGCGCGCTATAAGAAAGAGTTTGGTATTCCTGAGTATGATATCGGCATTATCACAGATTCAAAGCATATGGCGGATTTGTTTGAGGAAACCGTTGCAATCTGTCATGAGCCGAAGAAGGTATCAAATTGGCTGATGGGGGAAACGCTTCGCCTTTTGAAAGAGAAAAGCATGGATGCAGAGGATATCCACTTTTCTCCCGAGAACCTTGCAAAGCTGGTTGCGCTTGTTGACAGCAAGGCAATCAATTCGTCTGTTGCGAAAGAAGTGTTTGAGGTGATGTTTGAAGAGGACATTGACCCGGAACAGTACGTGGAAGAAAAAGGACTAAAAACCGTAAATGACGAAGGTGCGCTCAGAAAGACAATCGAGGAGGTCATTGCTTCAAATCCGCAGTCTGTGGAGGACTATAGAAATGGAAAGGAAAAAGCAATCGGCTTTTTGGTTGGACAGACGATGAAAGCGATGAAAGGTAAAGCAGATCCCGGTATGGTTAATCAGATTCTGAAGGAATTGTTATAAAAATGGAATTTGAAAATTAATATATTATGATATTCACGTTTTATAAAAAATATGGTATAATGTCGATAGACATTATACCATATTTTTTTGAAGGGAGTAATTGCAGATGGCAAAAAATATTTTACAGAATGAATTGTTTGAATCCTTTGCAAATGCTTCTGATAATATCTACATTTATGTATGTGATATGCAATCGGATTTATCCAGATGGTCAAAAAATACCGTGGATTACTTCGACCTTGAAGGTGAATACATAGAAAACGCCGGTGCCAAATGGATGGAGCATGTACACCCCGATGACCGCGACCTATATCTGAAAGATATTGAAGCGGTATTTTCCGGTGCGTCAAGTCGTCACAGCTGCCAATACCGCGCGAAAAACAAATATAATGACTATGTGTGGCTGGAATGTAAAGGCAGCGTGATTTCCGACGAAGACGGACGTCCTCTTGTTTTTGCGGGAATTATGACGCGGCTTGACAATCAGAATAAATATGATCCGCTTACGCATTTGCTGACGAGTTTTGAAATGCAGAAATATGATTTTTCTATAGGGAACGGTGCAATCCTTCTTTTGGGTATAAACGCATTTCGGAAGATAAACAACACAAACGGTTTTCTGTACGGAAACAAAGTACTGGTTACATTGGCGGAATGCCTTGAACAGTTTGCGGGTAAAAATAACAGGGTTTATCGTCTTCAAGGCGATGAATTTATCATTTTGTCTCCCAACGGCTCGAAAGGTGAATTGTGTGAGATCTTTGAAAACATTAATGACTACTGCATCAATATCAGAGGGCTCAAAAGCTTTTCCGTTTCGGCGGGTGTTGTATCCTATCCGGAAGACGGAACGGATTTCAATACATTGATGAGTAATTTGGAACATTCATTGGAATATGCCAAGGAGCAGAAACAAGGATGGATTTCTGAATTTTCTGAGAAAATCTCGAAACGTCATTACCGTACAAGTCAGCTTCACGAAGCGCTGACCAAAAGCATACATAACAATTTTGAAGGCTTTGAATTATATTTCCAACCGATTCTTGACGCAAAAACGAAAAAGATCGTCAAATGTGAATCCCTATTACGCTGGAAAACACCGGAAATACAGGACGCAACGCCTTATGAATTTATTAAACTTTTGGAAAACAGCGGGGAAATAAGGGAAGTTGGTTTCTGGGTTATGGAAGAGGCGCTTCGGCATGCCGCCGTGTGGCAGAAAAAATACAATAATATTGCCGTAAGCTTTAATGTATCTTATATACAATTGTTGGATGGAGATTTTATCGACAAGATGATTGAAAAAGCAAAAGAATTGCAAGTGAATCCACGGCTTGTCACAGTTGAACTTACAGAAAGTTGTAACGCGGAAGATACGGATATGCTTTCCCGCCAGTTCGAAAAGCTTCAGAAACTTGGCTTTCAAATTGCAATGGATGATTTTGGAACAGAGTATGCATCTTTTGGTTTGCTGCATGATGTCAACATGGATATCCTAAAAATAGACCAGAAATTTGTGCGTGGTCTGATCCGTGAAGGAAATATGGCAGACATGGCAATTATTGAAAGCGTTGTAGATATGTGCAGAAAGCTTTCCATACAAACCATAGCGGAAGGCGTAGAAACGGAAGAAATTCAAGATATCATTCGCAGTATAGGCGTTTCATTCCTGCAAGGTTATTTATATTCCAAGCCTGTTCCCGCCGATGACTTCGAACGGATGATTATGAATGAACAGTGCTAGAGCATGAATTTCGACCATGGAGTCGTAAAATTCGGGAGATGCTTTGCCAAAACGGATAATCTGCATAAGGTGGAAGGGGGATACTGTATGGATAATGCAAAACTATTTCAATATGTACAGGTTTATGATGTACCGACAGTTTGTAAAAGTTGTGGCAACGTATTGGTATACAGAGGATTGGGAGAGTACATCTGCGAAGTATGCAAAAAAAAGGATTATGACAATTACGGAAAAACACGCAATTACATTGAAAAGAACCCCGGTGCGTCAGCAGTGGAGATTGAGAAAAATGCGGGCGTGAGCAAAGCTGCTATCCGTGAGATGTTAAAAGAATCGCGCTTTGAAATCGTTGAGGGCGCAAAATCCTTTTTGCGATGTGAGGGTTGTGGAAAGGAAGTTCGCAGTGGCAGATATTGTCCGGAATGCGAGAAAAACATTCATTTAATGATTGAAAAGCAGCAAAGGGAGAAGCTGCACGAAAATATGCATGGTTTTGCAATGGACACGGGCGATCATAAAGGTCAGAGGCGATTTGTGCGTGATAAATAAAATTGTATAAAAGAAAATGAAGACGGGGCTGTTGCAACAGCCCCCTGATTTTTATTCTATAGAAAATTGCGACAATCGTAGTGATACTCAGGAAAGAATTTGCAAAGCAAATTCTTTGAACGCAAGCTGCCGAGCTTGCGTTTTTTATCGTGCCAAAATGTCAATAATCTCGCCCACATACATCGTGTGCATATCGCCGTCTTGATACCATTTCTCAATTTCGGGCAGCAGGAAACTGTCCTTTGTAATTTTCACTGCAGCCATTTTGTTACATAAAAGGATGAAATCGCCCTCATCTATAAACGGAATGGAATGCTTATAATTCCATGTAAGTCCTGCTTCCGCAATCTTATCGCAGTCACGTCCCGAGTGTGATCCGCAGTAGTTGAGTGCGTCCCGATAGCTTGCTCCCATAAAGGAAACAGAGAAAAAGTCAGTCTTGTCAATAAATTCTTTTGTAAATCTTGAGTCACGGATAAAAATAAAGGCAACATTTTTGCCCCAAAGGACGCCGACACCGCCCCAACTGATTGTCATGGTATTTGCCGCCTCTTTCGTTCCCGCGGAAACAAGTCCCCAATCCTGACCGATGGTTTTGAATGGATTAAATTCCAGCTCTTCCAGTGGAAATGGTTGAAATACGTGCATATAATCCTTCCTTTCTTACAATTTAATATATTAAAATTATACTATCATATGCGGAAAATGTCACGCGTAAACATGAAGTTACTGAATGATAGTAATATGGTTCTCAAATTACAAGGTTTATGTAAGGTTTTCATAAGGTAAATTTAAGAATGAAATGATAGAATGGCAGATATCAAAAGGTTAAGCAACAAAAAAGATGGGAATTGGAGGATATGGAAATGAAGAAAAAAATATTTGTCGGAACGGGAACTGGTATCGTAATTGCCGTAGGTTTTATTTGTATTTGCATGTGGTTTCTTTCGGGAGCCGGCAGCGCTGAGTATTACACACAAATTGACAATCAGAAAGTAGAACAGGTGGATTCACGCGGAGGAGTAATTGATTTACAAGGGGGATTGCCATATTCCTATACGCTTCCTGCCTATAACGAAAATGGCAGCGAAAAAGATGTTACATTCGGAGCATCAAGAGAGCTGAAAGAAGGTGCATTTCTCTGTTTAACCGTAGCACCTGTCCGCGGTGTTATTGAATGGAGCGAGGTACAATATGACGAACTTCCCGCAGCCGTTCAGGTTCATTATATGAAGCCGTAAAACAAAATCTCTTAAATGCACTAAAACGCACATATAAAAACAATATATTCTAAAAAAATGCAACAAATTTCAAAATACCTCTTTACAAACGTATGAAAATTATCTATAATTCTATGGTAAAGAATAGTGGTTCAAAAAAGTACTACTAAATACAGCGATTGTAACTTAAAGTAACCAAAGGCGGTTAAAGGCGTTTTTTGGTTACTTTTTTCATGTAATGAAATGGAAAGGTATGGTTATTAAGATGTTTGATGCAAAAATGAATGTACCCGAAGCACCGCTTCACAGAGCAGAATACGAGCATGACAACTGCGGTATCGGTGCGGTAGTAAACATCAAGGGGCAAAAGTCAAGAGAAACAGTGGAAAATGCCTTAAAAATTGTGGAGAATCTCGAACACAGGGCAGGCAAAGACGCAGAGGGAAAGACAGGCGACGGTGTCGGAATATTAGTGCAGATCTGTCATGACTTTTTTACAAAGGTGACAAAGCCTTTGGGAATTGAACTTGGCGGGGAGCGCGAGTACGGTATCGGAATGTTTTTCTTCCCACAAGATGAGTTAAAGCGCAATCAGGCAAAGAAGATGTTTGAGATTATTGTGGAAAAAGAAGGTTTAGAGTTCTTGGGTTGGAGAGAAGTGCCTTGTGTACCTTCCGTTCTCGGCCATAAGGCAGTGGAATGTATGCCCTGCATTATGCAGGCGTTTGTGAAAAAGCCGGCAAATGTGGAAAAAGGGCTTGCCTTTGATAGAAAGCTTTATATTGCAAGACGTGTGTTTGAGCAGAGTTCCGATAATACCTATGTCGTGTCTTTAAGCAGCAGAACGATTGTATACAAGGGAATGTTTCTCGTGACACAGCTTCGGACATTTTTTGAGGATTTGCAGAGTAAGGATTATGTTTCCGCGATTGCCATCGTGCATTCACGTTTCTCCACAAACACAAATCCAAGTTGGGAGAGAGCGCACCCGAACCGTTTTATTGTACATAACGGAGAGATTAACACAATCCGAGGTAACGTTGACAAGATGATTGCCCGCGAGGAAAATATGGAATCTGAGTTTTTAAGCCGTGAGTTTCATAAAGTTCTTCCTGTTGTGAATGCACAGGGTTCGGATTCGGCGATGTTGGACAATACATTGGAGTTCCTTGTCATGAGCGGTATGGAGCTTCCGCTTGCTGTGATGATTACCATTCCGGAGCCGTGGGCAAATAACAGAACAATGTCGCAGGCAAAGAAAGACTTTTATCAATACTATGCGACCATGATGGAGCCGTGGGACGGTCCCGCGTCAATCCTTTTCTCCGATGGAGATATTATGGGTGCTGTGCTTGACAGAAACGGTCTTAGACCTTCCAGATACTATATCACGTCTGACGACCAGCTGATTCTTTCTTCGGAAGTGGGTGTGCTTCCGATTGACGCCGCAAAGATTGTGAAGAAAGACAGATTGCGTCCCGGAAAAATGCTTCTTGTCGATACGGTAAAGGGCGAGATTATTGATGATGACACCTTAAAGGAGCGGTATGCAAAACGCCGTCCTTACGGTGAATGGCTCGATTCCAATCTTGTAACCTTAAAAGAGTTGAAGATACCAAATGTGAGAGTGCCAGAATTTTCCGACGAAGAAAGACAGCGCATACAGAAGGCGTTTGGCTATACCTATGAGGAGTTAAAGACCAGTATTCTTCCAATGGCAAAGAACGGCGGTGAGAGCATCGGCGCAATGGGTGTTGACACACCAATTCCTGTGCTTTCCAGAACGCATCACCAGCTTTCACACTATTTTAAGCAGCAGTTTGCACAGGTTACCAACCCGCCCATCGATGCAATCCGTGAGGAGGTTGTTACGGCAACAACTGTCTACATAGGAAAGGACGGCAACATCCTTCACGATACGGAAAAGAACTGCAACGTATTAAAGGTTAATAACCCAATCCTGACTACGACCGACCTGCTCAAAATCAAAAATATGAAGCGGGAAGGATTCAAGGTAGAGGTTATCCCGATTATTTATTATAAAAATACAAGCTTGGAGCGTGCTATCGACCGCCTTTATGTGGAGGTTGACCGCGCATACAGGGACGGCGTCAACATCATTATTCTTTCGGACAGAGGCGTTGACGAAAACCATGTTGCAATTCCGTCACTTTTGGCAGTATCGGCAATGCAGAAACATTTGGTGCGCACCAAAAAGAGAACAAGCGTGGCATTGATTTTGGAATCGGCAGAGCCGAGAGAAGTGCATGATTTTGCGACGCTGATCGGATATGGCGCCTGCGCGGTCAATCCGTACCTTGCGCAGGAGTCAATCAAGGAACTGATTGACAACGGTATGCTTGACAAGGATTATCATGCGGCAGTGGACGATTACAATGACGCAATCCTTCATGGCATTGTTAAAATTGCGTCAAAGATGGGCATTTCCACAATCCAGTCTTATCAGGGTTCGCAGATTTTTGAGGCAGTCGGAATTGATTCGGAAGTGATTAACAAATATTTCACAAATACGGTATGCAGAATTGGCGGCATTAACCTTTTGGATATTGCAAAAGAGGTTGACGACTTGCATTCCCTTGCATTTGATCCACTTGGTCTTGCAACAGATTTGACGCTCGACAGTCCTGGACAGCATAAGTCGAGAGGCGGTGCAGAGGAGCATTTATATAATCCCGCAACGATTCATCTCTTGCAGCAGGCAACGCAGCGTGGCGATTACGAGATGTTTAAGCAGTATTCCGCGCTTTTAACTGCGGAAGATAGTGTACGAAATATTCGCGGATTGATTGACTTTAATTACCCTAAGAAGGGCATTTCGATAGACGAGGTCGAGAGCGTTGAGAGTATTGTCACAAGATTTAAGACAGGCGCAATGTCGTACGGTTCGATTTCAAAGGAAGCGCATGAAACACTTGCGATTGCAATGAATATGCTTCATGGAAAGTCCAATTCGGGCGAGGGCGGCGAGGATTTAGAGCGTATGGTAATCGGCGAAGACGGTCTGAACCGCTGTTCGGCAATCAAACAGGTTGCAAGCGGACGATTTGGCGTTACAAGCAGATACTTGGTTAGTGCGCAGGAAATTCAGATTAAGATGGCGCAGGGAGCAAAGCCGGGTGAGGGCGGACATCTTCCGGCAGGAAAAGTATATCCGTGGATTGCGAAGACAAGACATTCAACGCCTGGTGTTGGCTTGATTTCACCACCGCCTCATCACGATATTTATTCGATTGAAGATTTGGCGCAGTTGATTTATGATTTGAAGAACTCTAACAAAGATGCGCGTATCAGCGTAAAGCTTGTTTCGGAGGCAGGCGTCGGAACTGTTGCGGCAGGTGTGGCAAAGGCAGGCGCACAGGTTGTGCTGATTTCAGGATATGACGGCGGTACGGGAGCTGCTCCGAAGAGCTCTATCCATAACGCGGGACTTCCGTGGGAACTTGGACTTGCGGAAACACACCAGACTTTGATTCAAAATGGACTTCGCAACAAGGTGCGTATCGAAACAGACGGTAAGCTGATGACAGGACGTGACGTTGCAATCGCGGCAATTTTAGGCGCGGAGGAGTTTGGATTTGCGACAGCTCCGCTTGTGACAATGGGCTGCGTAATGATGCGTGTCTGCAACCTTGATACCTGTCCTGTGGGCGTGGCGACGCAAAATCCTGAGCTGAGAAAGCGTTTCAAGGGAAAACCAGAGTATGTGATGAACTTTATGAAATTTATCGCACAGGAGCTTCGGGAGTACATGGCGCTTCTCGGCGCAAGAACAGTTGATGATCTGGTAGGACATACGGACTTACTAAAGATGAAGGAGCATCTGCCCGAAGGAACAGTTTCGCTCGATTTAAGTCAGATTTTAAACAATCCTTATCAGAAGGAAAAGGCAGTGTTTGATCCGAAACAGGTTTATGATTTTGAACTGGAAAAGACGCTTGACGAGAAGGTTTTATTAAAGAAGCTTGGCAGTGCGCTTGAGGCAAAACAGAAGAAAACGATTGAGATTGATGTAACAAACACAGACCGCGCTTTTGGTACGATTTTTGGTTCGGAGATTACGAAGCGTTATTATAATACGTTGGAGGACGATACTTACGTGGTGCGTTGTAACGGTGCGGGCGGACAAAGTTTTGGCGCATTTATACCGAACGGATTGACTTTGGAGCTTGCGGGGGATTCCAACGACTATTTCGGAAAAGGTTTATCGGGCGGAAAGTTGATCGTTTATCCGCCGAAGGGCAGCACATTCCAACAGGATGAGAATGTTATCGTAGGAAATGTTGCGCTTTACGGGGCGACGAGTGGAAAAGCATATATTAACGGTGTTGCGGGCGAGCGTTTCTGCGTTAGAAATTCCGGCGCGGTTGCGGTTGTAGAGGGCGTGGGTGACCACGGATGTGAGTACATGACCGGCGGACGTGTGGTTGTGCTTGGCGGTACGGGAAAGAATTTTGCGGCAGGAATGAGCGGCGGCATCGCGTATGTGCTGGACGAGGATAATGACCTTTATATCAGGGTAAATAAGGAAATGGTTTCCATGAGCGAGATTACGAATAAGTATGATGTAATCGAGCTGAAGGAAATGATAAAGGAGCACGTGGAATGCACGGGTTCCGAGAAGGGTAAGAAAATTCTTGACAATTTTGGCGAATACCTGCCGAAGTTCAAAAAGATTATTCCTTATGACTATGACAGAATGCTAAAGACCATCGTGCAGATGGAGGAGAAAGGGCTTAGCGCGGAGCAGGCTCAGATTGA
>JAAVAF010000106.1 GCA_014804225.1 Lachnospiraceae bacterium
CAGCATTTTTCGGCAACTGCCTTACACATTCCAGAAATGCTCTTGCTGCTTTCCCTTCCGCAACAGGATAAGTATATCCCAATCCCTGGGCCACTTGCTCCGTAACGCGGGCAAACAGATCACACATGGTAAAAACGGCATTCCATGCCTCTTGCGTATTCCCGCCAAAATAAGTATCCAGATAGCTTTGATATTCGTCCTCTGAAAGCCACCGATACAGGTATTTTGCCGACTTTCCCACACTCACATGAAAATCTGTCTGAATGCCGACTTTCCATGAGAGCATCTTTTCCAACTCTTTGCGGACGACAAAATTTGCCATATCCTGTACATACGGAATTTCCTCGCGCCACAAGCCCTTTGCTAAATTGTTAGTGCACCACCAAAACTCGTTGGTACAAGCTCTGAATTGTGCTTGCGTCGGCCTCTTTACATGATAATCTGCATCTGTCGCTTCCGGTATTTCGGGCAAAATATGTCTTTTGTCCAATAAAATCCGGCAAAGCTTGTCATCACCGATATGCGCTTTGGCATGTGCAGCTGTTTCTACATGAAGGTCAATTCGATTACCATCGTCAAACTGCATCAGCCATCCGTAAATATTTTCTTTATCACTCGGAAAATCCGGATGCTCGTCCGGATACTGCATATAGAGGATATTTCCAAATTGACAGATCCAGTTTTTATCCTCAATAAAAGGCTGTGTTGCAGTTACCACAAACACAATATCGTAGTCTTGAAAGATATCTTTCGGAACATTGCTATTTGTTCTGGAACCATTCATGTATACTGCTAAAATTCTGTCGTCCGATTTGGCAATATCCGTAAATAACTGATACATCGTAGCTTCGCTGCGCATAAAAATCATCCCTTGTCACTTTTTATTTTCCTCAATAATTCATTAAAAATCTTGGTATCAGTTGTAAATTTGTGAAACGCAAGTGCAAATTCTTTCAGTGCTTTCTTTGAGGAGGACTGCATCGAAAATGTGTCTGCCTCACAATCAAATGTAAATTTTGACTTTGCATCTGTTGTGTATTGTTCCATAAAGGCCAACGCAATCTTTTTCCAATCGTATCCGTTCCCTAACAGATTATTTTTTTCAAAGCATTCCTGATTGAGTATGCCTGCATCAAGGATTAACGAATAGCTTCCGCTTTCCGACATCCAGCGAAACGGGGCAATTGTCTGTTTTAATTTTTTGTCATTATCGCGCGGCTGTGGATATTCACTTTGGCGCTCCTCCACAATTTTTTCATAATTTAATTCCAATCCCTGTTTCGCCAACAAGGAGCGAATATCGTCCTCTATACCTACTCCGCCATTTATAACGGTATCTCCGACACCTGCCTCTACCAGCTCATTGAATTGTTGTTGCGTGATCCTGACATCCTGACCACCTTTCCATATGCGTGGAGGTGGTACTGGGTATCGAAAAGTAATGTTTTCATAATCAGAGTCAACCCACTTGTCATAATACGGATTGCTGAATAAGAAACGCCAACGTCTTGTTTTGAATGCGTGCACCATAAATACAGGTGCAAACATCCGCCCCGAATTAACAATAATTTCAGGCGTTTCGGGAATTTTCCCTACATACTGAAAAACTTCTATCAATTTGCAGTTTCCCATATCAATGTCAATCAGTCGTCCGAACGCGTATATGTCGTCTTTGCGAAACCGATATTTTCTGTAATCAATCAAATCCTCCAGATTTCTCCATGGCAAAAACAACGGGATTATAAATATATCGCCAATGTCAATTTCTTTTTTTGTATTCTCCAAATATTCCATTATGATACCTCACTTATCGCGTATGCGTTCACAATATCACAATTCTCCCCTTGCGGTTATAGTACTATCATATCACAAAGCGTTGAGAAAAAGTAGGTCAAAATGGGAATCCATGTTGTATTTGACGCGCATATCATAAAAGTCTATAATAAAACAATCATTGGCTTTGTTGACTGATTTTTAGAAAATGGGAGAACTTTTATGAAATTTTACCTTGCCCCAATGGAGGGAATCACGACTTATATCTACAGAAACGCCTACAATCACTATTTTGGCGGCATTGACAAATATTTCACACCGTTTATTGCAAGTAAGAAAATGAACCGTCGGGAAATGAACGAGATTCTTCCCGAACATAATGCGCACATCACGGTTGTTCCGCAAATTCTGACGAACCGCTCGGATGAATTTCTGCAGATTACACGCAAAATTGCAGAATACGGCTACACTACCGTAAATCTCAATCTTGGATGCCCTTCCGGTACTGTCACGGCAAGAAAGCGCGGTGCCGGTTTTTTGAGTGTTCTTGATGAATTGGAGCGTTTTTTATATGAGATTTATGAACAGTCACCGCTGAAAATTTCCGTTAAAACCAGAATTGGTGTTGAATCAGTTGATGAGTGGGAAAATATTCTTGAATTGTACAAAAAATATCCGATGGAGGAGTTGATCATTCATCCGCGGTTACAAAAAGAACTTTACAAATTCACGCCGCATAAGGATGCATATGCGGCTGCTGTCGCAGCTTTGCCAGATATTCCTCTTTGTTTTAATGGGGACATTACCTCGCTGCAAAGTTATGAAGAACTTCTTGATTTTGTCCCGAAAACCGACTGCATTATGATAGGACGCGGCATTTTGAGAAATCCGGGGTTAATTACACAGTTAGGCGAGCACATAAACAGCGTTTCATGCTCGGACGATATGCAATCTGCTCATGTTACCAAAGAAACCCTCAAGGCATTCCATGATGAAATATTCGAAGGCTATGCCGCACAAATGTCAGGTGAAACGCCAACGCTTTTCAAGATGAAAGACCTGTGGACATACTTGATCGAAAGCTTTGAGGCGTCAGACAAATACCTCAAAAAAATCCGCAAATCCTCGAATTACAGTGAATACAAGATTGCAGTCAACAACCTGTTTCGGGAATGTGAAATGCTATGTTGAATTTTACCCCAAACTAACAGCCTGTTCTTTGGTCGGCTGAAATAGCACTCCGTCATCATTACTGATTTCACTCTGTTCACTCTGTTTTCCTTCTGTTCGAAAAATTATTCCTTCTGTGTTTTTTGTATATTCTCGTACATAACAATAGTCATGAGTATGTGCATTTCTGTAATCATACGTATATGCATTTCTGTAATCATACCAAATCCATAATACTTTCAGAGCATCTCCGATAACCAGTTGATTTTCTGTATTGATAATGTTTGTCGGATGGTAAATATGTAAGTACCCCTCGGCAAAATGGATTCGGATTACCTCATTGTTCCATTCTATTATTTCAATAACATGACGTTGTCCAACCAATTCTCCCCAAATACATAAGTTTCCGCCCTTGATTTTTATTTTCTCTTTAAAACGGTTTTCCATGCAGCGTTTGGCAGTTTCAATCGGTGGAAACTCCTTGCCATCGGCAGAAAAATAGCTACAATGCAGTGTTTTTATTCTTGTTTCCAAAAATACCTGATTTCTTAAACAGAGTTCGTATGAAAACGAAGCATTTCGGTCGTCCATGATGATATATGCAATAACCGCTTTCCCTGAATCGACTGCCCACACTGAATTAGACATTAGCGGCAGATAATGCCTTGCAACCTTTTTCACCACATCCGATAGCATATCTGTTTCCAATATGTTTATTATTCTTTCATTTGGCACTGTAGCATCATCATCTATGTATACACTTTCACGATCAACTTTAATTTGAATCTGTCGCTCGTATGTTTCATCCCATTTTTTCTGTTCCCTGCCAAATTTTTCTCTACATATTGCAAGAAAAATCCCTGCTACTAAACACAGAATGCGAAAAAGCGTTCTCGCATTTGGGGGCGAATTTTTTGTTGGATACATCTCATAAGAAGCATAAACAAAGCAAAGGTTGCTTGTTGAAAAAATAACCATATTTAATAAAATCCATAAATCCAACAATATCTTCAATATCTTTTTCACTGCAATCACCCTTTACATCGTGTTCAACTACTTATTTTATCCCTCATGTCTATTTCTCAATTTTGCAAGAAGCACTCCCACTGTAAAACTCAAAGTGCCCAAAAACGTTGCAAAAATTTTCGCCTTTTCTTCCTGCTCCTCCGTCGGGAACATCTCAAAAGAACCGTGAAAGAACAAATATATGCTTGTTAAAAAAATAACGATACTTAGAAAAATTCATAAATCCAACAATATCTTC
The DNA here is from genome assembly GCA_014804225.1 of Lachnospiraceae bacterium. Lineage (GTDB taxonomy): Bacteria > Bacillota > Clostridia > Lachnospirales > Lachnospiraceae > COE1. Next base: position 4,208 of record JAAVAF010000106.1, read on the forward strand.
AATATTCTTTTCATCGCAGCAGCCCTCTCTCTATAAACAACTTAAGAAACAGTATCAACCCTTCCGTTGAGAATCATCTATAAATTATTGCTGGCAATATCAGCATACCAGATTTTAAAAATAATACTAGACTTGTATTTCTCGATATGTTATCATCTTGTATTAAGTGCGAGACAATTTTCTATAATATCAATACCACTATTTTTGACTATGTCAGTCATTTTCGTCACAAAATTTGTAAAAATGAATCTCCGTATCACATAAAAAAACGACAAAATTTTCCGCTCTTTCCCCAAATTCAACTTTCTGCAAAAATAACACTTGCATTTTTTCTTGCATAACGCCTATTTATGGTAACTTCTACTACATAACCGGTTTACCATAGTTCACTTTTTGACTGAAAAATATCATTTCGCATTTTATGTCAATTTTTTCTTTATTTATGCATGAATCGGCAGTTCTCTTCTCACATTCTATGAACATACATTCTTGTCATATCCGGTTCTCCGTCCCCTTGTACCATACACAAAAATTCCCACCCGTATCTCTCGTAAAATGACGTATGATCTGTCACTAAATAAAGAGTGTCAATTCCTTTGCTGTTCATATCCTTGCAGACATAATCAAGCATTTCTCCTGCAATTCCCTGACAGCGGTATGCCTGTTCCACATAGACGGCGCATACATTTGGCGTCAAATCTTTTCTGTCATGAAAATCATTCTCAATCACGCCAAGACCGCCGATGATTTCGTCTTTATTTTTCACAATATACCACTGTGGAACTGCACTCGTACAATTCAAGCATTCATCCATACTGTCAAGATACGCCTCCAACGGAATTCCCCATTTTTCATGGAACCATTGTGCCGCATCCTGTTTCAGCGCAGGATGTTCTTGTATCTTTAAGATTTCGTATTGCAACATCTGTTACCTCCTCCCATTTTTTCTTCACTTGTCCAACTAATTTTTTTCAATGAGTGGAAACCATTCAAATTGCATAGGCTCTGTAACATATTTTTCTTTAATCTGTAAATATTCGGCCTCCGATATTGTATCTGTAAGCCGTCCATTACCATCCCAGTCTCCTGTATAGTATGCCTCATTAATCCATTTCCCGGAATCATCCCTTGTCTCCTTACACGCAATGATTTCCTGTACAACCCATTCCCCCACATCTTCCTGAAACTGCAAATACGTCGTTGATGAATACGTTCCCGCGCTGACATATTCAACAATACCGTTCTCATAGATTGTCATATGAAAATATGAGGTTGCACATTCCATTCCCATTCCTTTTGTTTCACTGTAGTGGTAAATAACCTCCGGTGTGTCCTTATAAGCAATAATCATTTCTGGAAAATCGTCCCCCGTCAAATCCTTTAAGGCATAATGATATGAATTTTCTGTAAATGTTGACCATGATGCACACAGTTCATCATACAAGTCCTTCCATTCACCACCCTCAAATTTGCTCCGCACATTCTCATCATTGATATCCCGATTCTCAGCATTCATGAATTGTTCATATTGTTGGAGCACCTCAATATAAGGTTGCGGTATATCAGCGCATAGATTCACTTTCCACTGCTTTTGCTCTGATAAGATCTCTTCCGATTCTGTACTTTCCGATTCGCTCCCTTCGGCTTCTGCATATTTTATATATTTTGCCGTTTCTGATGAAGACAAAGTCGGCATAACATTCCTATTTTCCCCAACTTTTGTACACGCATTGAAACTAATAATACAAATCAGTATCATTTTCAGAAAAACTGCTTTTTTCACTCTTATGTCCCTCATTATTGAAATTTAATGAATACTAATAATTCTATCACATTCCTCAATATAATTCCATGAAAACGTTATTGCATATAAAAAACGAGACCTTTGTAAATAAAAGTCTCGTTTCAGCAGATATTGTAAATATATTCTGTTAAGCCATGCCGTTTGCTGTTTTATACTTATACAGCATCTCCGCATGGTTCTGCTCCTCAATCTGAATGTCTGCCAAAAGCTTACGCAGCGCCGCATCCGCGAACTTAAATACATTCGTATTGTACTCAGAAGAAACAAACTTTTCCGTTCCAATACAGTCTGTTGCCAGGAAATTGTCCGACTGCTTATCATTGTTCTGCGCCATCGTATCATATGTCGCCTGTGGCTTATAGTTTGCCCCATCCGAATCATTACAGTCGCAAGCGGGTACACTTCCGTTGAGCACCTGCTCCAATGAGTCGTAATGCTTCTGTTCCTCCTGTTCGAGCTTTCCAAAAAGATTTTTCAATTCCGGATCTTTTGCCTGATCTTTATATCTGCGGTATTTTTCCACACAGATTTTTTCCTGTGACTGCAGCTCCGTAATCGCGTCCTTTTCCTTCTGTTTTAATATCATAACAATCCTCCTATCCGCAAACAGTTCGTTTCTTTCTATTTGCTTTATAAAAAGGATTGCCTTATTTTGATAAAATATACATATTATGGAAACATTTTTGCATTCTTCTTACTGCTCACACCCTAAGCATCTCATAAGGTTCTGCATCTGTAAAATGCCACGCTCCTGTGACGTGATAATCGCATCCAAAATTGGCACCAACTGCGGACAGATATCGAACTTGAGTGCGATTTTAGACATTTCTACCGCGCCCTCGTGATGCGGTATCATTTCCCGCATAAAATTGCAGTTGATTTGATTGGTCGCACACGCATTACTCATTTTATAAAACATTGTATTCATAATTGCATTTGTTTTGCTTTGGTAAATCCCCAACGCATCTGCCAAATTTTCATATCCACAGCAAAAATCCAGTATCTTCTCCATATCTGCAATACTCTTGGTTTGCTCTGTGATAATTCCCGATGCAATATCCTGTATGGATTTGTTCGAAGTATACCGTAAAATATTATGGGACATCTCGATCGCCGCCTTGTGATGCGGTATCATCTGCACAATAAAGTTATGGGAAATGCTGCAGTTTGATTCGGCGCCAGTCATTCCTCTCATCATTTCGCCAAAAATACAGTAAAATCTGTCAAGATACTTCACAATACACGGATCTAAGCATTGTTTGTTCATGATATCTCTCCATTTGGAATAATCAAAATCATTCCGTCTTTTTACTATACTATATGCCTATTGGATTTTCTGTTGCATGGCTGTTATTGATAACTGTTCAAAAAAGAATCACTTATTTCCCAAATGTCCCTGCACAGTCCTTCAATCTGTCAATTACTTTAATCTGCTGTGGACAAGCTCTCTCACATTGACCACAGGCAATACAATCACCGGCAGCCCCAGCATTTATCACTGCCTGTTCATATGTAGCTTTTCCTTCCGTAAGATGTCCCCACACCAACTGTTTATTCCGTGCCGCAAAAATTTCCGGAATCGGAATATGTTTCGGACACCCGTCCGTGCAATAATGGCATCCCGTACAGGGGATAGACTTCACACCGTTAATTACTTCCTGCGCTTTTCGAATTGCGTCCTGCTCAGTTTCGTTCAACGCTTCGAACGCTTTCATATAAGAAAGGTTGTCCTTCATCTGCGCAAGATCAGACATTCCCGAAAGAACCGTGATAATTCCGTCAAGTGATGCCACATAACGAATTGCCCATGACGCATATGATGCACCCGGATTTGCGTTATCGAAAATTTCCCGAACCGCTTGGGGCGGATTCGCCAATACACCGCCTTTGACAGGCTCCATAACCACAATTGACTTTCCGTGTTTGCGTGCAACCTCATAGTTTGCCCTTGCAGCCACGCCCTGATTCTCCCAATCCGCATAATTAAGCTGCAGCTGTACAAACTCTGCGTCCGGATGGTTTGTTAAAATTTCGTCAAGGATTTCAGGTGATGCATGGAAAGAAAATCCCCAATGTTTAATCAATCCCTTTGCCTTCTGTTCTTTTACAAAATCCCAAATATGGTATTTGTCATAGATTTTATAATTATCTGCTTTCAAAGCATGAAGCAGATAGTAATCGAAATATACCGCGCCTGTGCGCTCAAGACTGGTATAGAATTGCTGTTTCGCGGTTTCCTCATTATGTGCTCCCATCCACGCGCAAAGTTTTGTCGCCAAGGTAAAGCTTTCACGGGGATATCGGTCAACCAGCGCTTCTTTTGCCGCACGCTCCGAATCGCCGCTATCATAAACATATGCCGTGTCAAAATAGGTCTGTCCCGCCTCCATAAACAAATCGACCATTTTCTTTGTTTGTTCCATATCAATTTTTCCGGATGCTTCTTTGGGCAGCCTCATAAGGCCAAATCCCAACTTCGGTGTTTCTTGTCCAAAATAATGTTCCATCGTTTCATTCCTTTCTGATATGATTTTGGTTTGCATTATCAGTTTGATAGATTAATTAACTTCTTGTCGTTTGGTGCTGCATGCTGCTTTTGTAGACAGTATATCATATTGACTGTCTTTTTGCATCTGCTTAAATAAAAAACTCCCGTATGATCTTATATCGCCATACGGGAATTTTTGCAGAATCTATAATCTTATTTATCAAACTCAGGGTTAAACGCATAGAAGTTGCGCGAATCGAGATTTTCCTGTGCAATGCGCAACGCTTCACCAAAATTATGAATTTAAGTAACTGCCTTCAAATCCAGTAACCATAAGGGATTGAAGTGTTTTTTGTATTCATTAAAATATACTATTATATGCCACTTTTCCAACAAAAAAATATAATTATAGTGTTCTAAGCATTATTGCATACAGTAATTCTATATGCCCATTATCTTATACATAAAACAATAGCAATTAGATTTTTTAAAGTGGACACCAAGCACTTGAGTAACTCATCTTAAGATTTTCCTGCTTAACATCTTATAAATGGTCTAACATCTATCAGGACCTCATTGGTATCAGTGTTATATCTTCTTGTATTAGTATATCCTTAAATTCACTTCTCGACAGTATAGGAGAAAGCACATTCCCTTTTTTTCTGGCACATAATGCCATCAACTTATTCATATCAATCTTCTTTCCTGAAGCTTTATCTATGTACTTTACAAGCAGTTTAATGTTACATTTATCCAACGCGGATATGCTATAAGCGGCGTCAAAAGTTATTCTCTTCTCATCAATCAGCCGAATAATAGATTGAGTCAGATCATCGGGAAGTTTTGCAATACGTCTATACTTACTCAAGGTAGCTGTAGAAATGCCAAGGCTTCTAGCCATTTTATCTCTGGTTGTTGTTTGTTTGGACTTACTATCTAACTTCTGTCTACTTTGGACATAAGTTTCATCATCTTGCTTTGCACATTTTTTCGTTTCTAAATCAGTTCGTTTCCCCTGCCGGGAATTCTTTTTCATATATTTCTCAAAATACTTTACAGCTTCAATCCTCTGTGAATAACTCCAGTCAGAAAAAGACTGCTGATTGAGATTACTATCATAGTATAACTGTACTGCTTCATCATCGGATAATTCATATCTAATATCCGCAAGGATGCTATCATACCCTAATTCCTTTACAGCCTTAGTGCGATTATGACCACATATGATTTCATATTTACCGCTGTCAACAGGGCGAACAATAATCGGACTTATTACCCCTGACTGCTTGATGCTGTTCATCATTTGCTGCAGTCGTTCCCCTTCATACATTTGTCCAGAATGCATTTTAAATGGCACTAATAACTCAAGCCCGATTTCTTTGATTTCTCTATCCACAATCATTGCTCCTTCTATTTTCTATAATTATATATTATTAAACATTCAGACTCAAGCCTAAAATGCCATGAGTTTGCGTCAAGTGATTGTTAGAAACCCACCATTTTTTATCTGTAATATATTGCTTGATTTTGTATACAAATCAAACTCTTGATAGTTATTTTTTATTAACAGAATGCTTTCTTTGATGGCGTCTACATTCTGTAGGAACATATTTTGTATAACTAAACTTTTTGGCAAATTGTGTCCATCTATCCCCAATCGCCACGTTATCAGTGGTATCCAAAAACTGCAAAAAGAAGAGTCCACCAGTCGCCCCAGTGAACCCTCTACGCTCAAAATCTTACCCCACCCCGATTACAGTTCGACAGACGGGATTCGACAAATTGCTCTTGTGCCAAGCACGCCATGTTACATTATAGCAGCCTTAAAAGCTGCACCAATTCATGCGATTCGTCCGTATCTGATGTGGTCTGTCTGGTATCAAACTGCGAAAAACGATTATCACGATAAAATGATAACAGCTTTTCATCATTTTCAGATTCCAAAAATGTCACAATGCCACCAAGCATATATTGCGCATCCTCTATCACAGTCCATGCCAATTCGACAAGCTCTTTTCCAGTAATCTTGTTATTTACATCATTCGTATAATTTTTTCCAAGCTGGGCAATCAGATAGGCTGACATAGTATATGTATCTGAACTCTCGTCCAGTTCGCTGATACGCAACAGTTTTC